>CALMBF010000019.1 GCA_937860145.1 uncultured Geobacter sp.
GTAATGATGTCCGCCGGGAGGTGTTCCGGGAGGAGGGTGGGGCCGTTCTGCATGATGCAGATCCGTTCGATGGTATTTTTCAGCTCCCTGATATTGCCGGGCCAGTGGTAGCCGGAGAGGAGGCGGTGAGCCTCCGGATCGATCTCCCGGAAATTGCGCGAGAACTTGCGGTTGTATACTTCGAGGAAAAAGGTCGTCAGGACCGGAATGTCTTCGCGCCGTTCCCGCAAGGGGGGGATATGGATCGGAAAAACGTTCAGCCGGTAGTAGAGGTCCTCCCGGAACTGCCCCTGGAGAATGCTCTCCTTCAGGTTCCTGTTGGTGGCGGCAATGACCCGCACATCCACGTCGATGGTCCTGGTCCCGCCGACCCGCCTGACGGTTCTGCTCTCCAGAACCCGGAGGAGCTTGGCCTGCATGGCCGGCTCCATCTCACCCACTTCGTCAAGGAAAATCGTCCCCTTGTTGGCGGCCTCGAACAGGCCGGGTTTGCGGCCGGACGCGTCGGTAAACGCCCCTTTTTCGTGGCCGAAGAGTTCGCTCTCCAGGAGATTCACCGGGATGGACGCGCAGTTGATCTCGATGAAGGGGGCTTCACGCCGGTCCGAGAGGTGGTGGATCGTCTTGGCGATCAGTTCCTTGCCCGTTCCCGATTCACCGGTAATCAGCACCGTCGCTTCCGGGTGACGCGCAACCTCCCGCGACTGGCGGATGGTCTCCTTGAGGGCGCTGCTCACCCCAACCATCGGTATTTTCTCGAAGAACTCAAGTTCGCCCTTGCGGATGGCCCGGACCTCCCTCTTCAGGCTGCTCGTCTGCAGGGCCAGTTTGACGATCAGCTCCAGGGCATCGGCCTTGAACGGTTTTTTCATGTAGTGGAAGGCCCCGAGCCTGAGTGACTCCACAGCCGTTTCGACCGAGCCGTAGCCGGTGATGACGATGACCAGCAGATCCGGGTCCAGCTGCCTCAGCTCCTTGAGGACTTCGATGCCGTTCTCTTCCCCCAGGTTCAGGTCCAGAAGTGCCAGGTCGATCTCCTCGGCTGCCACCAGTTCCACGGCGCTCCTGCCGTCGGCGGCGGCCAGGACCTGGTACCCGCCGTCCCGGAGGACCCGCTCCACGTTTTCACGGATGAACGCTTCATCATCAATTATGAGAATCTTTTCCATTTCTTCCCCGTGCCTGATCCTGTAATGGCAGTCTGACCGTAAAGGTCGTCCCTTTGCCGGCGGTGCTGAAGACGTCGATCGTACCGTGGTGCTCTGCGACAATCCTCTGGGTGATGGAAAGCCCGAGGCCGGTTCCTCCCTTGCTCCGGGTGAAGAACGGGTCGAAGACGAGGTGCAGGTCCGTGGGGTCGATCCCCTGGCCGGTGTCACGTACGGTAAGGACCACCCATTCCGGCGTACACGAGGTCGAAACGGTGATACTGCCGCCCGAGGTGGTGGCGCTGAGGGAGTTGCGCAAGAGGTTGAGCAGTACCTGACGGATCTTTTCACTGTCGAAGACAATGGTCGGGACCACCTCTAGGCTGCTCGCCACGGTCACCCCCTCCCGGGCACAGACCTTGCGGAAGAAGAGGAGGGTCTCCTCCACCAGGCGGTTGAGGTCCCCCTCCCTGAAATCGGAACGTGGCGGTGCGGCGTAGTTCAGCAGGGCATTGATCAGCCGTTCCATCCGTTCGATCTCGTGCAGAGCCTTTCCCATCATCTCCTTGCTGTCCCTGTCGGTGCCGGGGCGGTCGTGCAGGTCGTCAAGCAGCAGGGTGATGCCGGTCAGGGGGTTCCTGATTTCGTGGGCAATGCCTGCCGACAGTTTTCCCAGGGAGGCGAAACGGTCCAGCCTGGTCATCTCTTCCCGCATCCGTTCCTTTTCCGTCTCGTCGCGGATGGTGACGGTGATACCCTGTTCCATTGCCGGACCGATGGGGAATACGCCCACGTCGTAATGCTTTGTCCCTCCGTCGTTCACAAGGGTGCACGGGGCTCGGCCAAAGGGGCGGCTGCCCGCGATGGTGGCCTCGATCCGTTCCACCAGGCCGGGCCAGCCAGCAAATATCGTGCGAAAATGGCTCCCGGTCTGGGCGTGCTCGCCCAGTATGACCCTGCCGTTCGCATTGATCGAGATCAACCGCCCTTCGCGGGAGAAGGGGAGAATGGCGCTGGAGATGCTGTTCACCACCCCCTCCATGAGGTTGCGCTCGTCGGTCACCTCCCGGCGGGAGAGGTCCAGTTCGGACAGGGTTTCCAGTAGGTGGCGGTTCCGTGCTTCCAGTTCGGCTGCCATGCTGTTGAAGTCATTTGCCAGTTCACCCAGTTCGTCCCGTGAGACGATCTCTACCCGGCTGCTGCCCGAGCCGGTTGCCAGTGCCCGTGCCTGCTGGGTAAGAAGGGCGATGGGGTGGGTGATGCTTCGGGAGATGAGCCCGGCGGCCAGGAGGGCGAGGGCGGTGGTCAGCGCCAGGATCAGGGCGCTTTTGTGCAGGTGGTCCTCCATCTGGTCATGGATGATGCCTGCCGCTGTGCGGGCGGGTTCATGGAACAGGTCCGTCTGGAATCCGATGGTAACCCCCCCGAACACGCCATGGCGTGCGTAGACCCCTGAGCGGTAGACGATCGGCGCATAGGCCATCACCTTCGTCGCCCCTCCCACGTTGGTCGTGTCGAGGTAGCCGCTCTTCCCCTCACGCACGTGTCGCGCGACCACCGGGTAGTTGGGGTGGATGAACCCGGCATGGTCCAGGTTGAAGGGGGTCCGCCCGGAGGCAATCTCCTCCGGGGTTGAGTGTATGCTGTAGGGGGGGACCGGTCGTCCGTCAGGATAGTTGCCGCGGATATCCCAGAAGTTGGGGTGGGTGATGATCCATCCTTCGTCGTCGAAGAGGAAAGCGTAGTTGCCGCTCTTGTATGAGGGAAAGACCGTCCTGCCGACCTTGCCCGGTTGCTCGTGCTGGCTGAATTCCATCAGGTGCCGGTGATCGAGGGAGAGGACCAGGATGCCGCGGAAATTGCCGACGCCATCGTAGAGCGGCGTGCCGAAGCGCAGTATCCCCCGGTACTCCCGTCCACCGAAGGCGTTTTCCGAGTCGGGGGCGCTTCCCAGCTGTTCCTGTCGTGCCAGGTGGAATCCGCTCAGGTGGGAGACGAAGATCTCCCCCTTATTCAGCCGTGCCGTATCGTGGAAGTAGGTCTCGTTTCCGTACAGGGTGTTCACGGGGCGTGATACGTCCCGCAGTTCGTTTTCCGGGAGGAGCTTCCCCTCCCTGATGACGATGCGCTGCCGGCCCCGGGCGTCGATCAGCTCCAGCATGGCGTAGCGGGGGATGACGCTCTTCACGCCGGCACGTTCAGCGGGGAGCACACCCCGTTGCCAGATCTCGCCATGCTTGCTGTCGTAAAAGGCGCGGAGCATCTTCGGGTCGGAGGGGAGGGCGGCGAGCAGGCGAAGATCGTTCTCGCATTCGCCGAGAAAACCGGCAACATCGTCGGCAATCTGTCTCGCCCTGCTCTCCAGATTTTCCGAGGCCTGCCGGTCGGTGGCTGCCGAGATCCTGGCTGCCAGTTGGTTGCTGGTGCGTTTCAGGCTAAGGAACAGGGTGATGGAGGAGAGCGCCACCGGGACGAGGGCAAGGAGACAGAGCGAAAAGAGGAATTTCTTGAACAGGTTCAGTCTCATCGAGCTACTGTAAAGGAGCGGTGGTGAGATTACAAGGGTGATGAGGGGGCGCCGCCCCCCTCATGGTTACGTCCGGCGTGGTTCTCCCCCGTCACCAGGAGCGCAGGTAGGTTCGGAGGACCTCGATCAGGGAGATGAAGTTGTCGGCGAACAGGGGTGAGCTGCCGTCCGGGGCGGGACGGGGGATGACCGCCCGTGCTCCCGACCTGTAGGCCTGCAGCACGAAGGGGGTATCTTCAGGCGGGGCAAGCTGGATGCGGATGCTGTCCGGGCGTCTATCGCGGGCCGTGGCGCAGAGCTCTGCCGGCTGCGACTCTGACGTGCCGGCCGGTGAGGCGTCAGGGCTGTCCACGATGAGGCAGGGGGGGAGATCGGAGCCCTGTGCCGTCTCCAGGGCGTTCATGGCTTCCCGGGCCGTCTCCGCCAGCGTTACCCCGATGGCGGAGCCTTTGAAGACGGTTTCCAGGGAGTGGCACAGGAGCCGATCGCTGCCGAACAGGATGACAGAGCCCCGCTGTTCGCCGGTAGACGTCTCATGCTGCGGATTGACCGTATGGGCCGCCAGAAAGGAGGCTATCCTGTCCAGGTCTGACGGCGGGAGATGGGGGGCGAGTTCCCCGAGTCTGCCCCGTTGCGTTGCGACGGGGTCGAACGGGGTCAGCCCGGTGAAGGCCTTGGGGAGCTGGTCAGAGAGGCGATCCATCTCCCCCAGGCCGAGGTCGTCCTCGGAGAGGAGCTCGCTGAAGGCCTCGTCAAAGGGTTCGTTGTCTCCCCCTTCGTCGGGAATCAGCCCGTCACGCATCTTTTCGTCGAAGATGCGAAGCGCATCCATGAGAATGCTCTGGGTATTCAGGTTGATTTCATGGTCCATTTTTTCCGGGTAATAGCGGAAATCGCAGGCAATGGAGTGGGAGAGCGCTTCCAGGGTGAACTTGCCGGTCTTCCAGGTCAGGATCTCCACGAGCGTTGTTTCAATCAGCTTCTGCAGCCCCCGGTAGGCATCCTCCTCTTTCACCATGCCCAGTTCGATGAGGGTGATGACCAGGGGTTTCCTGGTACTGCCGTCGGCCTGCTGTTTCTGTAGACCCTGTTCCAGCTGCTCCTGCGAGATCAGGCCCATGTCGAGAAGGATCTGGCCAATCCTGACGCTGTTGTTCAGGTGGCTGGCACTGACCATGTAGCCGTCCTTGAAGACAAGCTGGCTTTCGCCCTTCTTCCCCTTGACATTGAGGATGCCGGACTTGCGGGTTGAGTTCAGGAGCTGGATAACGTCGACGATCGGCAGGTGTTCGAGGTCGCCTGTGAAGGACATCTTGTCAGTTTCCTCCCCGGTTGGTGGCGGTATCCGGTGGTTTCCGGTGCCGCATCTCACCGCAAAACTATAGCAGGAAAAGGTGTCCGGAGTCATCATCAGATTAAGGGGCTGTCTTCACGTGCGGCACCCCGTGTCAGGGTGGTGCACAACCGGTGGATGGGCTGCCGCAGTGGCGACCCCGGGTTTTCCATATGCTTCCGGCCGTTCCTGTGGTATATTTCAACTCCAGATGAACTCTGTCTCCGGAGGTCCCCATGGTACGAAAACTCGCTCTTCTCCTCAGTGCTGCCATACTCCTCGTTGCCGCCACTCTGTCTGCCGCCGAGACGCCGGGCGGTACGCCGGCGACCCAGGGGGAATTGGCAAAAAAGCTTGTCGACCTGTTCGGCTGGAGTGAAGGGGTGCCGGAAAAACCGACGGACAGGGATTATCTGACCATCCTTGGAGGGGAGCGCCGGTTCCGTTTCGAGGCCGAGGATGTGTATGACCGTTATTACGATACCGTGACCGTGCGGAACTATAACCTGTTCGGTCCTTTCACCGGGCGGGGGTGGATTCACGGTACCACCGCGGCTACTGCCGTGCATTTCAAGGTGTTGATCCCCATCGCCGGGAAATATACCCTGACAGCCTCAACCAAGGGGGATGACCAGCTCTGGTCCGTGGCAGGCAAGGCCTTCAAGGTGAACGCCGGGGCGAACCTTAAGGAAACGGTCATCGGCCAGGTGTTTTTGCCGCCGGGATATCTTGAGTTCAATGCCGTGATCCCTCCGGGCGGGGCGATAGATTACCTGCTCTTCTCCGCGCCGGCCCTCGCAACGGTGGCGCCTGTCGCAGGGTGGAATTTCCCGGCACCACTGACCGGCGGTCAACTTGCGGAGGTCGCCGTCGCCCTTCTCGGCAGCGAGGGGGAGTTGCCGGAAGACACCGCGGCTCCGCACAGGACCCTGGCTGCCGCTGCCGTTTCGCCGCTGCCCGAGGCTTTCTACCTCACCGACAGCCAGTTGTACGGCAAGCCGCTGGCGGGCAAATGGGTAAGGGGGGGGCTTACGGAGGCAAAACTCACCATCCCGGTGGAGATCGATACGCCGGCTGCGTATCGGCTCAGGGTCCGTTCCGTCGGTTCACCCCTCACCGCCGGTTTTGGCGAGCGGGCTGTCACCCGGACGGGAATGCCTTACCTGGAATGGGTCGATTGCGGCATGTTCCGGCTTGGCAAGGGCATGGCATCCCTCACCGTTCTCGTCCCACCCACCGGTGGCGTCGACACTGTCGAGCTTGCCCGGCGGAACTCTGCTCCCGACGACTATGTAGCCGTGGCCAAGCTGGGCAAACGCGCCGATGAGATCATCACCTCTGCCGAGCTCGACCGGTTGCTGAAACAGCTGCAGGAGAAGTTCAAGGAGAGACAGTAGCCTGATCGACCCCCTGCGCCAGAGACCCCTGCTGCTCCCCCTGTGTGCCTTTGCCGGCGGAATCGTTTCCGCCGGCAGCTTCGCCGTCCATCTCCCCCCATACCTCCTCTGGGTTACCATCGTCGCGGCCGTCGCCGCCGTTTTCTTCCGCAGTTGTCTCCCCTTTGCCATTGTCATGTCGCTGCTGCTGTCCGTTGCCGGTAATCTTGCGCTCCAGCCGTCTCTCACGGGGCGCCCCGGTGAGCGGTTGCTGATCGAGCAGTATTCCGGCCGGCTCCTCCTCATCGAGGGGCGGGTAACCGGTCGGCCGGAGAACCGGGACGGGGGGAGCCGGCTCGTCGTCAGACCCCTGCATGTGCGTAGTGAGGGGGTCGTGCTGCCGCTGCGCGGGGATATACTGCTGCGCGCGGAGCAGGGGCAGGGGAGGTTTCTCAGCGGAGACCTGATCCGTTGTGCCGCCAAGGTCCGGGCGCCGAGAAATTACGGCATACCGGGAGAGTTCGACGCTGAACGCTACTACTCCCTGAAAGGGGTGGCGGCAACCTCCTCTGTCAAGAGCGTTGACGATATTCTCCTCGTCCGCCGTGGAGAGATGTCCCCCCAGCGTTTCTTCGATGCCATGGCCGCACGGGCAGGGCGCTTCATCACGGCCGCAGTGCCGGGGAGTGAGGGGGGGATTCTGAAGGCGCTTCTCATCGGTGATTGCGGCGACATCCCCGGGGAGCTGAAGGATGCCTACAGCCGGACCGGCGTGAATCACATCCTCTCCATCTCCGGGTTCCATGTGGGGATAATCGCCCTTGCCCTTTTTCACCTCTGGTTCGCCGTCTCAAGGCTTTTCCCGTCCCTGCTGCTGTACGCTAACGTCCGTCGGTTTGCCGCGGCACTGTCGCTGCCGCTTGTCCTGTTCTACCTGTTTCTCTCCGGGGCCGCGCCGGCGACATCCCGCTCCGTGCTGATGCTGGCATGTTTCATGGCCGGCATGGTGCTGGAGAGGGAGTTCGACCATTTCAACGCGCTTGTCCTCGCGGCCCTGGTCCTGCTGCTGCTCAACCCCGCCTCTCTCTACGACGTCTCGTTCCAGCTCTCCTTCCTCGCCCTGTGGGGGATCATGGTGCTGACCCCCCTGTTCGTCTCATGCTGCAGGTGCCGGGAGGGGGGGAAGGCCTACCGGTTCATCCAGTTCCTTGCCGCGTCGCTGGCTGCGGTAACGGTCACCCTGCTCCCCGTGGCATACTATTTCCAGCAGTCGACCCTCACCGGGCTGCTGAGCAACTTCATCATCGTGCCGCTTCTCGGCTACGGGGCTGTGGTTGCCGGTTTTACCGCCCTTCCCCTGATCTGGCTGTTTCCTCCGGGGGCGGAGCTGCTCCTGCACGGTTGCGCTCTCCTCGTTACGTTGTCAAACCGCGTCATCGGGGAGCTGGACCGGTTGCCACTGCTCCCCGACTTTGCCCCTTCGGAACTCAGCATCGCCATTTCTCTCGGAGGGTTGCTCCTCCTCACCCTCCTCCCCCGCAGGGGACAGAGACTGACGGTGCTGGCAGCGGTCCCCCTGTTTGTCATCCCTCTGCAGCTGGTCCCCGGGATCCGGCAGGGGCCGGGGGTGCGTATCGATTTTTTCAGCGTCGGTCAGGGGGAGTCCTCGCTCCTGACCTTTGCCAACGGCCGGAGGATGCTGATCGACGGGGGAGGGGCGCTGCACGACGGTGGCTGGGACCCCGGCCGCCGGTTGCTGATTCCGTGCCTGCGCCGCATGGGGGTCAGGCGGATAGACTATCTCGTGCTCAGCCATCCCCATCCCGACCATCTCCAGGGGGTGAGGGCGGTTGCGGAAATGCTGCCGGTAGGGGAGTTCTGGGAAACCGGTGTCCCGGGCGAAGGGGATGATTACCGGGCCCTGAAGCAGGTACTCGCCGTGCATCGTGTGCCGGTGCGGCGGCTCAATGCCGCCTCACCGGAGGTTGAGATCGGCGGGGCGAGGGTTACCGTCCTCTCTCCCCCCGGAGACGGGCAGGGCGCCGGGATCATCCCCGATGTGAATGAATCGTCCCTGGTGATGAGGGTCGACGATGGCCGTTTCTCCGCACTCTTCACCGGTGATATCGGCATTGCCACCGAATCTTTGCTGCTGCGATCCCCCACAAAACTGCGGGCAACGGTCCTCAAGGTCCCCCACCACGGGAGCCGTTATTCCGCTCTGCCGGGATTCTTTGCGGCGGTCTCGCCGAAGGTCGCCCTGATCGGCGCCGGTTACCGCAACAGTTTCGGGCTGCCCTCCCAGGACGCCCTTGACGAACTGGCCGGCATTCCCTTCGGCCTCTATCGGACGGATCTGGACGGCACCGTTACGGTCAAAAGCGTTAATGATAGTGAAAACCTTGTAATATCAAGCACCAAGCGGCATTTTAATTGACACTTCCCGAGCGATTATGTATTTTTAAAACCGTGTAATTATATTAAGTTGGCGTAGTTATGGAGTTTCAACTGATGGAAAAAATCCTGATAGTTGAGGATGATGCTTTTTTCAGGGAGATTTTCTCGGATCTCTTGAGGGAGGAGGGGTATCAGATTGATACCGCCACGTCGGGAAACGAGGCCCTTGAGAAGATAGCCCGTGTCAAGTACGACCTGGTCGTGACGGATATGATCCTCCAGGACATCAGCGGCCTGGATGTCCTTTCCCGTATCAAGCAGATCGACACGGGGATAGAGGTTATGGTCGTGACCGGATACGGCAACATGGAATCCGCTATCTATGCCTTGAAGAACGGAGCCCGCGACTATCTGGTAAAGCCCATTAGCCACGACGAGTTCAAGCACGTCGTCAAGCTCTGCATGGAACAGCGGCGGCTGCTCGACGAAAACCAGGGGTTGAAGGATCAGATCCGCCTTTTCCGGACGAGCCAGACGATTGCAAACTGCATCGACATCGACAGGATACAGGCTCTTGTCCTGGATGCCATAACCAAGGAACTCGGTGTTGAACGCGGTTTTACCTGCCTCAGGGACGCTTCCCGGACGATCTCCATGATGGAGTCGAAAGGGTTTGACAAGGAGGATGCGGAAAAACTCGACGAACTCATCAAGTCCTGTTTCAACTGGGAGGAAGAGGTTTTTACCGCTCCGATGAGACTTCAGCTTGTGGGGGCGACAGTTGCCGGTGAAGTCGTCGCAGAGGTGATGCTTCTGCCATTCAACGACAAGTCATCCCTGCAGGGGGTACTTGTCCTGCTCGGCGACAGGGGCGCCGCCTTGCCCGAGGTTGACAATTTCGACAACATTCATTTTCTGCTCGAGCAGTCTGCTCTCGCCCTGGAGAATGCCGGCCGTTACTCCATTGCCAAGGACCTGCTCAATATCGACGAGCTTACCGGACTGTTCAATTACCGTTACCTGGAGATCTCCCTGGACCGGGAGATCAAACGGGCCGAGCGTTATGGCCTGCAGATGTCGGTCATCTTCCTCGATGTGGACATGCTCAAGGTGGTGAACGATACCTACGGTCACCTGACAGGAAGCAGCGTCCTGAAGCAGATCGGCGCGCTGCTGAAAAAGTCGGTTCGTGAGGTTGACGTTGTTATCCGCTATGGCGGCGACGAGTATACGATCATCCTGATCGAAACCGGCAGGCAGGGGGCGGCGATCGTTGCGGAGCGTATCCGCCGCGCCATCGCCAACCACGATTTTGTCCTGGGGGACAATCTGACCATCAACCTGACCGCCTGCCTCGGCTATGCCTGCTATCCCGAGGATACCAAGTCCAAGGTGGAAATGCTGGAGATGGCCGACCGTGCCATGTACCACGGCAAGGCAAGCGGCAGGAACACGGTTTCACACATCTCGGCAAGCGACCTGGCGAAGCCGGCGGATAGATAGAACGTAAGGGGTAGAAGAAGTGGCATTGACAGCGATCAAGGGGTTTAACGACATTCTCCCCGGTGAGGTGGAGAAGTGGCAGCATATAGAAATGACGGCCCGGAGGGTTTTTTCTCTCTACGGTTTTGATGAGATACGTGTGCCGATAATGGAAAAGACGGAGCTCTTCGCCCGTTCCATCGGTGACGTGACGGACATCGTCGAAAAGGAGATGTATTCGTTCACCGACAAGGGTGACAACCGGGTCACGCTCCGTCCCGAGGGGACGGCCGGAGTCATGCGATCGCTCATCGAGAACAAGCTCTATGCCGCCGATTCCGTGAACAAGCTCTACTACATGGGCCCCATGTTCCGTTACGAGCGGCCGCAGAAGGGTCGTTACCGCCAGTTCCACCAGATAGGCGCGGAGATTACCGGCGTTGCCGACCCCAAGGTCGACGCCCAGGTCCTGACCATGCTGCGCCACCTCTTCGCCGAGCTGGGTATTCATGAGCCTACCCTGGAGATTAACTCCCTCGGCTGTCCCGACTGCCGCCCCGCCTACAGGGAATTACTGAAGGACTTCCTCCGCGGGAAGCTGTCTGACCTGTGCGATGACTGCCGCCGCCGTTTCGACACCAACCCGCTCCGGGCGTTGGACTGCAAGGCCGCCGGCTGCAAGGAGGCGACCGCCGGTGCTCCTGCCATGCTGGACCATCTCTGCACCCCGTGTGACGAGCATTTCGCGGCGGTGAAGCGTTTCCTGGAGAGTGTCGGCACCGAGTACCGGCTGAACAGCAGGATGGTCAGGGGGCTCGATTACTATACCCGGACAACCTTCGAGCTGGTGACCGGACTCCTCGGCTCCCAGAGTGCCGTGGCAGCCGGCGGGAGATACGACGGTCTGATCGCGGATCTCGGTGGTCCCTCGCTCCCGGGAATCGGTTTCGCCATGGGGGTCGAGCGTCTTGCCCTGCTGCTCGAGGGGGATAAGTTCAGGGTTACGCCCGACCTCTTCATCGTGGCTCTCGATGAAGAGTCGCAGGGTGTTGCCTTCAAGGTCATGTGTGACCTGCAGCGGCACGGGGTTTCCGTTGAAATCGATTACGAAGGGAAAAGCATGAAGAGCCAGATGCGCCGCGCCGACAAGCTCTCCTGTCGCTTTACCCTGATCATCGGCGAGACTGAACGTGCCGCGGGCACGGCCCCTCTCAAGGAGATGGCCACGGGGAGACAGGTCGACGTCGCACTGGATGCAGTGCCGATCAAAGAGGCGCTGGGCATCTGAAGAGTCATAAGCAGTGCCGGATACTTTCCCCATGAGGCAGACCCCGTTTCGCATAGCGCTTCTTGTCATCGCCATCCTCGCAATCAGTCTGTTCCACTACTTCACGCCACTCCATCTGCACCATATCCACGATATTTTCCAGAGACTTTACTACCTCCCCATCATCCTAGCCGCACTCTGGTTCGGCCTGAGGGGTGGGGTGGGAACTGCCCTTGCGGTCAGCATCGTGTATGCACCGCATATCCTCTTCCAGTGGGGCGGTCAGTTGACCGTCGAGATGGAGAAGTACCTGGAGATCCTGCTGTACAATGTGGTCGGCTTCCTGACGGGACTCCTTGCCCAGCGGGAGAGGGAGCGACGAGTCGAACTGCAGCGGGTCGCCGAGGGGCTGGAGGAGTCGTATCGCAAACTGCAGCAGCAGTCCGAGCGGATCATTGCCGTGGAGGAGCAGCTCAGGCGGGCGGAGAGGTTGTCCACCCTGGGTGAGATGGCAGCCGTGCTTGCCCACGAGATCCGCAACCCCCTCGGGTCCATACGCGGAACGGCGGAGATCCTGCGTGACGATTATCCGGCCGGCAACCCGAAGCATGAGTTCATAGAGATCCAGATCAGGGAGACGGAGCGTCTGAACAGGGTCGTGGAGGATTTCCTCCGCATGGCCCGCCCCCAGCAGAGCGAAAAGAAGCGCTGCTCGTTACGTGAGGAGCTGGAGACGATAGTTACCCTGACGGCCGGTTCGGCCCGGGGAGCGGGGATCGAACTGGTCCTGGAGCCGATCGAGGGCGAGTTGCCGCTCATGGGTGACGGTGAAAAGATCCGCCAGGCCTTCCTGAATATCCTGATCAACGCTCTCCAGGCGACATCTGCCGGAGGGCGTGTCGTCATAACGGCACGGAGGACGGACGGCCGTGCCACGATCAGTTTCGGGGACAGCGGTGCGGGGATCCCCGGTAATGTCCTGGCACGGATGTTCGAGCCGTTCTTTACGACCAAGGCGGATGGTACCGGCCTCGGTCTGGCAGTGACGAAAAAGATAATCGAAGCCCATGGCGGCACCCTGGAGGTGGAGAGTGCGCCGGGACAGGGAACGACGGTCATACTAACGCTGGCACTGCTGCCGGAAGGGACGTAATGATGAAGCCGGTAATTCTGGTGGTCGATGACGATACCTCTCTGCGACGGGTGCTCGAGTACAACCTCACTGCTGCAGGTTACAGTGTCATTGCCGCTTCGTCAGGAGAAGAGGGCCTCACCCTGTACACCCGGAACAGGCCGTCCCTGGTCATAACGGATATGAACATGCCCGGCATGTCGGGCATGCAGCTGCTGGCCTCGATCAAGGAGCGCTCGCCGGAAACGCTGGTCATCCTCATTACCGCCTTCGGCAGTGTGGACATGGCTGTGGAGGCGATGAAGGCTGGTGCCTACGATTACATCACCAAGCCGTTCAATCGCGATGAACTGCTCCTGACCGTGGCCAAGGCGCTCCAGTTTACCGGGCTGGCACAAGAGAACCGGCGCCTGAAGAGCGAGCTCGCCGATCGCTCGGGGGCGCGGCCATTTGTCGGCACCTCGCCGGCGATGGAGAAGATCTTCCAGGTCATCAGCAAGGTCGCCGACTCGGATGCTTCCGTGCTCGTCACCGGCGAATCGGGTACCGGCAAGGAACTGGTCGCCCGTGCCATTCATGGCCAGAGCGGCCGGAAAAACGGGCCGTTCGTGGCGATCAACTGTGCCGCAATCCCCCACGACCTCCTGGAAAGCGAACTCTTCGGTCATGTCAAGGGTGCTTTCACGGGAGCGGTCAAAGACAAGGTGGGCAAGCTTGAGCTGGCCGACGGCGGCACGATTTTCCTCGACGAGGTGGGTGAGCTCCCCATCGAACTCCAGTCGAAGCTGCTGCGCGTCCTCCAGGAACGGGAGATCGAACCGGTGGGGGGGGTAAAAACCCGCAAGATCGATATCCGGGTCGTATCCGCCACCAACATCGACATCGACAAGGCGCTGGCGGCCGGTACCCTGCGGGAGGATATCTACTATCGCCTGGCAGTCATCCCCCTTCACCTGCCACCGCTGCGCGAGCGCAGGGAGGATATCCCCCTCCTGGTCCGCCACTTCTGCAGCAAGCTGGGCCAGGATCTCGTCCGCTTCGACAAGGATGCCATGGAGGTGATGACGCTCTATTCCTGGCCGGGAAATGTCAGGGAGCTGGAGAATACGGTGGAGAGAATCCTCATCTTGCGCAGTGGCGAGAATGTCTCCCTCGATGACATCCCGGACAAGATCCGTCGCAGGAGTGGGGCTGCCGCAGTGGGGAAGGTCGTCAACCTCCCCGAGGACGGCTATTCCCTCGAACAGCTGGAGCGCGAGGTCGTGGAGGAGGCGCTGGAACGCAACCAGTGGAACCAGACCGCGGCCGCCCGTTTCCTGCGCATTCCCCGGCACACCCTCATCTACCGGATGGAAAAATACGGTATTGCCGCGCCGGGACAGGGGGAGCGGTGACCATCACCCGGGGCGCTACCCTGCTGGGGGGGATATCCCTGCTTATCCTGCTTGCCGGAGCAGGCGCCGAGGCTGCGGGAAAAGCCGTGCTGCCGACCCCCTACAGGACGGCAGCGAACATACGGATGCGTGAACTGCTGGTTGATGCGCCGCTGTCCTTTCCGGAGGAGTGGTCCAGCTTCTCCGTCGCCATCGCCGCTGCCGAGAAGAAGCACCTCGAGGGGGATGAGACGGAGGCGGAGCGGATGTACCAGCTGGCC
>CALMBF010000020.1 GCA_937860145.1 uncultured Geobacter sp.
AGATCTAGTACGGTCTCGTGGGCTCGGAGATGTGTATAAGAGACAGTACTCAAGGTACGCGGTCCCCGGCGTGCCGGGGTTCGACTCGAACAGCTCCTTGAGGGGCTCGATGGGCAGAGCCCAGATGATCAGCTTGGCCTCCTCCAACATGACGTCGTCGGTGAGCAGCACGGTTCCGTGAGGGCCCCTGAGGGCGAAGAGCCCTTCCAGATGTCCCATCACCCTGACGCGGACCCCAGCCAGCCCGGCACCACCGGCGAGAAAGAACACCAGGAGCAGGAAGACCCCCAGCAATGTACCGTGCCGCGCCGCCGCACTCACGAGTCGTTTGATGCCGTTCATCGCGGCAACTCCTTGGCGAGGATCCGGGCGATCAGCCTGTTCCCCGCGGCGGTAAGATGGACCGCATCCCCGGGGAAGAAGAGCGGCTCACCCTGGCTGGCGACGAAACTGTCGGTCGGGTCGATGACGTCGATCCCCGCACCTGCCAGCGCCTGTATAAGGGGACCGTAGTAGCCGATCTGCGCCTTCCGGTCCCGCTTCAGACCCTCGATCCAGTCGCCGTGGGAGATGAGCAGCACCCTGAAATCCGCCCCTGTCTCCCGGCAGACCCGCTGCATCCCCCGGATGATCTCCACCATGACGGCAAACCCTTCACCCTCGTCCATCTCCCGGACCGTGTCGGTCATGTAGCGGTTGAGCGCCAGCACCCTCCCCACCAGCAAGCGGTAGAGATGGGAATGGCGGTACAGGAACACCTTCAGGCGGGAGTTGAGGGAACGGCTGGAAAGGAGGGGGGACGAGCGGGGAACCGGGATGTTGTTGAGGGTGAACCTGCCGTCAACGATCCGGCAGAACGGCTTGGCAGCCCCGCCGTTCACCGAAGCCATCACATCGGTGAGGTCGCCGGCGGAGACGGCCAGCACCACCATGTCGGGGGAGAGCCCGAGCAACTGTCGCTCCAGGTAGATCGCCTCCTGGTCCGTCCCGTAGCCAAAGACACCGCAGTTCAGGATCTCCGTACCCGCCGGCATCATCCGGGCAAGGAGGTCGCTGAACCGCTCCCCCTCCTCGATGCCGTACCCGAAGGTGTTGGAATCGCCGAGAACCGCGATGCGGCGCCCCCCCGGCGGTTTAGGGAGCGCCACCTCCGGCCCGCGCAGACCCCGGGAGTTGATCCTCACTCGGAAGGGGGGGACCCCCTTGGGCGGCGTGTCCACCCCGACCGCCCCTTCTCGGTTCGCCCAGCCGAGATTGGCGTCGTAGCGCAGGAAGAAGCTGGCGGGGGACGACGCCATCCTGACCTGCTGGGGTGCCAGCAGGGCGACCGCGGCCTCGGCGAGGAGGAGCCCCGCCGCAACGCCGCACCCCGTCAGCAGCACCCCTGTCAGCAGCTTCCTTACCCGTGCTCCCATTCCGACTCCCAGCATGTCAATTTCCCGCCCGTTTCTGCCGGCGCAGGTACTCGGCCATCTCCCGCTCCGCCGCCACCCCGTCGCCGAGCAACCGGTACACCTCGGCCAAGTTGTAATGGGGGGTCGGATCGTCGGGCTGCACGGCGGCAGCCCGGTCAAACAGCCGTATCGCCTCCCGCAGGTCGCCGCGCCGGGCGGCAATGGAGCCGGCATCGACCAGGGCAGGGACAAAATCCGGTTCCAGCTTCAGGGCCTTGCCGACCAGCCTCTCCGCCTCGTCCAGGCGACCCTCTTCGAGCAGACGCTCCGCCCCCCTGCAGTACATCCCCAGGCGGACGAACCGGGCCAGGGGCGGGGAGAGGGCACCGGCAGACTCACCCCGGGCAACGACCCCTTCGGCCCCGTCCATATCACCGCGCCGGGCAAGGTGGGATGCCAGCTCGGTATAGCCGGTCTCGGCCCGGGGCTCGTCCCGCACCATCCGGCTGAACAGGGTGCCGTTATCCTTCCAGACCGGAACGGCGACAACGGTCAGGCCGGCATAGAGAGCTGCCAGGCACGCCGGGACCAGCAGCCAGACCCGGCCGGCGGCTGCCGGCAGGACACCGGACAGGAGGATGGCAATCCCGATGGCCGGCAGGTAGGCGTGGCGATCGGCCATGGGGAGCTTGTACCGGACCGCCACCGCCACTGCCGGCAGCAGGAAGAGGAGAAACCACACCCCGCCGAACGGCACCAGCCTGTTCCGGCACCGGAGAGCGAGCAGGGCAAGAAGCGCGCAGCCTGCCAGGGAGCCCGCAAAGCGGAGGGAGATCAGCTCCGGGGGGGCAAACAGGTAGGCGACCCGGTGCAGGGGAGGCACCACGATGACGGCAAGATAGCGCAGGACAAGCTCCGGGGCGAGCGACAGGCCGGGTGACACCCCGGAAAAGTTCGCCCCCACCCCGACAAGCGCCACCCTCACCCCGAGCAGCGCTGCCAGCGGCAGCACCTGGCTGGCGTAGACCCGCCAGCTGCGCCGCCCCCCCGCCAGGACGACGTCATGGGCGAGGAGCAGGGGGGGCAGCAGGAAGCCCGCCTCCTTGGATGCCGCTGCTGCCAGGACGCAGAGGGCGGCCAGCCCGGTCGATCCCCGGCGGTGGGTGAGCAGCGCCAGGAGCGCGAACAGGGCGCAGAGCAGGGTGTTCCGGCCACCGGCGATGAAACAGGCCGCCTCGACCGTCACCGGATTGAGGGCAAAGAGGAGCGTGGCGAGCAGGGGCACCGCCCCCCCGCCGCTCACGGCAATGAGCAGCCGGTACACCGCCACGGCGACCCCGGCATGGAGTGCCAGGTTGGTGGCATGGAAACCGGCTGCCCGCCCCCCCCAGAGCAGGTGGTCGAGATAAAAACTGAGATAGGTCAGGGGACGATAATAACCCGTCGACCCCAGGCCGGGGATGGTGTCCTCGGCGGCCAGGAGCGCGACCACCCCCCGTCCTCCCTTGACGAGGGGGTTGTCGACGATGACCGGCAGGTCGTCCCAGACAAACCCGTTCCCCAGTGCCCCCCCGAAAGTCACGGCAACGAGGGTGACGATGATGACTGCATGGATCGCCTGCCGGCTCATAGGCGGCACCATACCTCCGCGGGATGATTCCCTGACCACCACTGTTGTACACGGTTTTCCATCTTTGGTATAGCCCGGGATCTGCACCGCGGGAAAACTCTCTTGCCAACACGAGCCATCGGTCACCATACTCCCGGCCAGTTGGTTAGTGCGCTGTCCACCCGGAAACGGGGCCTTTGATCAGCCCCTGTCCCACCTTGAACAGGTGCAGCGGTCACCTCCCCACCCCATCCCCATTCCGAATTTTCCGCAGTGCCTCGTCGGAGAGGAGATCCAGTTCCCGCAGGGAGACCCCACCCGCCCGCCGGGCTGAGCGCAGGGTTTCCAGCGCTTCGGCCGGTCTCCCCCGCAGGAGTTGCGCCCGGGCAAGGAGCAGAAACCCCTCGCCGTAGCGCTCCTGCTGCACCAGTGCCCCCCCCAGGTTCCCCAGGGCCAGCCAGTTGGCCGGATTCAACTCGATGGCCCGGCGGTAGAGCCGCTCCCCGTCGTGCCAGTACCCGATCTGCCGCACCGTCAGAAGCGCCATCCCTACCAGGAGGATGGCCGCGGAAGTCGCCCCCGCCCTCCCCCATGACGGGCGCGCGGCCAGAAACCGCTCACCACCCCAGGCAAGCAGGATGAGCAGGCCGATGTGGGGGAAATAGGTATACCGGTCCGCGACGAACTGCCCGCCGAACCGGACTATGCCGCTCACCGGCAGGAGGGTCACCAGGAACCAGAAGCAGCCGACACGGGGCAACGGCTCCCCCTGGCGGCAGAGCAGCCGGATCCCCCACGCCAGAAAGAGGAGCCCTGCCAGGGGCCGCCAGATGCCGATCGCCGATCCCTCCAGAGGGTAGTGGAACGACAGTCCCAGGGGGACGAAGAAGAGGCGCAGATACTCCCCGTAGGCAGCAAGGGCGACCAGGACACGGTCCCCCAGGGGGGCCGTCACAACGGCATTGCTCTCCGCCTGGGCATACCAGGTGATTACGCCGATGGCACCCGCCGCCAGCAGCAGGGGGAGCATCTCCATCAGGGGAGGCCAGCGGTCTCCTTCGCGCGTACGACCGCACAGGTGTTGATCCAGCCCCAGAATGAGAAGCGGCAGCGTGACCAGCATGGGCTTGCTCAGTAGCGACAGGAGGAAGAGCCCTACGACGGCTAGGTAGCGCCCTCTCCCGGGACGGCGTAGGGAGGAGAGGTAGGTGGTGAGCGCCGCCAGGCCGAAGAAGACGCTAAGGACATCCTTGCGCTCCGCCGCCCAGGCGACCGACTCGACCCGCTGGGGGTGTACGGCAAACAACAGGGACGCCAGCCACGCCGTTGCGCGGGCAAAGCCGAGCTGCCGCAGCAGCCGGTACAGCAGCACCGTCGACCCGCCGTGAAAGAGGAGCGACACCAGGTGATGCCCGGCGGGGACGAGACCGAAAAGGGTGACGTCCAGCATGTGGGAGAGCCAGGTGACGGGGTGCCAGTTCCCTCCCGTCAGGGAGGTGAATGCCCACAGGAACCCGGCAGGGGTGAGCCCCTGTCGGACGACGCCGTTCAGGGTCAGGTACAGTTCGTCGTCATAGGCGGCAATAAACCCGTTGCCGCAGGAGGGGAGGAAAACGGCAACGGTCAGCAGGAAAAGCGAGAGTGCGAGCATCCTCTCCCGGGTAATGAGTCTCGCCGCGGCGGTCAGGAGGCGTCCGGAGCCGATCACCGGCGACCTCCCGTGCGCGCCAGCTCCGCTTCCACCAGATTCAGGTTGTTCCGGGCAGCCGCGTCATCGGGGCTGAGGACGATCTTCTGCCGCAGCTGCGCCGCTGCTTCCGCAAGCTGTCCCTTCTGGTAGTAGGCGTCGGCCAGGGCTCCGTGCAGCTGGACGCTATCGGGCACGGCCTCTAGGGAGAGCCGGTACTCACGGATGGCGTCGTCGAGCTGGCCGAGGAGATGGTAGGAGCGCGCCAGGTTCATCCGCGCATGGGGGAACGAAGGGTTGAGGTCGACGGAGCGGCGGAACGCCTCCAGCGCCTCCCGGTTCTGTTCCCGGTTCAAATAGGCATTGCCAAGCAGGTAGTAGGCAACCGGGGAATCTGGCCGGCTCCTGACCGTGCTGAGAGCCAGGGTCAGGTCATCCCGCCAGTCGGTGATCCTCGTCATGGTCCGCAGCGAAAACAGCACCACCGCAACCCCCCCCAGGAGCAGGGCAGTCCGCCGCCACCGGCCTGCCAGGCGACCTCCCAGCAGCGCCAGGACCGTATAGGCGCCGAGGGAGCCGACGTAGAGATAGCGCTCCGCCACCGGCACGGGGTTGAAGGCGATGATGCCACAGACCGGCAGGAGAAAGACGATAAACCAGCACAAGAAAAATGCGACGACCCGCTCCCGGCGCCAGGCCAGGGGGAGTGCCACCAGCATCAGGAGCACGACCAGGAGAGAGAGCCATTCCTGCAGGCCGGCCAAAGGGGCGCCGGTGGCAATGTCGTGGGTCACGGAGAGGTTCACGGGATAGAGCAGCAGGCGCAGATAGGCGGCAATGCTCCGGACGCTGTCCGCAAAAGTTCCGGCGGTGATGGAGAGGGGGAAGGCCGCTTGGCCGATGACCACCCCCCTCAGGACCAGATAGCAGGCTCCGGCACCCAGGTAGGGGAGAAGTGCCAGCAGATGGCGCTTCCACCGCTCTTTTCCGCCGCCATCAAACAACAGGCAGCGGAGAGCCAGGAGCACCAGGGGGAAAAAGACGGCAAACTCCTTGGTCAGGAGTGCCGCGCCATAGATAACGACGGAGATACCTTCCCAACATCGGCGGCGGCGACTGCTGCCGGCATCGGCGGCAGCGAGGTGGGTAAGGAGGGCAAAGACCAGCAGGCAGGCCACCTGGATGTTGTTGCGACCCGTCACGTAGGCAACCGACTCCACGTTGACCGGTGCCACCACGAAGAGGAGGGTTGCCAGCAGGGCAGTGCCGACGCCGGCCAACCGGCGGACCAGCAGATACCACCCCCCGGTGGTGAGGAGATGCATGGCCAGGTTCACCCCGTGGTAATCGGCGGGATTGACCCCCCACAACAGGTAATCGACCATGTAGACCAGCCGGCCGAGGGGGCGATAGTAGCCGGTGGGGACACCGTCGGCCAGGGTATCCTGCATGGCGAAGAAGAGAGGGAGATTTCGGGGGTCGCGGATGAGGGGGAAATTGACGATGACGTCGTGGTCGTCACCGGCAAAACCGTTGGCAAGGGCACGCAGGTACACTAGCAGGCCGAACAGCAGGGGAATTAGCAGCGGTAGGTACTGCCGCGACCGTGAAACCCCGTCTTTCACTGCCGTTGATGACTCGCTCGTGTGCCATCCGGCCATGGTGCCTTTACCGATCAACTCTGCCGCGCAGCATGTTGCCGATAACGGCGTACTCGAGCAACGGATGGTCGTCGGTATTCACCGGCACAGTGTCGTCGCTGGCAATCTCCCGCACCTGCTCCGGCGTTCGGGAGAGGACGAAGGACAGAGGGTAGCCATGGGTGTTCAATCGCTCCACCCGCTCCCTGATCTCTTTCTCCGTGATCTGGGACTGACTCCGGCTCCCTATCATGATCAGATCAAGAGAGTTGGTGACTTTCCATATCCGGGTGTGGGGAAACACGGAGGCAAAGGTTTTGACCATCATGGTCACGTCTTCATTGGTAAGAACGTAATAAGGAATCCACTGGCAGTAAATTCCCCCCTCGTTCAGCCGCCGGGCGGCAATTTCGTAGAAATCCCGGGTAAACAGGCTGGCGACCGCCGACTCGGTGGGATAGGAGGGTTCCGAGGAGATGATATCGTAACGCTTGTCCGATACCAACAGGTAGTTGCGGGCGTCGTCGCGGATAACCGCCAGATTTTCCAGCAGGCCAGGAGTACCATGACGGCGGATCGCTTCAAGTACGCCGGGATTGATCTCCACCAGGTCCACATCTTTCAGGTGGTCCCGTGCCGCTCCCAGAGTTACCCCGGCACCCAGGCCGATGGTGAGGAAACTGCGGGGGGCCGGATGGCTCGCCAGGGGAAGGTAGGCAAGCAGAACGGTATTGGCCAGGTCGTCCTTGCTGGTCCCCTCGATTTTCCCCCCCACCTGCAGCACTAGACTGCCATCAATGTACCGGAAGGCCCTGACCAGACCTTCGGCATTTTCACTCCGGTACAACTCGGTGTATCGGACCTTGTCGCTGGCAGCAATCTCACGGTAGGGCTCGGCGTCCGCAGCGTATCTGCTAGCGGAATAGAAACTGAGTATCGATGCATGGGGCTCCGCTTTTGCCAGCAGGATGCCACCAAACAGGAACGCCGGCACAAAGGCCATCACCCCGTGCGTTCGTTTCCGCGCCATCAGCAATAGGACGACCCCGGCGAGCAGGTTAAGCAGGGCAGCCGTGAGGGTAGTCCCCTTGACCCCCACGATTGGAATGAGCACGAAGCCGGACAGCAGCGAACCGGCCACAGCACCGAGCGTATTGACAAAATAAGCACTTCCGACCCCTGAACCAATCCGTTCAGCATCCAGGGTCACGTAGCTGGAAACGATGGGGAAGGTCGCCCCCATGACGACTGTCGGAATCAGCATCACCATGGCGCAGAGGCAAGCCTGCAGGAAAAAAAAGAGCTCCGGTTGCAAGTGAAAGGTCCGGTAGAGGGGGAGATACAGTTCCGGCATCAGGTTGATTAGCGGCACACTAACCATGCCGCACACGCCGATCGACAGTTCGCAGACCGCAAAGAGAAACAGGTGATCCCGTCGCCGGTCACTCAGCCTGCCGCCAAAGAACGATCCGATCGCCAGCCCGGCCATGAACGTGGCCAGCATGGTGGAGATGGCATAGACCGTGCTCCCCAGTACCAGGGAGATGGTCCGGGTCCAGACGACTTCATAGACGAGGGCCGATGCGCCGGACACCGTGAATGCGGCCAAGACGCCTGCCCGATTACCCCTTGTCCCCATCGTGACCTCTCTCTTCATGCGTGGACGTCTTCACAAGGTGCTGCAATGAGCTGAATTCCTCCTCGCCCAGTGCCCGGTAGAATTCGCTGCGGAAGGCAAGCTGAAGCAGTGCCGCCCCCCCTGCTTCCCCGGGCAGTATGGAGCCTGCGATCTCCCGGCGATAGAACCCCAAACGCCAGAGGAGCCCTGCACAGGCAAGGAGGAAACCGCAATAGACGAGATACACGCCACGTTCGCTGACAACGGTAAAACGGACCCAGAAGGACTGCCTGGCGAGGACGAGCTCCCCGTCGGCGAGCGGTACGCGGGCTCCGGAGGCGTAGGGCATGCGGGTGACGGTGCGCCTGTCGCCATCAACCGTCAGGATCGCAAGCACCGGGTTGCGGAACTCTTCGCTCCGGGTGGTATCCTCGCCGTTTACCAGTTCGTGGTCGGGAAAAAACCGGAGGCGGAATTCGCGCCCCCCCATGCGAAAGCCGTCTTCCTTCCCCCGCAGGATATTGAGTTTGACAAAGGCCCCGTCCAGTTCACGTCCGCTGCGGTCCCTGAGGATAAAGAGGGGGGCAAGCCCCAGGTCCTTGACCACCAGCGAGACGATCCCCTCCCGGAACGGGCTGTTGATATCGAGGGTATGCAGGCGCCCTTCACCATCCTCCAGGTTCACCCGCAGGCCGGTGGGGGTATGGGCCTCGATGAGCGGCGTGACCTTCCTGATGGTCACCCGCATCTGCGGCGGGCCTCCGAGCCGTGGCAGGGACGGCTTGCCCGTATACCGGTCCAGCTCGCCGCTGAACGTCTCCCCTTCGGCCAGGTCGACAATGCCGACAAACCGGGTGTAGACGCTGATCAGCCCTCCGAGCAGCAGCAGGAAGAAGCTCAGGTGGAACAGCAGGGAAGCGGCGGGGGAGCGGCGGTTCCTGATGCCGTAAAAACGCTCCGCCGTCCCGTGACACGCATAACCGGCACGGCGCAGGGCGTCAAAGAGCCGGCCCAGGTCCCAGTCCCGGGGGAGTTCCAGCCGCCCCGTCCACGTGAATCCGCCGCCACAAGGGTCGGGGAGAGGATCCGGCAGGGCAAGCCGGCGTCGGACCACCGGCAGCCGCTGCCACATCACCAGGGAGAGATTGACGAAAAACAGTCCCCAGAGCGTCAGCGTCAGGGGCGCGCGGTAGATCTCCATCAGGCCGAGGGCCTCAACGGTCGCAACCAGTGTCGGCAGATTTCTCTTCCACTGCAGGTACTCTTCGTACTCGATGACCCCTTTTTGCGGGATCCAGAGTCCGAGCAGGAAAATCGATCCGAGAGCCACGATCAGGAAGATGGTAAGGCGAAGCGAACCGAGGAATCTGATGAATGGTCGAAGCATGGTCGGTCCGTCTTCCTGCTCAGCGAACGTTGAAGAAGTGCATGCTGGTATCGACGACGAAATTGACGCCGAAGAAGGTTATGATGACCGTGGAGAGGGCGACGATAACGAGCCAGGCAAGTTTCGGCCCCCGCCAGCCGAGGGTGACCCGCAGATGGATGGCAAGGCCGTAGATGAGCCAGGAGACCAGGGACCAGGTCTCCACCGGATCCCAGCTCCAGTAGCTCCCCCAGAGGTCCTTGGCCCAGATGGCGCCGGCCGCGATCATGATGGCATCGGTAATGAAGCCGAACACCATGTAGCGGAACATCAGCTCCTCGAGACGCTCCAGGTTCGGCAGCTTGTCGTACACCGGGTTGGGGCTTGGCCGTGTCTCGTCGCGGCGTTTGAGGAGGTAGACGATACCTGCCCCCATGGCCAGGGTATATCCGCCATAGGCAAGCCAGGCAAAGTAGACGTGAATATAGAGCCAGACCGTTTTCAGGGAGGCGGCCATGGGGGTGAGGACCGGATTGCGCATGGCTCCGTACCCCATGATCAGCAGGGCCGCCGGGATGGTCCCCACGGCAAGCAGGTGCAGCCTGCGCCGTCCGTAGCCCACATACAGTGTCGAAAGGATGATGAACCACCCCCCCATCAGCCCCTGTTCGTAATCACCGGACCAGGGGAGATGCCCCTGCGCTGCATAGCGGGCAGCAATGGCTGCCGTATGGACGGCAAAGCCGGCGGCAATGGCGTGGATCAGGCGCTCGGTGATGGTCGGATTCTTGAAGACCAGGGCATAGACGTAACCACCGGCGGCAAGGGCATAGAGGGAGAGGCTGATCCAGAAGAGGACCGATTCGACGGGGCTCATGGCTTTTTATCCCTTCCGGCGGTTTTATTCTCCAGCAGATGCAGCAACAGCTGCTCATCGGCAGGCATGCCGGCATCCTGGTACTGGGGTTTGACCACCATCTTGCCGCCGCGGTCGATGAACCCCCATTTGTGACCGGACAGCACCGGGGCGGTGCCGTTGCGGAACAGCCCCACTTCCGTGTAGGTAGCCGGCACGACCAGTTTCCCTTTTCCGTCGGCGAATCCCCAGAACTTGCCCGATTTCACCGGAACGAGCCCTTCCGCGAATATTCGTGCACCATCAAAGCGGGGGAGGATAACCTGTTTCCCCTCACGGTTGACGAAGCCTACTTTTTCACCGACACGGTAGGCCGCCAGCCCCTCGCTGAACGGACTGACTGCGGTGAAGATATCCGGCACGACGAACCTGCCGTTCCCATCGATGAACCCCCAGCGACCGGTGGCGGTACGGACCCCCGCCAGCCCCTCACTGAAATAACCGTCGGCAACGGCAGCATACCGGGCCGGCACGACCGTGGCACCACTTTTGTCGATGAACCCGAACTTCCCGCCGCTCCTGACCATCGCCCTTCCGTCACGGAACAGGAAGGCGCTTTCGAAGCGCGGGGGAACGACCTGAGCCCCACTGGAATCCACATATCCCCACGCCCCGCTCTTCCGGACCGCGGCAAGTCCCTCGCTGAAAGGAAGCACAGCGTCGTACTGGGGCGGGATGACATACGCCCCCTTGGTGTCGATGAAACCCCACTTGTTCCCCTCGGCAACCCCTGCGAGCCCCTGGCTGAAGAACTGGGCCGCCTGGAACCGGGGAGCAACGATGGTTTTGCCCCTGAAGTCGATATACCCCCAGGACGCATTTACCAGCACAGCTGCCAACCCTTCGCTGAAGTCGGTTGCCTGGTCGAAGGTCAACGGGATCCTCTCCTTGCCTGTTTCATCGATAAATCCGAACCTGTTGTTCTGGGCAACGAGGAGCAGTTTGCCGTGGTCGACACTCCCGTCATTCGTACCGCGGCTGCAGGCAGCCAGCAGGCAGGCGGTAAGAAGCACCATCCACAGACCATGTCTTATCGTCACTGAACACCTCCACGGGGAGCATCCTGACCCGGCTCACTGGTTTTCATATCGAAGTCGTCGGTGCGGAGCAGGCAGCCACCATCCGCACCATCGGTCAGCCATGCTCTCCGCCGGGGGGCAAGGGCCGCGGTGCTGCTCGCCAGCAGCAGCACCCCTCCCAGGAACGCCATGAGGAGGGTGTGCCGGGCACGCATGACCCTGATCTGGCTCCACCGGCCTATCCCTTCGTTTTTCACGACATAGCTGCCGACCGTTTTGACATGGTCTGGTGCCTTGCCAAGCACGGCGGTAATATGTTCATCCTTGTGCCGCAACTCGACTTTCAGTTCGTCATTCACCTGGTTGAACAGGGCCTTGCCATCAACGTCGTTGAGCTTGTCCCTCTTCAGGGTTCCCCGGTGGGAATAACCGTCAACCGGTTTGTCCAGGGGGTAGAAGTGGATCCAGTCGGTATACAGGACATGATTGCCCGTGGTCGTCATGATGAGCCAGACGTCATACTCAAGGGCGTGCATGCTGAATCGGAACCCGTCATATTCGTGGACCTTGCCCAGTGCGGGCAGACTCTCTTCCCACAGAGGACGATCATCCAACGACAGCAGCCGTATCTGTGCCGCACCGAGGGGGTAGACTGCATCGGGAAAATAGCGCTCCACCCCCTTCAGCTTGTAGGGGAGTGACGAGAACCTCATGAGCGGTCCCTTGGTATACATCGTATAGGTAGCCGGTTTGTTCAAAGGCTGCGGAGCACCGGGACCCAGCATGACCACGCCGCTGAACTGGACAAGATTGTCGTAGGAGCCGACCAGCATGATAAGGGCAGCAGTGGCAAGGGCGGTGGCACGGGCAGCCCTCCGTGCCATGCCTCGCTCGGCGTAGGTGCCCGCCTTGTTGAGCCGATACCCCCTCTTCACCAAGGTATGGAGGAGCAGATCGGCTGCGGCATGCGGTGTAACGGTGATGAGCCCTGAGACTGCCGGCGGTGCCGGTTGCTGGTGCCAGAGGATGGTCAGGCCGGCACGGTAGAGAAGAAACCCGCTGCAGAGGAGCAGGTTCAGGATCATTGCGGTGGTGCCGTACGCCGTCGTGAATCCGGCAGCCTTCACCGCAAGGACAATCGCGGGGATAATCGTGAAGAGGAGAAGAACCCGCCAGAGCGGCCAGGTTCGCAACACCTGCATGTACGTGTTCTTCATCGTTGTCGACACCCTGTATCATCTAGCACGTTTTTACCGGTGGCTGCAATAAAAACGAAGAGCCGCATGTGCGGCCCTGTGGGGCGGAGGCTGCTTGTGCAGCCTCCGCCTATGGATGATGGACAGGCTAGTAGGAGAGCGCCCGTGCCCCACCGGCCCTGGTGACCGTGGCCCCCTTGCCACCGGTGTGGGAGGTACAGACACCCCAGTTGGTGGTCGGGTTGGTGTAGCAGCTGATGGCGGACGAGGCTGCCGTCCAGTTCGTGACGGTGTACCCGTTGTTGTTCATTCCCGGCATGAACCGGTAGGTGGACTGGGAACCGCCACCACCCTGGGTGTAGGTGTTGTTCCCCCCGTGGATGCCGCCCCAGCCGGTGCCGCCGACGTTATGGCAGGCGGCGCAGCTCATGCCGGTGATGTTGCCGTTCGTCTTGCCGCCGGCACGGGCGGCGATACCGACTGCACCGGCAGTGTTGACGAAGTCGGAACCATTGCCGCCGGTATGGGCGTTGGTGCTGTAGGTCGCCGTGTGGCACTTGAGGCAGACATAGCTGCTGGCGGTATGGAGCGTGTCCGCCCCGGAGCTGTTCTGCAGCATGTACTCGTTGTTGGCCGTACCGTGGCCGTTCAGGTAGTGGCAGTCGTGGCAGTGGAGCCGCGAGTTGTCAGCCAGTGTACCACCCTGGAGAATGGCGACCGAGTTGAATGGCAGACTGCCGGCACCCGTGTACTTGGCCGCCTTGACCGCATGGTGGGAGTAGTTGGTGGTGGTGAACTGGGTGTCGACATCAAGGACACGCGTCCGGGCAACCTGGTCGTAGCTGTTGGTCAGGCTATCGGCGAACGGCGTCAGGGCCTCTGCTGCGGAGGGTGCCGTACCGCCCGTATACCTGAGAGCCGAACCGTTCCACGCGATCTGTGCCGCCCCTGCTGAATCGTGGCAACGGAAACAGAAGGTGTCGATATTGGTGTAATCCGTGGCTGTTTTTGTATTCGGAATGGACCAGTAGTTGGTGCCGGCCGTACCGCCGTTCGACGCCGTCGACACGGCGTCGACGTTCCGAAGGTCGACGGCACTGTTTTTGTGGAGTGTCGTCGTACCGCCCGTAGACGGGTTACCCTCGGCGTGGCAGATGATGCAGTGCCACTTGGTCAGGGTACCGCTCGTGATATGGTGCGAATTGGTGGTCGCCGAGCCGCCCATTTCGCCGGTGACTGCTCGCCGCGCCCCGAGGGCTGCCCCGTGGCAGGAGATGCAGTCCATCGTCGTCACGCTCCAGACCGCGGTGCCGTGGCAGCCGGTGACATTGGAGCAGGTCTGGGTCGCAGCGACATAGGTGAACGAGCCGCTGACATTGACCGTGGTGCGGGTCTTGGCCGTGCGGTTACTGTTCCCATGGTTGGTGTTGCCGGTGCCACCGGTGGCGTGGCACTGGTTGCACGTCATGCCGCCCCTCGTCACGTGGGCCGGGTGGGCACCGGACCAGTTGGGGAAGGTGGTGCCGGCGTTGGGGGTACCGTCGGTGGCGGATGCGCCGTGGCAGTCGTAGCAGGAAGAGGTGGCAACGGTCCTCAGCAGGCCGACGGTGTGGCAGGCCTTGCAGTTCGGGGCCGTGCCGGCTGCCACCGGGTAGGTGCCGGCGTTGGTGTAGTCGTGGCAGGAGCAGTTGGCCGACGGGTTGGTCGCCCCGGTCGCCACGCTGTGGGTCGCGCCCGGGTAGGGGAAGGCATGGCCGCCCTGAGCCTCGAGCTTACCGTTGATATGCTTGGTCTTATCGATAAACGTCTTGTTGTCGGCACTGCTGATGTTGTTGTGACAGCTGCTGCAGGTCGTGCTCGTGCTATGGCTGTTGGACGTCGGCGGGTAGCCGTGGCAGCGGGCGCAGACCGTTGCGGCCGGTGCCGTGTAGTTGATCATCGAGGTGAAGTTCCAGTACGGTTTGCGGTAGGTACCACCAGACTCGCCGTTCTTCAGGCGCCAGCCGTGGCAGTAGACACTGGAGCAGGAGGCAGCCTTGGTTGCCGTGCCGTTCGTGTAGCCGGCGAACGCCGACAGATATGACAGATTGCCAGAACTGACACCGACCAGGATAGTTGCAGACGATGCCTGGGCAAACGTCAATGTCTGCGAGTTGTAACGGCTCTGTGCCCCCATGTGGCTTGAAACTCCGAAGGGGTTAGAAACCGGGGGTACGGCATGGCACTCGTTGCACTTGAGGTTCTTCATGTACGCCGACGAGAGGTGCTTGAAGTGTGAACCAACGCGCCTGTTGGCGCTGCTGTAATTCTGGTCGGTGCTGGTTCCCTTTTTCCGGAAACCCGGGGCAAACGCGCGAAGGTCGGTACCCGAGGTAGTGCCGGCAATACCGTGGCAGTGGGAACAGGTATGGTCGTTGTTGGTGGTTATGGAAGACCAGGCACTGCGGGTCCTGCCGCCGTGGCACGAGGTATTGGAGCAGATCTTGGTGTTGGCACTGGAGCCGACCTCAGTACTCTTGTAGGAGGTGTAGGAGCCATAGGTAGCGTTGGAGGCAAAGGTTACGTCACGCACGCCATTCACGTGGCGAACTGCGCCGGAAAAGGGCTTCAGGGTCGCGGCGTCCGTGGCGGTCCGGGAGTGGCACTCGTTGCAGCTGACGTTGGCAGCAGGGTATTTCAGGTGCTGGGAGTGGGTGGTGGAAAGGGTGAAGTTCCCCACACTCCGGGCGTAGTTGCCGCTGGCGCCGTTACGGCCGCCGTGGCAACCGAGGCAGGTTTCCGTCCCGCCCCAACGGGAGGAACTGTACTGCACCTGACCCATGCCGGATGCACGGCCGTTACTGTGGCAGTAGATGTTCGAGCAGTTACCGAAGGACGGCGAGTTGGTGTTGGCGATCTTCTTGCCACCGGAGTAGCGGTTGCCCGGCAGGCTGCTGCCGGTGATGTTCTTGTAGCCGGACTGGTGGGCGTTGGTGTAACCGGCACTCGGGTGGCACTTGGTACAGGCATACAGATACTGTCGCTTCGTACCGGTCGAATACCCGGAGTGACGGGCATGGGAGCCGAGGAATTGCCCCGCTGGCACGTTCCGGGCGGTGCCGTCCTTGACTGCGACCTTGAAATGGCAGTCGGAAACGCCGGAACTGCAGCTGATAGTCGCCGCATTAGCTTCATGCGGCTGGAGAAAACCGAGCGATATTATCAGAGCAGGCAGGACGGTCAGGCCGATCATGGCGTTGGTGCGCATAGTTTCTTTCATATTCATGACAATGTTCCCCATGATGTCAAGCTCCCGTTAATACCAGCTAGGTGTTGTGAAGTAGTGACAGGAAAGGTTCGAACAGGTTTTACCACCCCCGTCGAAGGACGGATTCGTTGAGCCGAAGAGCAGGCTCATGCTGCCGCTGTAGCCAGCACCCATCGTGTTTGCCGTCCCGCCGGTTCCGAAGGTGATCTGGCGCGAACCGTTGTCGTGTTCGGATCCAGTATTCGTATGACAGGTGCCGCAGACAGCTGCCGGCTCGCCGGTGCCGAAGGTCTGCCCAGTCGGTGTCAGTGAGGCGATATTCAGCCGCGTCTTGATGAAGGCGATGTGCTTGATGTGGGCACCGGTCCCGGAGCCACCGGTCAGGGCCGGAGTCCAGGTCGTACCGCCACCGGTCAGATCGTAGGCGTGGCAACCATTGCAGTTGGCGACATAGTTGATGGTGCCGTTGACGTGGAGAGCCTTGTCGACGAACGCATTACCCACATTGGTGGCGCTGCTGCTCAGGTTGGTGTGGCAGGTGCCGCACGCCCCGTAGATCGTGGAGATGGCCGCCGTGTCGCTCAGTGCGGCAGGGTGGTTGGCGTAGCCTGATGGTGGCATGGCGTGACACTTGGTGCAGGCAGCGACGGTGGTGCCGGTCTCCTTCACCATGCCGGTGGCGTTCCAGAATGGCGATGGTGTCGTGCCGGAATTGTACTTGCCATTATGGCAGTTGGTGTTGCTGCACTGCATGATGCCGCTGGTACGGGAAACCGTCGGCGTGTGGCTGTTGGCGGTAGCCCTGCCCGAGAAGGTCAGGGTCGCAGTGGAGTAGTTCCAGTGGTTGGCGGACCGGATGGCGGTCACGGTCACGTGGCACTCGCCGCACTTGACCGGTGCGGATATGGCAGTTGAAACCAGGTGGCGCTGGTGGGCACCGACGCGCGCATCGGTCGGCGCCGACTTCGTCATGCTGGTATCGGTACCGGTGCCGTTGTAACCAGGGGCGACCTGGGGTGAGGAGAAGGTTCCGAAGGCGGTGCTCCTGTCACCGTGGCACTTCTGGCAGGTGTTGGCGGAGGTGGAAGCACCCCAGACAGGAGCTCCCTGGCCGTGGCAGACGATCTGGCTGCAGGTCACCTGGAAGCCTGCGGTTGCCACCGTTGCCTTCGTACCGATGTGCGTCTTAGCGGTATTGAAGTTGACATTCGTGCCACCGGAGAGGTGCATGGTGGAGTAAGGCCTGAACTTGTTGGCGACCAGGGTATCAGGCGTCTTCCGGTGACAGTCGGCGCAGGCGGTCGTGTCGCTCATGCCGGCAAGATGACCGGGGTGGAGGTTGGAGGTTGCCGTGTTGGCACCACCGTTGGCGTAATCAGGATAACCGAGGCTGTTGCCGCGACCGTGACACTTGTTGCAGGTGGTGATGGTGCCCGAACCGTTCCAGACCTTGCTGCCGGTCATGCTGACGAAGACGAGTGCATTCGGATTACCGTTGGAGTGGCAGTAGACATTGGAGCACTGCTTGGTCGTGCTGTTGTAGTTCTTGTTCGCCTTGGCACCGGAGTAGTCAAGCAGTGCATTGACGTGCTTGGCCTTGTTGGCGACGACGATGTTGTTGCTGTTGGTGATGGTCCTGGCGTGGCAGTCGACGCAGTTGAAGCCGTTCCCGGTGCCGATCATGGCATTGTTGGTCGGGTTCATGTGCTTGTCGTGCTTGCCGCTGAGGGTCGTTGCGGTAGCCGTCGTCGACTTGGTGTCGTGGCAGAAGGCGCAGTTGCTGCCAGCTGTCGGCCGGGTCGTCCAGTTGAGGAAGGTGACCTTCGGTGCGCCGCCGGCGCCGTTGGAGTGGCAGTATGAGGTGTTGCAGGATCCTGCGGTGAACTTGAAGCCGTTGTCGGTCTTGCTGTTGGCCGTAGCGCCGTAGCTGTAGGTACCCCGCTTGCTGCTGGCCGCCGGGGTGGCCGAAGAGATGCCGAAGAAGACCCGGGCAGCGCTGTTGGCACTCTGGGGCTTGAGGCTGTGCTTGGCCACGTTATCGTCGTGGCAGTGGGCGCAGTTAAAGCGGTACTTGTTGGTCGTGCTCAGGTCGGTGACGATCTGGGTGTAGCTGGTCGGCATGGTCGAGTAGTTGTAGTGGGTGTTGTGACGGCCGGACCAGTTCGGGCTGTCAACCTTGGCACCGTGGCACGCGTTGCAGGCGAGCGGACCCGGAGTGCCCCATGTCGGTGAAGCGGCAGTGCCGTGGCAGAACGTTGCGGAGCAGGTTCCGTAGGATGCGGAACCGGGGGTCTTGTTCATGCCGCTGTTGTACGGCGCGCCGACGGAGTAGAGGCCTCCCACGTAGGAGGTGAAGTTGACGAAGATGGCACCGTCGGCATGCAGCAGCGTGCCGGAGCCGCCGTCCTGGTGGCAGTAACCGCAGGCAACGCCCATACCGAGGGTCTGGTTCGCATGCTTGACGTGACTGCCGGGTGCCGATCCGTCGGTGGACATGTTCTTGTGGCAGCTCCCGCAGGTGAGTGTCCCGTTGTCATTACCCCACCGAGGGGCCCCGTATACCGTCGGGGCACCGGTACCATCGCTACCCTGGATGTTGCTGTGACAGTACACGTTGTTGCAGGTTCGATAATCGGCGCCGTTGTTCCTCGGAGCGAGGCCGACTATGGTGCCGGAAGAGGTATTATTGTAGGTTGCGTTCGGACCAATGGCCGGGTTCGAACGGTCAAATGCCCAGCTGACGGCGCCATTCACGTGCGTCATATTCACAGACGATCCGTGGCACGAATTACAGAGGATGCCGACACCGCCGTTAGCCGACGAGGCATGCCGTGCATGGGAGCCACCAGTAGGCACGTTCGACGTATCGGTCCCGTGGCAGCTGCCGCAGATAGCATCATTGGGACCACCCTCCCAGTTCGGGTTCGTCTTGGTACCGCCGCCGAGGGCCGGGAGTATTGCGGTACCGCCACCATGGCAGTAGAGATTGGAGCAGACGTTGGCATTGGCGGCGACGTTCGTCTTCTGGATGACCGTTCCCGGGTTGGTCGACTGCCACTGGGGATGAGTACCGCTGCCCGAGTAACCGGTGAAGGTACCTGAGGTCACCGCGCCGTTGAAGGCGTTGAAGCCGAGTTCAAGAGCGTTGCTCGGCATGGCGACCGAGAAGTTGTAGTGGCAGGTCTGGCAGTTCTTGCCGATGTTGGCATTCAGTACGTGGGCGTTGTGGGCACCGGCGGTCCCCAGCTGCAGGGCACCCTGAGCGGGTGTCGCCAGGCCTTCATGGTCACCCACGATGTTGTTGATCGGCGGGTAGCCGTGGCACTTGTCGCAGCCACCGTCGATGGCGCCGTTGACGTGGAGTGCCTTGTTCTTGAAGCTCAGGCCGTCATTCCCCACGTGGGTATGGCACTCCTTGCAGTTCGCCAGGGTCTTGCCGTAGTGGATGTAGTTCGCATCAGGGGCAGGTGGCGGCAGTGCGTGACACTTGACGCAGTCGGTGGTGCCGTTACCGGTCAGGTATGGCACGTTCCAGACCGGATTCTGCCGCTGGATGCTGCTCGGCAGGCCGGTATAGGGGCCGGTGGAGTTGTTGGAGTTCATGCCGGCGCCGTGACACCAGATGGCGCTGCAGCTCTGGGTTGCCGCATTGTAGGTAGGCGACGTGTAATAGCTGAATTTCACCTGGCCGGTGGCGGCAATGGAGCTCACGTGGGTAAAGGGGACCTCGGCCGGCAGCGGCGTATCGATATGACCGTTGCTGAAGGGACCGGAAGGGACCCGGTGGCACTGGTTGCAATTGAACCCGACCGCGTAGGAGGTGAAACGGGCAAAGGTTGCCTTGCGCGGTGAGTTCAGGTTCTGGAGGTGAATGTCGTGTACCCCGATACCGGCGGAGTAGATGCTGAGGGTCCCGGATGGCCCGCGGGTGCTGTAGAAACCGTTCGAGGTCCTGGAACCGTGGCACTTTTCGCACAGGGAGAGACCGGATGCCGGAGATCCCCAGGCGCGAGTGAATCTCCCGTGGCAGTTGCTGTTGCTGCAGGTCCCGTAGGGGGTACCTGGGGTGACCGCGTTGCCGAGGGAGTAGACGGTGTTCTGGGCCAGGCCGACGAATTCGAAGTTGATGGTGCCGTTGGCATGGTTGAGAGCCGTCGTCGTGCCGCCGTTGTTGTGGCAGGCGTGGCAGTCGAAGGCGACCTCGGCGTTTTCATGGCTGGCGTGGGAACCGGTCGTGTTGGGCACCACGTGACAGGTGCCGCAGGCCGCCGTCCCTCCCCAGGTCGGGGTCGAGTATGCGGTCGGCACGCCGGTACCGTCGGCTCCCTGGACGTTACTGTGGCAGTAGAGGTTGGTGCAGGTTCCGAAACCGCCCGTGGTCGGAGCCGTTGCATTGGTCGAGCCTGCGTTGGACCCGCGATAGGTGCCCGCAGGGTATGCGGACAGGCTCCACTCCACGTTGCCGTTGATGTGGGCGCTGCCCGTGTAGTTGGCATAGGTCCCGTGGCACTTGCTGCAGGCGATGCCGAGACCGGTACCGGTGCTGCCGGCATGCTTGGCATGGCTTCCCGAGGTGGGGGGCTGGCTACCGGTGGCATTGTGACAGCCACCGCAGGCCGCCTGGTTGCTGCCGACCCAGATCGGGGTGGTATTGCTGCCGGTGTTGCCGCTCCACTGGCCATGGCAATAGGTGCTGCAGGAGGCGTTGTAGTCGGCGATGGGGGTGATGGTTGTCCCCGGTCCGGCGCTCCAGACAAAGGGAGCATTCAGGTTGCTGGTGCCGTAGAAGGTGCCGCCGGTGATGCCGGCAGTGGGATTGAACCCGGGGAAGGTGTCCTTGTTGATGGCAAAACCCATCTCCATGCGGTTGTCACCCTGCCAGGCAGTGGTTTCCAGACCGTGGTTGGTGTTGCTGTGGCAGGCGCCACAGGTTATCTTCGCCATGTTGTGCCGTGCATGGGCACCGTAGTTGGGGGGGTTGGGTCCGAGGGCATTGGTCAGGTCCTTGACCATGGTGCTTTTGCTGATCGGCGAGTAACCGGTTGCCTTGAAACCGTGGCAGTCGCCGCAGACACCGTAAATGGAGCGGAAGGCGGTGTTGTGGGTGTGGCAGCGTACGCACTCGCGGCTGTTGTGGTGCTCGGTATTGTAGGCCTCGTCCCCATTCGGGCCGACGACCCCCAGGCTGCCGTTGTTCAGGAGGGCCTTGCTGGCGCTGTACTGGTGCTGGCGGGTCCTGTGATGGCAGACGGAGCAGACATTGTTGGAGATGGTAGTGACCGTCCGCTTGTCATTGCTGTAAACACCGTCGGAGTCCGTATCAACCGAGGAGGTCTTGGAAAAGACGACGTTGCGGCGGCCGATGGGGGTGGAGATGACCTGGTAGATCCCCTTGATGTTGGTGGTGCTGTTGGAGTGGCAGGTGGCGCAGGTATAGGTCTGCCCCCAGTTGCCGTACTGGAATTTGCCCATGTTGCTGCTGTTGTGCACGATCGGCGGCATGTCGTTCAGCATGGCGGTCATCTGGGCGGTCTGGGGAGGAGTGCCGTGGCTGGCTTCCGTCACCTGGACCGCGAACTTGTAGACCTCGAGCTGGTTGGCAGTCGGCTTGCCGGTGATGTAGACATTGAGTGTCTTGCCGGTCGGCGCACCCGCACCGCCCGTACCGAGTTTAACGGTTGTCGGGAACGGAACCGCGGTCTGCTGGGTCGCCCCCACGGCCTTGTCGAAATTGGCAGGGGCAACCTCGTTCACCAGGGCAAGGTTGAAATCGAAATCGGGGCAGGTACCGATATCATTATTGGCGACCATGAGCTTGAAGGGGGCCGAGTTGGCCGACTTGACGATCTGGGACGTGGAGAGACCATCTTCAGCGGTCAGGCTCACCGTCGGTGTCGTGTCGCAGATATTGTTGACCTTGGCATTGGCATAGGTGGCCGCGCCGTCGCTCAGGTTCCCCTGTCCATCCTTGGCGCAGATCCGGTAGTAGTAGCGGGTCGGCGTCGTGTCGATCAGTCCCGCATCCACGGCGGTGCGGGAGGCATAGTTGATGGTCACGCCGGGGACCGTGGAGATATCGGTCCCTTCCGTGCAGTTCGGTGCCGGCTGGGTGCCGTCCGGGGCGCTGCGCATGAGGACGTAGGGTTTCGATCCGTCGAGGGCACCGCCGTTGGCATCGGTGGCCGCATCCCAGGCAAGGTTGATGGTGCCGGGCGAGCTGCCGGTGGTGGCGGTTGCCGTGGCCGGTCCGGCCGGCTTTTCAACGTCGATGACCAGGGTCTGGCCTGCAGTATCGGCTATCACCAGTTTGTTCGCCGACTTGGAGTGGATGAGGTCGGTGATGGTTCCGCTGAAGGTGTAGTAGCCGGTCGGGGTGCCGGAAGGGTCGGTAACTGACGGATTGATGGTAGTGGCCGTGGAGATCCGGACGTAATAGGTGGTGGGCGTGGAGGTAACGACAAGGGAGGCAAGTGTCGTCGGGATGTTCCAGACATCGCCCGTGGTGGCTGCGGTTGCCGACCCGTACACGACCGTGCCGGCCGCGTTGACGATCTCCACCAGACGTATCTTCGACACCGTGCTCCCCGAGCCGCCGGAGATATACGGAGGGGTCATGGTGACGGTGACCTCGGTCACGGTATCGTCCTCTGCGGCGGTCGCACCGTTATGCCCCAGGGTGAAGGCATCCATGTTGGTGGCGGCACTCCCCTTCCCGAGACGGGCGGCCGACGGGTTGGTACCGTTACCGACGGTGGTGGTGGGATAGATGTAGAGGGAGGCGCTCAGGGCGGTCGTATCAGTCAGGTCGAGGGGGGTCGGCGTAATGGCGGTCACCGTGCCGGTGAAGAAATTGCTGGTGGAAGCAGCGGCCGTTGCGGCGACGTCATAGGTAACGATGTAGTTTGCCAGGGTCGATACCGACTCGCTGGTTGTCAGGGCCAGGGCACCGCCGTTGGGGATGCCGCTGGCGACCAGGACGTCGCTCGCCTCCCAGGCGGTGAGGGTGGACCCTACCTTGCGCCAGATCTTGACGGCCGACACCTTGTCGCTGGTGGTGTAGGCATTGCTGGTGAAGGTGATGCTCGTGACGGTGGTGGCGGCCGACGCGCTCATGGTGAAGGTGTCGACCACCACGTTGGTGGCGTTGGCATCACCGACGTAGACGTTCTTGTTCCCCGCCACGGTCGTGCCGTTTGCAAGGGAGACGCCGACCATCGGCCTGATGGTCATGGCGGCCGTGGAGTTCAGGGTCGATGCCGAGGAGGTGTGCTGGGTCGCCGAGGTGGTATTGACGTTGCTCGTAGTGGCAACGGTGGTCCGGAGGGCACCGACGATCCGGTTGCTGGCGGCGGTGCTCACCTGGTTCCAGAGGTGGCCGGTTGTGCCGATGGTAATGGTCGAGGCGCTTGCCTTGGACGTACCAGAGGTAACCGTATTAAGCACCGAGACCCCCAGCTCGCCGCTGGCTACCGCCAGGGTGAAGGGGCCTACCGCTGTACCGGCGGTCGTGTTGTTGCTGGAGCGTACCGGCGAGGCCACCGGGGTCGTCTGGTCGACGCCGGTATACACCGCCGCATTGACGATGCAGTAGCGGGAGGTGCCGCCGCTGATGGTGACGTTGAGATTCTTGCCCGCATCAGCCGTGGCGGACGACCCGAGGGGGAGGTAGAAGAGGTACGAGTGCTGCTGCGTGGCGGTGGCGTTATAGCCGACGGCCGGGGTCATGCTCACCCCGCCGTAGGTGACGGTCGGCTGCGCCTGGGCCACCGCCGTGGTGGAGGAGGAGATCCCGACAACCAGGAGGCGGTTGTTGCCCGCCACGGCGTTGTAGGAAATCGCGGCAGCAGGGTAGGCCGCATTGGCATAGAGGGGGGTGGAAGGCCAGTTCTGGGTCGTCGTCCCGATCGCGGCCTGGGAATCACGCGGACCGCACACCGTGCCGAGGAAGGCAATCGCACCGATAACCACCAGTGACCCGCACCTTTTCAGCATCGTTGCCTTCTGCATGCCGCCATACACTCTCTTCAACATAACCGCCTCCCATCTCGTTCCTGCAATGTAAAAAAACTTAACTGGCCAGCCTGGCCAGTTATTTACCTTTGCGCATCACGTCCTAATATGCACACTCTTTAATATGTAACCCAACTATAAGATTTTATTAGCTAACCCACCTAAATAATCTTTAATAAATTTTATTAAACAATATAAAGATACAAATCTAATTAATGCAATGACTGTGCCGCTGAATTGTCGGGAACATCTGACAAAAGTATTCCTGGATAAAAACGCCCCCACTCGAACGCTTCACTTACCGGCGTCTCGTGGAGGCAGCATGGGGTATACCGGCCATTATCAATTCGTCGAAGTTACCAAGCCCCGCCGGAGCGCATACTTCACGAGGCCGGCAACGTTGTCGATACTGAGCTTTTTCATAAGCCTGCTGCGATAGGTTTCAACACTTTTGGGGGAGATAAACAGTATTTCGGCGACCTCCCTGCTCGTTTTGCCGTCGACCACCATCTTCAGTATCTGTTTCTCCCGGGGGCTAAGGGAGTCATACGGGTCTTGTTCCTCAAGCATATCCATTGTCCAGAGATCTTCAATCCCCCGGCCAAAATAGTGGTGTCCGCGCTTGACTTCCCTGATAGCCTTGATGATCTCGATCCCCGCGGATTTCTTCAGCATGAATCCCCACACCCCCGCCTTGAAGGCCTGGCTGACATATTCCGAGGATTCATACATGGTCAGCATGATGACCTTCACATCAGGGTGACGGCCCATGATGGCCCGTGCCGCCTCTATGCCGTTCATCCCCGGCATGGAAATATCCATGATCACGATGTCGGGCCGCAGCTCTTCGCAGGCATCTATGGCGCTCTGCCCGTCGCCGACCCCGGCAATCACCTTCATGTCCTTCTGGGTGTTGATCAGCATCTGCAACCCGTCCCGTACGATCGTATGGTCATCGACAAGCATGACTTTCACTGCCATCTCCTCACTCCCTTCCGAGTTCCACAACTATTCTTGTCCCACGCCCCGGAATCGATTCCAGGGTAAATGTCCCCCCCACGGCCTCCGCCCGCTCCCGCATGATGACGAGGCCCCAGCTCTGCCGTTTCGCCGTGCCATGGGGGCTATAAGGATCGAAACCGGAGCCGTCGTCGCTGACCTCGAGGCGGACCTTCCCGTCGCTCTCGCCGAGCTCGACCGTGATCGTCGAGGCACCGGAATGCTTGATCGCATTAGTGACCGCTTCCTGGGCAATGCGGTAGAGCGCCGTCTCCTGCGCAGTGGCCAGACGCGGAAAGGCGGTGTCGACAAGCAGTTCCACAACCACGTCATGGCGCATGGATTCGAGGCCGGTCAGCCACTTCAGAGCCGTTCTCAGACCGAAATCATCAAGCATGGGGGGACGGAGTTCGCTGATGATGTTGGCAATCTTGCCACCCAGATCATCGAGCAGGCTGTGGACGATGCCGATTCTCTCCTTCAGGCTCTCCCGCAGCTCATCCGGCATGCTATTGTTGATGATCTCGCTGTTGAGGTGAAGCGCCGTCAGATCGCGACCCACTTCGTCATGCAGTTCGGCAGCAAGATTCATCCGGAGCCGCTCCTCCGACTCGAGCAGACGCCTGGCCGAGTGTCGCATGACCTCTTCCGCCTCCTTCTGCGTGGTGATGTCCCGCGCGACAAAAACCATTTCGACGGTAGCACCCGCCTCATCCCGCAAGGGCTCGGAATTTATCATCTGGTAATGCTGAATGTTGTCGCTGCCGAGCAGCATGACCTCCATCTGCCTGACACGTGCCCCCTTAAGGTCGAAACAGTGCCGGCTGTCCACCCCGTGGAGGCTCCTGGCATTACCACGATAAATTTCGTACCCTTCGGCAAAAGCCTTCTGATCGAGACAGAGGCCACGATCAAGCCCAAGGGTAAGGGCGGCACCCCTGTTCGCCAGCATCGAGCCGCTCTCTTCCTCAAGGAACAGGACCTCGGCATCGATGCAGTTCATCAGGGCATACAGCCTGGCGAGGCTGTTCCCGCACGTCTCCCCGCCTTCGTGGACCTTGCCCTGCGGCATCGTTACGGCAGCGGCGGTGTCGTCATGTGCGGGTTGAACCCCATTCCTCAGTACCGCATGCTCAGCTTCCTCTTTTGCCCTGTGCAGCTCTTCGGTCCGGAGCGCGATCATGTCAGCCAGGCGGTCCTGGTAACGGACCAGCTGTTCGCCATGGTGTTCGACTTCCTGCAGCATCCGGTTGAACCCCTGCGCCAGGAGACCGATCTCATCGCGCGCCGCATAATCGACCCTGAGAGAATAATCCCGTGATGCTGTCACCCTCTCCATGGTGGTCACCAGGGCTGAGAGCGGACCGGTAATGGTCCTCTGCAACCGGGTGGTTATGAGATACGCGATCGCACCGGCAAGCAGGACAACCGAACACGACAGGCCGAGATAAACCAGCAGCCGAACCCGCAGCTCCCCCGTATCGGAGACGAGTACGACCGTACTGATCTTCTCCCCCTGCACGAGGAAGGGATACACCGTCTTGATGGGCGCAAACAGCCGCCAGGCCTTGTCCTCCGCGACCGCCCCCGGAGCGGTCATCGTCAGCCCCGCCACGCTCGTGGTTGCCAGCTCGCCATGGCCGGGAGACCTGACATAGGTGGCAAACACCTCGCCGCTGTTCAGGAGTATCCAGGCCGACATGATATGGGGATCTTCGGCAAGGGCGGCGAGGGTCGTCCTGGCAGCATCGCGGTCCTGGAAATCAATGGCAGCCATGGTATTCCTGCCGATGATCCGCGCCATGGACTGTCTATACTGCCTCTCGCTTCTCTGGAACGAACGGATCTCGTGGACGAAGAAGACCGTCATGGCCAGAATACTCACTGACAGTATTATTAAGGCTACGATCAGGCCCATTTTGAGGCCGATGGGCAGATCCCGGATTTTCGTCGTCATGCCGGCCCGATTCACCGCATACTCCCCACTACTCGACAATCCTGTCGGCCAACCGCAGAAGATCGGAACTGATCCTCGCCCCGGTGGCCTGAACGGCTGTCCTGTTGATCTCGAAGCGGACGTGCTTCCCCCTGTTGACAAAGCCGATGCCACCGCCGGCATACACAAAACGCCTGATATCGCTGACCGTGAGAATCCGGTTGTGCCCGGCAAATTCGACCAGTTGCCCCAGCCGTCCCGTCTCGCCGGCCCCGATGAAAACGATCCCGCACCCGCGCATCTCTTCAGGTTCCTCCACCCGGCGCACCCTGACAACATGGTTCTGCAGCCTGGTACCGTCGAGGGGGGATGCGGCACTCCACATCGGCGAGTCTCCCAGGATACCGATGACTATCGTGCTGTCTTTGTCCGCGACAGCCTCGCCGTGCAGTTCGACATACTTGAGGAATCTCACGAGATAGGCCGCTTTCACCTGGTATTCGCCGGGGGGCGGCGTTTCGCCGCGACAGGGGGGGGTGCTGCTCAAGAGAAAAATGGCGAGGGCCATGATCACGACGGCCGTCAGCCACCGTGACTCCGGGCGTCCGGGAAGGAACCCGTTCCGCTGAAAGCGGCTGCGGCCGCATGTGCGTTGCACCATGGCCATGCTAGAACCTGCCGGTCAGTTTGAAACGATAGGTTCGACCGTCCTGTTCTATGGAGGTCAAGCCGCCGAGAAGATGCTCGCCAGCACCGGGGACGGCATAATGCCGGTCGAACAGGTTGTAGACCGAAGCGGACAGCTCAAGGCCGCTGATGACGTTCTGGCTGAAGAGGGTGAGATTGGTGACCCAGAAACCGGGCAGCTTCCCCCCTGCAAGGTCCTTTCTGCTGCCGGTGTACTGCTGTTCCGCGCCGAGGAATATCCTGTCCGTCACCAGGGGGACGATGGCGTCGAATTTGGCCAGCTGGCCGGGAGCATTGGGAAGCACCGCGTCGCTCTTGGCGTCGATCGTCCTCTGGAGTGAGTAGCTCCCCCCCGCCCTGAATCCGTTCGACCAGGCCCCGCGGAAGAAGAGCTCCATGCCGCGGCTCTCGAACTCATCCACGTTGGTAAAGGGAAGGGAGGTCTCCGTCGGCCGGGAAGGGTCCTGGCTGATGATGTCGTGCATATGGTTGAGAAACAGGTCGACTCCGCCGTGCATCCTCGCGCCGAACTTCTGTTCGACAATCGCTTCGAAGCTTCTGACCGTCTCCTCCCTGAGGGATGACTGCGGGGAGCCGGTGTTGACATAGAGCTCGTACGCATTGGGCGCCCTGAATGCCTGCCCGTAGAGGAGTTTCAGCGTCGTGCCGTCCAGGGGGGTGTAGATGACGGCAATACGGGGATTGAAGGTTCCTTCCGACGTGCTGAAATAATCGTAGCGGCCACCGATGTTGAGGATAAGGTTATCCAGCAGCCAGTACTCGTCCTGCAGGTAGACCCCCCAGTTGTAAGAGGTCCGCCGGTCATCCCACAGGCCGTTTTCGTCGAGGTAGGACTGATTCTGGCGGTAGTTGTCACGGAACTCCCCGCCGGCCACCAGCTTGTGGCGCTGCCCCAGCTCCTTCACCAGCATCAGTTCGCCGCCGACCCAGTCGCCGGCACTCTTGTCCTTCCCGACATACTCGGAGCCCGGAACGAGCGTCGATGCATAGGGATAATCGCCACGGTAGCGGTACCAGTTGGCGGAGAGCCGGGCAAGGATATCGAGGCCGGCGGGGAATGAATGCTGGTAGGTAAGCCCTGCCAGGGAGTAGGTATCGGTGGTGCTGGTACGGGGATCGTTGAAGATCGTCCCCCAGGGATTTGTCGGGATGTTTTTCCGGGACCTGCCGAAAATCCCCTCGAGGGTGAAATCGCCGATGGTCGCCTTGACGAAGCCGCTGCCGAACCGAAGCGAATCGTTGCCGCGGGACCAGCCATTGTTGAACTGGGGCGAATCCAGCTCACGGAAGAAGAGGTCCTGTCCCTCGCTGTCCGTGAACGAACCGGACAGTAACAGCTCCACCCCCCGCACCTTGCGGCCGTAACTCAGCCTCCCCCCGTAGGTGGCGTAACTGCCGGCCGAGGCGGAAAGTTCTCCCCCGGCAAGATCACGCCCCTCCCGGGTGACGACGTTAATGACCCCGAAGAAGGCGTTGCTGCCGTACACAGACTGGCTCGGGCCGGGAATGATCTCCACGTGGTCGACAAGATCGATGTCCAGGGGAAAATCGGGACCGAGGGGCACGGCATCGTAGACCGCATCATTGACCCTGATCCCGTCTACGAGGAGGAGGAACCTGGTACCGTAATCTCCGGGGCGGTTGAACCCGCGGAACCCGGCGTAATGGTAGTTGCGGTCATAGGTGGTGGAAAACCCGCGCACCCCTTCGAGAATGGCCGCAAGTGTCCGGTACCCGTGCTTCCTGATGTCATCGGCCGTTACGACGGTTACCGCTGCCGGTGCCTCGGAGAGCTCCTGCTCATAGCGGGAGGCCCCGTAGACTGTCGACACCTCGACCTGCATCAGCTCTTCGAGTTCGAGAGTATCAAGGTCCGCAGGGGGGATCTCCCCTGCCGGACAGCTGCCGGCGGAGACGAGGAAAAAGAGCGCAACCGCCAGGCTCACGCAGCCATTCAACAAGGAGGTATGGAACCGTTCTGAAAACATCTTCCGCCAGATCGCCGTCCGTGAATTTAATAACCACTAATAATCATTGAGGGAATTCCCGGCTCAATCCGGTGATTACACGAAGGACGCAGCCATTAGACCAGATTCGCAGGGGGAGACAGACGCGTGTTTTCCCTACTCGCCACTCTCCCTGTCATCTCCCCGGTAGTGGCGGGACGTTGCCCGGGTCCCATCCCAAGCTTCAATGTCCCGGGTCCGTTAACGGCAACGGGAGAAACACGATTGTTCCCCATTGTCATTCATACCTGCATCATGACCTGTAGGGGGGAAAGCATTTTATGAGCCAACCTCTGCACGGCAGCACGATGTCATCTCCCGTGGAGCCCGGCACATCAGTCGTTCACATGCGACACTTTTCGCCACAAAAAAAAACAGCCACTCACGGTCGGTATCGTGAGTGGCTGTTTTTATTACGAGGTATGGTGCCCAGGGACGGAATCGAACCCGGCAAAGGGTCCTGTCGTAAGTGGTTGATCTCTGGGCGGTCTCTCTTAGAAAGTTATACTCGAACCCATGACTCTAGTGTACCGGCGGTGTACTTTGATGTACCGCTTGGTGAATAGTACTCTAGTCGAATAACTTGGTCATGTACAGTATTTTTTCCTCAGTTCAGAGTGTCGGCGGTTCGATTCCCGGTTTGTTCTATAGTAGTCTCCAGTTACGGATTTTGATACGAGTATTTACTGCACATTGACATTTCGAATTCCGTCCGGTCTCCATGCAGGGCTGATGACGTGACTGCCTTTCTCCTCGGTCGCGAGCAGGCTTCCGAACGTAACAGTGAAGTCACCGAGTTTGTCATTTACCGAGTCCATCGCCTGGACCATCAAAGTTTTGCGTCGTTCGTCTGGGAAGAGTGGTAGCTGCTGGCTGTGATACTGGAGATTCGATAGCTTAACGCCGAGCAGTCGGATCGGTTGAGTTATCTCGACAGTGTCCAGGATGTTGACCGCCGCCTTGAAGATTTCGTCACTTTGGTTGATATAGCTGGAGAGTGTGTCCTGCTTACCGAAGCTTGAGAAGTAATCAGCGAACCGGACGTAGAGCGAGATCGTTTTACCGGCGACTCCGTAACGGCGTGCTCGTCTACCGACCATCTCAGAAAGCTGGAGCAAGTATTTCAAAATGTCTTCACGAGTGGATACGTCACGTCGAAGCGTCATGGAGTGGCCGACACTCTTTACTTCATCATCTTCTTCGACAGGGGTGACAGGGCCATTGTCGATACCTTGACCCATCTGCTTATACACCTTCCCGAGAATTCCGAATTTACGAGTCAGCCGTGCTTCGTCGCAGCGGCCAAGTTCACCGCAAGTCCGGATGCCCATCAGCGCGAGGTGACGATCCATCTTCGATCCGATTCCGCAGAGTTCCTTTACAGACATGTGTTCAAGAACGCGGCTGACTTCCTCTGGCTTGATCACGGTCAGGCCGTCTGGTTTCTTCATATCGGAAGCCAGTTTTGCGAGGAGCTTATTCGGTGCAATTCCGATTGAACATGTGATTCCGAAGCTTGCTTTGATCTGCGCTTTGATGAGATACGCGATTCGCTCGGCGGAGCCGAAGATTCCGAGTGAATGGGTGACATCTAGCCACGCCTCATCAATCGAGAAGACCTCAACGAGAGGAGTATATTCCCTCATGAACTCCACAATCCTACTGCTGGTGTAGGTGTACTTCTTGTTGTCACCGACGACAATAATCAAGTCCTTACATTGCCGTTTGCCTTCCCAGATTGCCATGCCGGTTTTCACGCCGAACTTACGAGCTTCATACGACGCGGTAGTGATGACAGTGCGACCGTGACCACCGACAACGGCGATTGGTTTGCCGCGAAGTTCGGGGTTGGCTTGCTGCTCGACAGACGCGAAGAACGCGTTCATATCGATGTGCATCACGACGCGCTGTTCAGGTTGAATACTCATTCGATGCGATGGCTTTCTACGGTCCAGGACTGCTCTGACGGGTCGAAAATCAGTTCGTAGAGTGCTTCCCCGTCCGAGACCGCGAAGTGCAGTCGAGTAGTGTCACCTAGTCGATCTTTCCAGAAGTAGGTTGTTTCAATGACCTTGTGTTGTCGGCGGTTCAGTTCAAACCAGACGGGTTTCGGCTTCTTGCCGGGTTCGTAGACCACGGCTATGCGGACTGGTTGTGCATTCATCAGTCGAAGAAGCGGATAGTTTTGATCAAACGTCCAGCGATGACCGTCTCAGCATCACCAGCGTGGACGATGATCGGCGACATGGTGGAGTTTTCTGGTTGAAGTCGAACGCGGCCATCTTCCAAAAAGAACCGTTTCAATGTTGCCTCACCGTCGATTAGAGCAACGACAATCTCACCGTTCTCAGCGGTCTGTTGTGGGCGGATGATGGCGTAGTCTCCGCTGAAGATCCCGGCGTCGATCATACTGTCACCTTTGACCTTCAGAATGAAGTTGTCTTTGCCCTTTAACCAGCTAGCATCGATCTGGCAAAAGCCGAGTATGTCTTCAGTCGCTAGTTCTGGCATACCGGCCCGGACAGTGCCTAGTATTGGGACTGACACGGAGTAGTCTGATTTCCGGGGGAGTGATATTCCACGTGACCCTTCACGACGATGGATGTATCCTTTCCTCGCAAGAGCATCCAAGTGCAGCATTGCGGTTGCTGTACCTTTAGTCCCGATATGATCCGAGATTTCGCGTAACGTCGGAGGGCAACCGTGCTCGTCTAGGTACACCGAAATGTAGTTGAGTACCTGCTTTTGGCGGTCGGTGAGGTCCTGCATATGATTCTCCTGATAGCTGTCGCATGATATAGGCTATCAAATGATAGCTATTAAAAAACAGAGAGTCAACATGGAATTCAGCGACTCATTGACATATTCTGTCGCGGTGCTCTGGTAAACATAAATACAGTGCGATTGGATGGCAGAGATTATTGTTGAAACACGGAGGTTACATGGCGAAATCAGCGTTCAAGAGAGGTCTCGGTATTGACGCCTTGCAATCGGTTAAAGCTTTACTGGATACCGAGATAGGACGGCGTATCAAAGAAGAGCCGAAGCTTAATATTTGCATTCGCGAAGATTACGTAAACATCTATTGCAACGGCAGTTCGATACTAAAGTTCACGCCTTGTCCCGATAGATACGAAATACATTACAAATACACGCAAGAACCAAAGTCTGGAAACTACTTGGCTCTAAATCTCGATTGTGGGGATTTGGTCGTCGGCAACTTCAACCTGTCGAAGCTGATAAACGACCCGGATTGCTACATAGGTGAGTACGTTTGCGGGGAAAAAGAGCATCTGGCGAGATATTTGAGCTCGGATCAGTCTCCAACGATTATCGATTTGGAGGTTGCGTATACCTGCAAACGGAAGGGGAAAAGCGGGAGAGATTACGTCGCGAAACGCATAGATCTTGCTGTTATCGAAAACAACAAGTTGCAGCTTATCGAGGTCAAGATCGATACCGACGGTAGGCTTCGCTCTGAGAAGGATGGCGATCAAGAGATTCTTGAGCAGATGCAATCTTATCGAGAGTTTATCGCCTCAGAGTCAGCGAACATCATTCAGTCTTACAAGACGATTGCGCAAAACATCATCGATCTGGATTTGGTCCACAAGATGGGAGGGACCCCCAAATTCACAGCTGAGAACTTAAAAGAATTCATCAGAAACGAAGAATGCTTAGCCGTTGAGCCGGTACTTCTCATCATCGAAACCGGCAAAAGCAAAATCGGCAGAAATGGGATAAATCATTGGGACCGGCTGTTGTCACAGTTCGACAGGTTAGGTTTTCCGCCGCCGCGTATCTGGGCTTCGCAATAACCCAGTGTCGCCATCAGTTAAGTAGAAGCATTAAAATGATAAATCCGCCAGATATTGAAGCAGGGTACAGCTGCCCTTTGTGTAATGGACACAAGGACCATGAGTTCGTCTGGCATGAGCTGGCTCAAGCGTATGTGTGCTTCGGTTGTCGTTGCGAGATTGATTACGGTCTTGATTTTGAACAGCAGCCTACAGCCGATGATTACAACTGCTATGATACGATTGAGCGTTTGTTGGAACGGTTAAGGATCAACTATGAAGAGTTGCAGCGACGCCACAAGAATCTTGTCTTACAAATCGAACCGTAGAGTCATATACGGAGATTTCAGCGGGAAACATTCGACTAGAGCGGATGAGACAGTCCATTTTATCTATGCTCATGTAACGGCTTGGCAATACGGCGTCAGTCAGCCGACTCTGCGAAAGGCATCAAGTAAAGCAAGTTTGTGTATCCGGATCGAGGCAACTATTGAAGCTGCCGCTATTTTCAATGAACCAATCCCGGTTAATATCTGCCTGATTTCAGAAAGTCATGATACGGATACTTCTCAACTGTCACCTTGGCAGCTTGATGTTCTCCCTCCTCAGAACGATCCATTGATCCCCAGATTCTCAGAAACTGTCATCACGCTAACAGAGACAACATTACGAGACGTGAAGGACGGCCTGTTTCTTACGGTGCATTCCCCTGAACTATCGGTACAAGTAGGATTGACCCTACGAGAGACGGCTGTCCCGTTTTCGGATGTAGCTGAGCGCAGCTTTGAGATTTTAGAGTTAAATTATACGCTACGGAGTCAGAAAGATAATCAGTGAAGCTTATTATTCATCGCGGAACACATGAAATCGGTGGCACGTGTATTCGTGTCATGACCGATAGAACAAGCGTCTTGTTAGATGCGGGTTTGCCACTCTCACCAGAGAGTCGAAGCATAAACCAACAGGATTTAGAGGCAGATGCCGTAATAATCAGCCATCCCCACCAGGATCACTGCGGTCTTCTTGATACCTTGCCGGACTCCTTGCCAGTCTATATAGGCGAAGTCGGGAAATGTCTGCTTGATGCTACCCGGCTGTTCCTGAGACGACAACCGTTACAAAAAGCTTTTGCATATTTTCGACCGTGGCAGCAGTTCGTTGTCGGAGATATCAAGATCACTCCCTACCTAGTAGATCATTCTGCCGCCGATGCCTATGCGTTTCTGATAGAGGCGGACAACACGAGGCTGTTCTATAGCGGTGATTTCCGAGCCCACGGCAGAAAATCAATTCTCTTTGATTCGATGGTAGAGCGTCCTCTGCGGGATGTTGATGTCCTCCTGATGGAAGGCACCATGATGCAGCGGGAGAATAATGAATTTCCGACTGTCAATCGGCATTGAATTTTGACCCACCATAGGCGTGTTTTTTGACCCACC
>CALMBF010000021.1 GCA_937860145.1 uncultured Geobacter sp.
CAGGCCGATCCCCTCCTTGAGGTGGTCGATGGAGAGGAGATGGTCCTTCCACTGCTGGTCGATGGTCTGCAGCATGATCACCTTGATCAGGTGGTCCATGATCTCCTCGCCGAAATGCTCCAGCTTTTCGTTGAAGAGCTTTGACACGTGCTCCTTCAGAAGCGCCCTGAAGTTGTCCGGGGTCAGCCGGGCAACGGTCTGGTCAGGGAGGTCGAGGTCGATGGCAAAGGTCCTGTGGAGGGTCTCCGTAATCCCCTCCCAGTCCCACTGGTGCCCCGGCACCTTGTCGATGGCATAGGCGGTGACGATGTCGCCGATGGTCTCGTCCAGCATCTCCATGAAGTTGCCCCGGATCTCCTGGCCCCCCAGGATCTCGCGACGCTGGGTATAGATGACCTCCCGCTGCTTGTTCATGACGTCGTCGTAGTCGATGAGGTGCTTGCGGATGTCGAAGTTGTGGGCCTCCACCTTCTTCTGGGCATTCTCGATCGCCCGGGAGATCATGCCGTGGGTGATGGCCTCCCCCTCCTCGATCTTGAGGAGGTCCATGATCTTGGCGACCCGCTCGGAACCGAAGATCCTCAGGAGGTCGTCCTCCAGGGAGAGGTAGAACTTGGATGACCCCGGGTCCCCCTGGCGGCCGGAACGACCGCGGAGCTGGTTGTCGATGCGCCGGGATTCGTGGCGCTCGGTGCCGAGGATGTGGAGACCGCCGAGATTGATCACCTCGTCGTGCTCCCGGGCGCAGGTCTCACGGAACCGGGCCAGTGCGGCGGCGTACTCCTCGTCGGTCGCCTCCGGGTTCTCCCTGCGCCACTGTTTGGCCATGGCGTCGGGATTCCCCCCCAGGAGGATGTCCGTACCACGGCCGGCCATGTTGGTGGCGATGGTGACAGCCCCTTTCCGTCCCGCCTGGGCGACGATCTCCGCCTCCCGCTCGTGCTGCTTGGCGTTGAGGACGTTGTGGGGGATCCCCTGCTTCTTCAGGAGGGAGGAGAGGACCTCGGACTTCTCGATGGAGATGGTGCCGACCAGTACCGGCTGCCCCTTGGCATGAAGCTCCTTGATCTCCTCGATGACCGCGCTGAACTTCTCCCGCTCGGTCTTGTAGACCACGTCGGGGAAGTCGGGGCGCAGGAGCGGCCGGTTCGTCGGGATGACCACCACCTCCAGGCTGTAGATCTTGTGGAACTCCTCCGCCTCGGTGTCGGCGGTGCCGGTCATGCCGGAGAGCTTTTCGTACATCCGGAAGTAGTTCTGGAAGGTGATGGTGGCCAGGGTCTGGTTCTCCTTCTCGATAACCACCCCTTCCTTGGCTTCGATAGCCTGGTGGAGGCCGTCGGACCAGCGGCGTCCCGGCATGAGACGGCCGGTAAACTCGTCGACGATCATGACCTCCCCGTCCTTCACCACGTAGTCCACGTCGCGACGGTACATGGCATGGGCCCTGAGGGCCTGGTTGACGTGGTGCAGGACCACCATGTTGCGGGGGTCGTAGAGGTTGTCGATCTTGAGCAGCTTCTCGACCTTGAGCACCCCCTCCTCGGTGAGGGTCGCGGACTTGGCCTTCTCGTCGATGGTGTAATCGCCGGTGTAGGTCTTCCGCTTGCCGGAGAGGGTGTTGGCCTCCACCTCCTTCACCTCCCCCTTGATCAGCTGGGGGATGATCCGGTCGATGACGTAGTACTTGTCCGTGGAATCCTCGGTGGAACCGGAGATGATCAGCGGCGTCCGGGCCTCGTCGATGAGGATGGAGTCGACCTCGTCGACGATGGCGAAGTAGAAGGGGCGCTGAACGTAGTCCTCCAGGGCGAATTTCATGTTGTCCCGGAGGTAATCGAAGCCGAACTCGTTGTTGGTGCCGTAGGTGATGTCGGCGGCATAGGCCTCGCGCCGCTCGTCGTCATCCAGGCCGTGGACGATGACCCCGACGGAGAGGCCGAGGAACCTGTAGAGCCGCCCCATCCACTCGGCGTCCCGCCTGGCCAGGTAATCGTTGACCGTGACGACATGCACCCCTTTGCCGGTCAGGCCGTTCAGGTAGGCAGCCAGGGTCGCCACCAGGGTCTTCCCCTCGCCGGTCTTCATTTCGGAGATTTTGCCCCCGTTCAGCACCATGCCGCCGATCAGCTGCACGTCGAAGTGGCGCATCCCCAGTGCCCGCTTGCCCGCCTCCCGGCAGACGGCGAACGCCTCGGGGAGGATGGACTCCAGGGTCTCCCCCTTGCGGTAGCGCGCCTGGAAATCCGCCGTGCAGCCACGGAGCTCGTCGTCGGAAAGCGCTGCGTACCTGGACTCCATGGCGTTGATCTTATCGACAATCGGCCAGAGACGCTTGAGCTCCCGCTCGTTCTTGCTGCCGAATACTTTCTTGATCAGGTTTCCCAGCATGTTCGATAATCTCCCGAAAAAATGTCTGTCGTAAAGATATTGAAAATATCACAAAGAGGTGGCCCCCCTCAAGTTAAAAGGGGGGTGGTGAGGCAACCGGGGAACGGGGCGGGCTAGCGGGGGAGCAGCTCCAGAAGGGCCGGGTACTCGGCAGACCAGTCGACCAGTTGCTGGCTCCGCTTCATGCTCTGGGCATTGAACGCCTCCATCTCCTTCAGGTAGGCGGCGTAGTAGCCGTCATAGAGCTTGTTTTCCGCGGGCTGTCCGCTGGTTATGGCCTCCATGTGGTCATTGCAGAACTGGACGAAATTGGTGGCCGTGGCAAGAAACCTGTCCAGCGCCAGGTGGTAGGGTTTTTCCACCTCGTCGTTGAGCCTGGCCAGGGGGACGAACCGTTCGTGTCCCCCCTCGACGAGCCGCCCCTTGACCTCGGCCACGTAGGAACTCAGGGCACCGGCGCTTCTCTCCGCCGCCGTCAATGCTTCCCGTGCGTCGAGGAGGAGCTTGAGCGAGTCCTTGGTCCGCTCCTGGGACATGATGTTCATCTGCTTGTCGAGACGTTCCAGGGCACGCCGCACCAGGACGGCATGGAGGGAGTGTTCGCCGGCAAGCCTCTCCGTCTCGAGCACGAGGATCTTTTCGGTCACGACCTCCAGGGGCTTGACCGTCGCCCCCCGTGCGGCGAGGGGCGAGGAGAGCAACAGCAGCGACGCCAGAACGACTGCGGGTTTGAAAATCCTGGTCATACCGTCACCTCGACTACCGGTCAGACAATGGGTGCGCCGCCGCACACCGGCCCCGGTTCAGGGCGGGCACCATGACGTTCCATTACTCGGCAGGAGCCTCTTCCGGGCAACGGTTGTAATCGTCCTGGAAGCGGACGATGTCGTCCTCACCCAGGTACTCGCCGCTCTGCACCTCGATGATCACCAGGGGGATGACCCCGGGGTTCTCCAGGCGATGGTTCTGCCCCATGGGGATGAAGGTGGACTCGTTGATGTTGACGATCTTCTCCTCCTCGCCGCAGGTCACTTTGGCGGTACCGGAGACGACGATCCAGTGCTCGCTGCGGTGGTGGTGCATCTGCAGGGAGAGCCGCTGCCCCGGCTTCACCTCGATCCGCTTGATCTTGTAGCTCCCCTGCTCATCCAGGACCGTGTAGGTTCCCCAGGGCCGTTCCCCTCGTTCCATGTTCCCCTCCCGAAATGCGGCGTTTCCGCGAAAATGTGATGTCGTTACTTCCCGGTCGCTGTTCGTGCCTGCAGGTACTGTTTCAGCGCTTCCCGCCACGGCTGGGGCCGGAACCCCGTGTCCCTCTCCAGCTTGCCGCAGTCCAGGGTGGAGTAGAGCGGCCGGCGGGCGGGCCGGTTCAGCTGCTCCGTGGTCATGGCATTGACCGTCACGACAAGGCCGCTTTCGGCGAAAATCGCCTTGGCGAAGTCGTTCCAGGAACAGAAGCCGCTGTTGGCGACGTGGTAGGTGCCGGTGCACCCCGTGTCCAGCAGTGCCTTGATCGCCCGGGCCAGGTCCCGGGTGAAGGTTGGGGAGCCGACCTGGTCGTCCACCACGGCAAGTTCGCTCCGCTCCGAAGCCAGGCGGAGCATGGTCTCGACGAAGTTCTTGCCGTGGAGCCCGTAGAGCCACTGGGTCCTGACGATCAGGTGCGCCGGCGCCATGGCGGCATTCAGCTCCCCGGCCAGTTTGGATTCGCCGTACATGCTCAGGGGGCCGACCGGGTCGTCCTCCAGGTAGGGCTCCCCCTTGGAGCCGTCGAAGACGTAGTCGGTGCTCACCTGCACCAGCGTGGCGCCGATCTCCCGCGCGGTCAGGGCAAGGAGGCCGACCCCCTCGCCGTTGACGGCCATCGCGGTCTCCACGTTGCTCTCGCAACCGTCCACATCCGTGTAGGCCGCGGAATTGACGATGACCCTCGGCTTCAGGGTGAGGAGCGCCTTGCGCACCGACACCAGGTCGGTGATATCCAGCTCAGGCAGATCGAGCCCGCGCACATCGCCCTGCAGGACCTCCATCAGGTCGTGGCCGAGCATGCCGTTTGCACCTACAACAAGTATCATGAAATCCCTCCTGAATGTCAGTGTGAAGCGGGCAGCACTCCGTCAGCGGCCCCGGCCGGGTCAGAACGCCCGTAGCGGGCCGATGGGCCCGAGCCCTGCCAGGGTGAAGCCGAACGTCAGCTCCTTGTTGTCCGGCCGGTCCCGGTAGGTGACGTTGAAACTCCAGCACTGGTGCTTGTAGTCGATGGAGTACAGCGTTTCGAGAAAACCCGGCTTGTCGAAGGAGTACCTCCCCATGGCCGAGAAGGAGAACGGCTGCAGGTCCACGTAGGAGAAGCGCCCCTCCAGGTAATCCAGCCTGCCCTGGGCGTGGTGCCAGGAGAGGCCGAGGCTGTTCCCCTTCGGCCCTCCACCGTCCACGCCGAGGGAGGCATTGGTCAGGCTGCCGGTATAGGGGCTGATCCGCAGGTCGGTCAGCAGCCGGAGGGGGGGGAGCGGAAAGAGCTCCGCCTTGAGCCGCGTGTCGGCAAAGGGGTGGCCGTCATCGGCCAGCACGAGCAGGTCGCGGCGCTCGCCGCTCAGCTGGTACCCCTGGCTGACGGTAAGACGGAGCAGGTCGCGGTACCTCACCCCGTCGTTTCCGGTGATTTTGCCGGTGACGAGATTATACAGGGAGAGCGTCACCACCTGGCCGGTGGTCGGCCGGTCGTCGAAGTCGAAAAACGGCAGGCCCGACTCGTCCCGCTTCTCGCGGAACTCGTAGGTCACTTCGGGGACGACGTGATGCCTGAACGCCCCCATCTCCCCGGCGGAAATTGGGTAGGTCCGTGCCAGTTCCGTCCGCAGGGCAATCCCCCCCTCGGCCGCCCCCTGGCCGTGCCAGCCGTCGGCGCCGGTCGCCGCGGTGGCATGGTAGAGCCTCTGGCCGTACCCTCCCCAGAGGCGGCCCGCAAGCACGTCGCCTGCCTGCAGGGCATAGGTGAGCCGGGGGGTGAGGCTGAAACGCTGGCCGCTGCCGCCGACCTCCCGCTCCATCTGGACGATGGAGGAGTCAAAGGAGACGTACAGGGGGGTGGAGCCGACCGGCGCACCCGTCCCGGTCAGGCTGAGGAACGGGAGCTTCTGCAGGGTCGCCCGGTTGTTGGCCGCGTCCAGGTCGTCGATGAAGTCGACCCCGCCGGTCACCAGGAGGCTCTCACTCCTGTGGCTGAGAAAGGCGGTCGTGCCCAGGAACTGCCTGTTGTACTCGCCGCTGGCCTCGCCGTAGTCGCGATAGTAGTCCCTGTCCAGGGTCAGGTTGGCATCGGCCCGCCAGTAGGTGTCGGCGGAGAAGTTCAGCTGCTGCTTCACCCCCAGGTCGCCACGGAACCGGTCCTGCTGCGTATCGTAGATCAGGTAGGCACGGTTCATGCCATGCCCGCCATTGGCACTCAGGTACCGGTACTCCGCCCCCACGCCCACACCCCGCTTCGACTGGAGGTCGAGATCGAAGGTTGCGTCGCTGCTGGGGGAGATGGCCCAGTAGTAGGGGATGTCGAGGAAGACCCCCTTCTTGCTCGAATTGCCGAAGCGGGGGAAGAAGAAGCCCGACTGACGCTCCGTCAGCACCGGGAAGACGATGTAGGGGAGCCAGAACACGGGGGTCTCCCCCAGGTAGAAGTAGGCGTTGCGGCCGGTGGCGAAATCGTCCATGGTGACCTTCAGGTCGTCCAGCACGAATTTCCACGCCGGCTTCTCGGCATCGCAGGTGGTGATGCTCCCCTGGCGCACCCGGTAGTCCTGCTCCCCCGTCTTCTCTATCGCTCCCCCCCGCAGGTGCAGGTTGTTCTTCTTGACGAACAGGTGACCGTTCTCAACCGTGCCGGTGCGGGGACCGACCTGCAGGGTGGCGCTGTCGCCCGTCAGGACGTCACCATCCCTGAGGATCTTCACCCCACCCAAGGCCTTGACCACCCCCTCGCCCCGCAGGTACGCGGCCATGTCGGCATACAGCCTCATGCCGCTCCAGAGGAGCTCCACGTTGCCATCGGCGCGGATGACATCGTCCTTCTGGTCGTGGGCAAGCCGGTCCGCCTGGAGCCGCACCTCGCCCTGCGGCGGGGGGGGCTGGTCAGCCGCGAGCGCCGGTGCGGAACATGCCGTTGCCAGGAGAAAGGAAAGGAAAACTCTGCGTACCACCTGCACCTCAAAAGGATAAAGGGGGGTCACCCCCGAATCGGCATGAACTCCCTGCCGGTCAGAATCGAACGTGCCTCGCCGACGGTGAAGAGCGACCCGCAGACGAGCACGAGGTCCCCCTCCCCCGCCAGCCCGCCGGCCACCTCCAGGCCGTGGCCCACCGTGCCGCCAATGGCGGCGGCGCTCCCCCGCTCCCGGCAGAAACCGGCAAGGGTCTCCGCCGGCAGGGCCCGCTCCAGGGTCGGCTCGACGGCAATGACCTCTGCAGCAAGGGGGAGCAGCGGCTCCAGCAGCTCCTGCCAGTCCTTGTCGGCCATCACGCCGACGACCAGGAGCAGGCGCCGGTACGCCATGTCGGCCAGGGAGTCGGCCAGCGCCGCCGCGCCGGCCGGGTTGTGGGCCCCGTCCAGCAGTATTGGCGGAGGGCCGGGGAAGAGCTCCATCCTCCCGGGCCACCGGGCGGCCGCCACGCCGCTGCGCAGGTCCCCATCATCGACGATGAACGCGGGGGCGCCGAGCAGCCGTGCCGCCGTGACGGCGCAGGCCATGTTGACCACCTGGAAGCGCCCCCGCAGGCCGGGGACGAGCCCGTCCAGGAGATAGTCGCCGACCCGGTAGACGAATCCCCCCCCCGCCTTCTCGCAGCTGAAATCCTCACCCCAGAGATGGCACGGGGCACCGGCCGCGGCGGCGGCTCTCCGTATGGTCTCAAGCGCCTCCGGGGGCTGGGGGGCGATCACCACCGGCCGTCCGCTCCGGATAATGCCGGCCTTCTCCCCTGCGATCGCCCCGAGGGTCTCCCCCAGGTACTGGCAGTGGTCGTAACTGACGGGGGTGATGACTGCCAGGAGGCCGTCGCTCACATTGGTGGCATCCCAGCGCCCCCCCATGCCGGCCTCCATGATGGCCAGGTCCACCTCCTGCTCGGCAAAGAGCAGGAACCCCATGGCCGTGACGATCTCGAAAAAAGTCGCTTCCGCAGGCGCCACGGCCAGCACCCGGCGGGCAACGGCGGCGACATCGTCCTCGGCTGCTTCGGCACCATCGATGCGGAATCTTTCTGTAAAATTCGACAGATGGGGAGAAGAGAAGAAGGCCGTCCGGTAACCGGCGGCGGACATGATCGATGCCAGGAACGACCCCGTCGACCCCTTGCCGTTCGTCCCGGCTATCTGCACCGTTGCCAGCCGCTCCTGGGGATTGCCGAGACGGGAGAGGATTTCGCGTATCCGCTCCAGCCCCGGCCTGATGCCGAACCGGCCGCGGGCGTAAATATGGGCAAGGATCTCACCGTAGGTCATTGCGCCGGGAATTATAAGGAATAGAGGTGGGAAAGTCGAGGAATTTGGCTCCCGGTGGGGGTCGTGCCGGCACAAAAAAACCTCCGGCACGGGTATGCCGGAGGTTCGTGACTAGTCGTGCTCGTGCGGCTCAGGCAGCCACCCTGCAGAGCATGCCGAGGATCCTGGCCAGGGTCGCCTTCATCTCCTTCCGCTCCACGATGATATCCACCATGCCGTGGTCCAGGAGGTACTCGGCCCTCTGGAACCCTTCGGGGAGCTTGGCGCGGATAGTCTGCTCGATGACCCGGGGGCCGGCGAAACCGATGAGCGCCTTCGGCTCGGCGATGTTCACGTCGCCCAGCATGGCGAAACTGGCCGTGACCCCGCCGGTGGTGGGGTCGGTGAGGATGGAGATGAAGGGGAGCCCCTTGGCCTTCAGCTTTGCCAGGGCCGCGGAGGTCTTGGCCATCTGCATGAGGGAGAGGATGCTCTCCTGCATCCGGGCGCCACCCGAGGCGGAGACCACGATCACCGGGGTATTGTTCTCCAGTCCCCGCTCGATGGCCCGGGTGATCTTCTCGCCGACCACGCTCCCCATGCTCCCCCCCATGAAGGAGAAGTCGAACACCGCCAACTGGACCTTCAGCCCCTCGATGGTCCCCTCGCCGCAGATGATGGCATCCTTGGAGCCCCCCTTGGCCACGGCGGCGTCGATGCGCGACTGGTAGCTCTTGGAGTCCTTGAAGTCGAGGAAGTCCACGGAGACCATGCCGGCGTCGTACTCGCTGAAGCTCCCCCCATCGAGGAGGAGGTCGATCCGCTTGCGGGCGGAAACGCGGAAATGGTGGCCGCACTTGGGACAGACGTTCAGGTTGGACTCAAGGTCCTTGGTGATGAGGGATTCGCTGCATGATGGGCACTTGGTCCAGAGCCCTTCGGGGACCTTTACCTTCTTATCCTCTTTGCTTACCGCCATCGGCGCCTTGTCTCGTTTGAACCAGGCCATTGTCAACCTCGCATGGGGTACCGCACCGGTACCGGCAGATTTTGTAGTGATAACTTAACGGGTGGGGGATTTTAGCATCAGTAAACGACTCTGGCAACAGAAATGGCGCCGGACCGGGGGACCGGGTTCAGGAGGCGCTCTCCACCCCGGCCTTCAGGCCGGCGACGGCGGCACGGACCCGGCTGACCAGTTCGTCCCCCCCCCCCTGCTCGAAGAGCTTGACCAGGGCACTCCCCACCACCACGCCGTCGGCCACCGCGGCCACCGTGGCGGCCTGTTCCGGCGTGGAGATGCCGAAGCCGACGGCCACCGGCAGGCTGGCCCGGGCACGGATCCTCTCCACCATGGTGCCGATATCCTCGGCGACCGAACTCCTGGCGCCGGTGACGCCGGCAACGGAGACATAGTAGATGAATCCCCGGCCGACCCGTTTCACCTTGTCGATGCGCGACCCATCGGAGGTCGGGGTGAGGAGGGAGATCAGGTCGATCCCGGAGGCATCGGACAGGCGGCTGAATTCGCCCGCCTCCTCCGGCGGCAGGTCCACCAGGAGGACGCCGTCCACCCCGGCGGCCGCCGCGTCGCGGCAGAACCGCTCAGGCCCGTAGATGAACACCGGGTTGTAGTACCCCATGAGGAGGATGGGGACGTCGCATCCCCGACGCACCCTTTTTACCATGGCTAAAATGGCGGCAAGGGTAGTGCCGCCGGCAAGCGCCCGCTCGGAAGAGAGCTGGATGGTCGGGCCGTCGGCCATGGGGTCGGAAAAGGGCATCCCCAGCTCGATGATGTCGGCACCGGCAGCGGCCATCTCCGGGATGAGCCGCTCGGTCAGGGCCAGGTCCGGATCTCCTGCGGTAATGAAGGTCACCAGCGCCTTGCGCCGCGCCTTTTTCAACTGTGCAAACGTTTTCCCGATCCTGCTCATGCAAACTCCGGACAGATGGTAGTTGGTTCCTCCCGCGGGGAGACCGGGGGAGCTCGCAGCCGGCCCCGTCAGAGGCTGGCCGTCTTCATCTCGACGCCAGGCTGGAGCGGCTCTCTCGACATCCGCGCCAGGATCTCCCGGCGGTACTTGCGGATTTTTGCCTCGTACATCCTGGCCTGCTTCCCCGTCCCGCAGTAGAGGCGTTTCGCGTCGGACAGGTCGCCGTCGGCAACCTTGAGCTTGACCTTCAGCTCCCGGACCGCCGCCTCGGCGCACCTATCATCGTGTTTCATCTCTTCGGGGGCGTAGCCGTGACTCTTCACCCGCTCCGGCATCAGCTGCCAAACCCCCACTGCTCCCCGGGAGGATACGGCCCGGGCCGACAGGGCATGTCCGCCCGTCTCCGCCAGGGCTATCTCGGCCAGGTCGATCGGCTTGAACGGGGTACCGATGGTTTTCTCGTAACAGAGGTAGGCCAGCCGGTGCGCCCTCTCCCGGGATGTCCGCAGGGCGAAGGCGGCGGTAATGGCAGGCACCTGGTGCTGCCGTTCAAGTCTGTCCATCTCCTCTTCCCGTTGTTTGCGGGCAGCCTCTTCGGTTGTGGCGGGGGGATTTGCAGCCTGGAATGCGTTGAGCGAGGCCTGATTGTTGGTCACGGCGATCAGGAACAGGAGGGCAAGAATTAGTAATGATATTCGCATAGGTAATGAGTGTGGAAGCGTAAGTGGCTTTGCCGGCTGCCGGGGTGGACATCGACTCCTGTCCAGCGGCGGGGAGGTGGCTGCAGGGATGCCGGCGGGGAACTCCTTTCGTGGCTGAATTTCGTTCATGAGACGCATCAAGGGCATTAAACGCCAAAAGGCCCCGCAAAAGGACCTTTCTCTCGACACGCTCTCTATGAGCGATAAGGGTATATACCCCGCAACCGGGGCACTGTCAACCAACTTTTTTTACTTTTTCTTTATTTTCAAGTGGTTACAGCGGCGTAAACAGCTTGTTTCCCTGAATTGCGCCCCCACCCCCTCACCTTATCCCTCTCACAAAGGGAGAGGGTAAACAAGCCAGTAAGTGAAACGCGGATTTCGCGGCAAGGTCAAGGCGCCTGACGAGCAGGCCGCGAGGCGTACCGATATCCGCATGAGCTGCGGATTTTTCGGCAAGATCAAGGCTGTCGAGGCGCGACGCGGAGGCGTAGCAGCGCTACGCCGCACAAGGAGCGCCGAAGACTTACGCAGATATTGCCAAAAAGCCGCAGCTCACAGGGAAACGCCCATGGCCTGGGCGACCGTATGCATATCCTTATCCCCCCGCCCCGACAGGCAGACGACGATGGACTGCTCCTTCGGCAGGGTCGGCGCCAGCTTGAGGACGTGGGCGATGGCGTGGGACGACTCCAGGGCGGGGATGATCCCCTCCTCCCTCGTCAGGGCCTTGAACCCCTCCAGGGCCTCGTCGTCGGTGATGGAGACGTACTCGGCCCTCCCCGTGTCCTTCAGCCAGGCGTGCTCAGGGCCGACCCCCGGGTAGTCCAGGCCGGCGGAGATGGAGTGGGCATGGGCGATCTGGCCGTCGGCGTCCTGGAGGAGGTAGGTCTTGTTGCCGTGGAGCACCCCCACGCTCCCGGCGCACAGGGGGGCGGCGTGCTTGCCGCTCGGGATGCCGTACCCCGACGCCTCGACCCCGACCATCCGGACCGACGTGTCCTTGAGGAAGGGGTAGAAGAGCCCCAGGGCGTTGCTCCCCCCCCCCACGGCGGCCACCAGCACGTCGGGGAGCCGCCCCTCCGCCGCGAGGTGCTGCCTGCGGGCCTCCCGGCCGATGATCGCCTGGAAATCCCGCACCATCGCCGGGTAGGGGTGGGGGCCGGCCACCGTGCCGATGACGTAGAAGGTGTCGCGGATGTTGGTCACCCAGTTGCGCATCGCCTCGTTCATGGCGTCCTTCAGGGTCGCCGTCCCCGAGGTGACGGAGGTCACCGTGGCGCCGAGGAGCTTCATCCGGAAGACGTTCAGGGACTGGCGCTGGATGTCCTCCGCCCCCATGAAGACCTCGCACTCCATCCCCATGAGGGCCGCGATGGTGGCCGTAGCCACCCCGTGCTGGCCCGCGCCGGTCTCGGCGATCACCCGCCCCTTCCCCATCCGCTTGGCCAGGAGCCCCTGGCCGATGGTGTTGTTCACCTTGTGGGCACCGGTGTGGTTCAGGTCCTCCCGCTTCAGGTAGATCTTCGCCCCGCCGAGCTTCTTCGTCAGCTTCTCCGCGTAGTAGAGGGGGTTGGGCCGCCCCACGTATTGCCGGAGGTAGTAGTCGAACTCGGCCTTGAACTCCTTGTCGTTCTTGAACCTCTTGTAGGCCTGCTCCAGCTCCAGGAGCGCCGGCATGAGGGTCTCGGAGACGTAGCGGCCGCCGAACTGGCCGAAATGGCCGTGCTTGTCAGGGTAATTCATGGATTCTCCATACTGTTTGTATTTGAGGGTGCGGCCCAGGCAGGGCTGACTCTTGAACACCCGGTCGCTGTATCGCCTGAAGCAGTTGCAGGGAAAACCGGCCAGAAAAAGCCTTTTCGGTTTCATTGCACCCGAATGATTTGATTATCCCAAGAAGATAGTATCGTCAAGGGATATCAGCTGCGATTTCGTTAAGAGCACCACAAGATTCAAGAAGCAATAAAGCAGCGACGCACCGAGTACCCCATGCGGGGGCGTCCCTCACGACTCGTCGTGCATCGCTCCGGCCAGGCACCGGGCGAGGATGGCTGCCGCCAGGTCCAGGTTGGCATCGGGGTCGACAGCCGGACCGAGCACTCTGACCTGGCCGGCCCGTTGCAGCAGATGGTCGTCGAACAGGGCGCCGGGACAGAGCCGGCGCAGTTCCGCTACCAGGTGGGAGAAGTTCAGCTCGCGGGAGAGCTTCATGGCCGGGCCGAAGCCGTCGTAATTCATGCCGTTCTGGCGGAACACCAGGAGCGGCAGCGCTCCGGCGGCGACGAAGAGCATCCGCTCCCGCTCCTCCGTCTGGACCTCTTCCTGACGCGTCACCTTCTTTGTCATGGGGATCCCCCCCGACAGGAGCGTCTTCCCCAGGCTCAGCTTCCGGTCGGTAACGGTGACGGATTCGGTCTGCAGGGATATGCCGACGGCCGGCAGGAGCAGCCTCACCGACGCCAGCGGGGTCCGGTCGGTTTCGCCACCCACGGTCTCCACCGCGAGGGTGCCTGCATCCAGGGTGAAGCGCCGAACCACGTGTCGCCCCCTGCTTCTCGCTTCGTCGCTGTCCAGGACGAAGGCGGCCACGCCGCTCAGCCGCAGGGTCCCCGCCAGCCGGGCCGCCTGCTCCCCATCCGCATAGCGCCCGACGACCGCCGGCCCTCCCCCCAGGAGCCGCGGCCGCACCTCGAACGGGGTCATGCCGAGGACCGTTGCCAGGGACTGGACGAGTTCGGGGCCGGCCTCCTGCCAGCCGTGAATGATCACCAGATGCATGGAACCCTCCCTATTGCCTGACGGTATCTATATCTATATGCTTTTCCAGCGGCGTACCGACAATCGAGTTGAAGCGAACATACCAGAGCTTCTTTTCTGGTGACCATTTCCCACCTGCGTCTTTGACCTGTTTTCTCAGGTCAGTTTCGTTTTGCGATTTTCACTGCTACGAGCGAATCCTGGGCTTTTCAGGTGGCGGTTGCCAGTCGGTACGTTAGATTATCAATTCGACGGTCTTGGTCCGTTGCTTGGTCGTCGGGTCATATTTGAATCGGACACAAACAAGGACATCGCCGTATTGCTCCAAGGCACTTGGTCCCCCGCTGTCCGGGTTTGAGGCAAGACGTGTTTCATAGGCTCTCGCACGATGAAGGTATCGCCAACTATACGCAATTCCTGGTAGAACGTGAATTAAAAAACACGTGATTACGATGAGTTCCCTGTCGCCTCATTGGATCACTCCACACCCGGTGAACTCCATTCTCCGCGCCGCTGCACTGCACCGTGTCCTGAACAATCACCATGTCCGAAAATGGCGAGCATCACCCCGCGCTCCGTGCTACCCTGTAGTCGTCGGCGAAAAGATCCGACCCACGGAGAACGATATGCTGCTGGATGCCGAAACATGCTACACCGCCCTCCAGGCCCGCGATCCCCGCTTCGACGGCCGCTTCTTTGTCGGCGTCAGTTCCACTGGGATCTACTGCCGGCCGGTCTGCCGGGCCATCACCCCCCGGAAGGAGAACTGTTCCTTCTACCCCAGCGCCGCTGCGGCGGAAATGTCGGGCTTTCGTCCCTGCCTGCGCTGCCGGCCCGAACTGGCGCCGGGGCTGGGGCGGGTGGATGCCCAGTCCCGGCTGGCACGGCTGGCGGCGGAACGGATGGAAGCGGACGGCCTGTCCGACCAGTCCCTGGCCGGGCTGGCGGCGTCCCTCGGGGTGACCGACCGGCACCTGCGGCGGGTGTTTGCCCGGGAATACGGGGTGCCACCGGTGGCATGGCTCCAGACCCGGCGACTGCTGGCGGCCAAGCAACTGCTGACCGAAACCTCGCTGCCGGTCATGCAGGTGGCCATGGATGCCGGGTTCGGCAGCGTCAGGCGCCTTAATGCCATGTTCCGCCAGCGCTACGCACTCACACCGGCCGACTGCCGCAAAAAGGAGAGGGTCGTGGCTGGCACGGACGAATCCGTCACCCTGTCGCTGGCCTACCGACCACCCTTTGCCTGGGCAACGCTGCTGAAATTCCTCGGGGAGCGGGCCATACCGGGGGTTGAGCAGGTGGAGGGTTCCCGCTACCGCCGTACCGTGGTTGTCAGCCACAGGGAGTCGACCCTGCGAGGGTGGATCGGGGTGGAGAACCGGCCGGAGCGCAGCGTCCTGGAGGTGACGGTCTCATCCCCCCTGTTTCCGGTCATCAACCAGGTGCTGGCACGGGTCCGATTCCTGTTCGACATGAACTGCGTACCGGAAGAGATCGGGGAAAAGCTCGGCGCCTTGCGGATCGGGGGGGAGGCGGTATTCGAGCCCGGCCTGCGGCTCCCCGGCTGTTTCGACCCTTTCGAGATGACGGTGCGGGCCATCCTGGGGCAGCAGATCACGGTGCGGGCCGCCCGAACCCTGGCCGGCCGGATTGCCGCCCGGCTGGGGGAGGCGCTGCCGACCCCCTTCGCGGGGCTGAGTGTTACCTTCCCGACAGCGGAACGGATTTGCGCCCTGGAGCCGGTGGAAGAGCACTTGGGGCCCCTGGGGGTGATCGGCGCCCGTGCCCGGTCGATCCGTGCCCTGGCAGTGGCGCTGCAGACGGGGGCGATCCGCCTGGGTCCCGGCGCGGACCCGGAGCGGGAGATGGCCAGCTTGGCGCGGCTGCCAGGCTTCGGCCCCTGGACCGTCCAGTACCTGGCCATGCGGGCCCTGGGGTGGCCCGATGCGTTTCCCCATACCGACTACGGGGTGCGAAAGGCGCTGGGAAACCTGCCGGCCGGGGAGATCCTGGCTCTCTCCCGGGAGTGGGCCCCCTGGCGGTCCTATGCCGCCATCAGCCTGTGGAATCATCTGGGACGTACGAGCGAACCGGTTAATGGAAGGGGGTAAGACCATGAAACGGACCTGCAGAATTGAGACCCCTCTGGGCGAGATGATCGCCCTGGCGGAAGGGGATGCCCTGTGCGGCCTCTGGTTTGTGGGGCAGAAATATGCGCCCCACGACACGGCGGAGTGGACGCCGGACCGGGACCATCCGGTGCTGGCCGACCTGCGCCGTCAGCTGGCAGACTATTTCGCCGGCCGGTCGGCCAGCTTCGATCTCCCCCTGGCCCCCCGGGGGACCCCCTTTCAGACCGCTGTCTGGGCGCTGTTGCGGACCATTCCCCCGGGCAGTATCGTCACCTACGGTGCACTGGCCCGGCAGGTGGCGGCAAAGCGTGACGGGCGCGTCCCCTCGGCCCAGGCGGTCGGCGGGGCGGTGGGGCATAACCCGATCAGCATCGTCATCCCCTGCCATCGCGTCGTCGGGGCCGATGACAGCCTGACCGGGTATGCCGGCGGTCTGGACCGCAAAGCCGCCCTTTTGGCCCTTGAAAAGGGGCTGGGCCTGACGTGAGCCGGTGAGCCAAGGGCGATGGCGAGTAGGTAAAAGCTGCAAGAAAAGGGAACCGGCTTGCACCGGTTCCCTCATGTTTGCCCCCGCACATCATCCGGGAACAGGCCGGCGTCAGTCGTGAACTGACCTCCTTTGCCCCGCATGAATCAGGTAGAGCTGACCGTTACGGTTTCACGGAGATACGGGAAAAGAATATGTCAGTCGGGTTGGTCGCATCATCGTTGGCCATGGGGAAGATGGCAACGAAATCGTTCCCGGCTGCCGTTGTCTTCAGGTAATCCCCCATGAACAGGACCATCGCCCCTGGTTCCGGCGCATTGCGCAGGTTGAAGGGCCCTGCCACATGTCCCTCGGTCCAGTTGAGCCCCCCATCCTTGGACACCAGAGCCCAGTAATCGGTCTGCAGTGCCTCGGGATCGCTGGTGTCGTTCCGGAAATCGTAGTAGGTGACGGCGACGTCGCCATTATCGGCAACGGCCACGGTGGGGGTGAAGGCAGGCGTTGTCGGCACGGGGTTGATCCTCTTCGGTGTCGACCAGGTTGCACCGTTGTCAGTGGACTTGATGAGGACAATCCCGCCGCCATAGGGGGCCGGGCCGAACCCCATGTCGCTCCAGACGATGTAGAGTGCACCACTCTGTTTGTCCACCGCAACATCCAGCAAGCCGCCACCGGTGTTCACCCACTGGCCGGTTGTCGGATCGCTGACATACCCCGGGTCAAAGGTGGTTATGATACTCGGCGCACTCCAGGTACCCCCCTTATCCACTGAACGAATAAAAGCGATGCTCGCACCACGCGCCCCCTGGGCGTTCTGGTAATCGGCGAAACGGGAGTACACATTCAGCAGGTCCCCATTGGGGAGGACAATGATCTGATGGCCAATATTGGTATTGTGGACCCCGGCGGACATGAGCTGCCGGGCAGGTTCCCAGGTGGCACCGGCATCAGTCGTCCGCGTGAACCAGGTGGAGCCCTGGCGTGAACGAGCATTCAGGAAGTTCGGCGTTGCCGTATCCGCCGCCCACTCATTCCGGGTGAACGTCAGGTAGGCATAGTTAGCGTCATGGGGATCGGCCGTGATTGCCTGCTTGTCGGCACTGTTATCGGGGGATGCGTTAAAATAGACCGTCCGGGCCGGTTCCCAGCTATCACCATCATTGTGTGAAACCGAGACATGAAGCACACTGTTGCTGAAATCGGCGTCCATCCCGAGGGTGGCGAGATAAAGCGTGCCGTTCGGTCCCCATGTCAACCAGGGATCGCCTGCCCGCTGGGTTGTCCCCCCCGTACAGGTGGTCAAGAGCGGCACGGGGGCCTGCGCCCAGGACCTGCCGCCATCATGGGAAACCCCGGTGGAAACCCCATTCGCCCCACCCCACGACCAGCGGTCAGTCTGCCAGGCTGCAACGATATTCTCCGGGGCCGCGGGGTTAACGGCAATGTATGGCTCGATTTCGTAATTGCGGTAATTAACCTGTCCCGGGACAGAACCACCGCAGCTCTCCGTGAACGAACTCGCCCCGGAGACCAGTGCCGGGGCGGTCACGTTCAGGTTGAGTGCATGGACTTCCGCCCCGCTTAACCCCAGCAGCATGAGCGCACACCATAATGATCTCGTTTTTTGCATGAATACCTCCCTTTCCTGTTGTAATGACATGAAATATCCGACGACTCTGTCACGAAACGGTTCGCTGCACCCTCCACCGAGTCAAGGTCCACCTCTTCGTGCACTGGAAGGAAACGGGGAGCGGACCTTTTCATTAAAGAGACGTTGTGACCCGTAGAGGTAAGCAGGTTCCGTACCGATATCGAAAAAAGAGGCCTCCAACACGATAGGGGCGTAATATCGACAGGTTAGACGAGAGTGAGGATGGAGGTTGATGGCCAGGAATTGCTTAATGAAGTGTAAAGAAATTTTACACTTCAGCGGCAGATATCCCGTAAAGCCCCATCCGGGGCTATGTTACGGGATGTGTAAAGAAATTTTACACTGTAAAAAAACCTGCGCCCGCCGGAGGAAAGAGCAAAAGGAATTGTTCGGTCAAGGTCGGTATTCACCCACGCCACAGACGCAAAAAAGCCCCCGGAACCGTTCGTTCCGGGGGCTTTCCCCATGCTCGACAGGAGCGGCTACAGCCCCTTCGCCCGCCTGATGAACTCCCGCACCTTGTCCGGGTCCTTTTTCCCCGGGGCCGACTCCACCCCGCTGGAGACGTCCACCCCGTAGGGCTGCACGGTCCGGACCGCCTCGGCAACGTTCTCCGGGGTGAGGCCACCGGCGAGGACCACCGGGCCGTACTGCTTCGCCTCGGCCGCCAGTTCCCAGTTGAAGCTCTTCCCCGTGCCGCCGTAGGCATCGGGACACCAGGCGTCCAGGAGGTAGCCGGCCACCTGGTATTTCGGCAGCGACGCGATGCTGGCCGCGTCCTTCACCCGGAACGCCTTGATCACCCGGCGCTCCACCTCGCCGCACTCCTCCGGCTCCTCGTCGCCGTGGAGCTGGACTAGGTCCAGGCCGCAGAAGCCGGCGGTCCAGTTGACCTTCTCGGTCTCCTCGTTGACGAACAGGCCGACGGTCTGGACGAAGGGGGGGAGCGCGGCGATGATCTTGGCAGCCAGGAGGGGGTTGATATTACGGGGGGACTTGTCGTAGAAGACGAAGCCGAGGGCATCGGCCCCGGCCTCCACCGCCGTCATGGCATCCTCAAAGGAGGTTATGCCGCAGATTTTGACTCTCACCATAGGGATAAAACCTTTTCACCGCAAAGACGCGAAGGACGCAAAGAAAACCGAAAACCTGAATTGACAAGGATATTCAGGATGTTCGGGATGAGAAAAAACTGCAACGGCTTGAAACCAACGGGGGTTCAATTTTTAGGCAAGATCAAGGCTGTCGAGGGAGTAGGCGGAGGCGTAGCAGCGCTACGCCGCACAACTGCTCCCGAAGACTTAGGCAGATATTGCCAAAAAGTGAGCGCCCTAAAAGGAAACTTTCGGCAGGTGGGCCAGCGATTCCTTGATCGCCTCCTCCGGATACTCGTAGTCCGTCAGCTTCCCGGCAAAGTAGTCGTCGTAGGCCGCCATGTCCACGTGGCCGTGGCCCGAGAGGTTGAAGAGGATGGTCTTCTCCTTCCCCTCCTCCTTGGCCAGGAGCGCCTCGTCGACGGCGCCGCGGATGGCGTGGCTCGACTCGGGGGCGGGGATGATCCCCTCGCTCCGGGAGAAGAGGACAGCCGCCTCGAAGCAGGCGAGCTGGTGCACGGCCTTTGCCTCGACGACCCCTTCGTGGACCAGCTGGGAGACCAGGGGGGAGGCGCCGTGGTAGCGGAGGCCGCCGGCGTGGATCCCCGGGGGCATGAAGTCGTGGCCCAGGGTGTACATCTTGGCCACCGGCGCCATCTTGGCGGTGTCGCCGTAGTCGAAGGCGTAGACCCCGCGGGAGAGGGTCGGGCAGCTGGCCGGCTCCAGGGCCATGATCTTCACCTCCCTGCCGCTCGCCTTGTCGGCGATGAACGGGAAGGCGATGCCGGCGAAGTTGGAGCCGCCGCCGTGGCAGCCGATGACCACGTCCGGGTAGTCCCCGGCGATGGCCAGCTGTTCCTTGGCCTCCAGGCCGATGACCGTCTGGTGGAGGCAGACGTGGTTCAGGACGCTCCCCAGGGCGTAGCGGGTATCCTCACGGGTGGCGGCGTCCTCAACCGCCTCGCTGATGGCGATCCCGAGGGATCCGTTGCTGGCAGGGTCCTTGGCCAGGATGGACCGGCCGGCGTTGGTCCGGTCCGAGGGCGAGGCGAGGACCTCGGCCCCCCAGAGCTGCATCATGCTCTTTCTATACGGCTTCTGGTTGAAGGAGACCTTCACCATGTAGACCGTGCACTCCAGGCCGAACATCTGGCAGGCGAGGGAGATGGAGGAGCCCCACTGGCCGGCGCCGGTCTCGGTGGCGATCCGCTTCGTGCCGGCGACCTTGTTGTAGTAGGCCTGGGGGATGGCGGAGTTGGGCTTGTGGGAGCCGGCGGGGGAGACCCCTTCGTACTTGTAGTAGATCTTCGCCGGGGTCCCCAGGGTCTTTTCCAGCCGGTGGGCCCGGAACAGGGGGGAGGGCCGCCAGATCCGGTAGATGTCGCGCACCGCCTCGGGGATCTCGATCCAGCGCTGGGTGGAGACCTCCTGTTCGATGAGCGCCATGGGGAAGAGGGGGAGCAGGTCATCGGGGGAGACCGGCTGCATCGTCCCCGGGTGGATCACCGGCGCCAGGGGGCCCGGCATGTCGGGGATGACGTTGTACCACTGCTTCGGAATCCGGTCTTCGGGCAAGAGAATCTTCGTATCCATCATTGAACTCCTTCCACACATAAAGAGATAGCTCAGGTCATATCCAGAAAACAAATCTCGCGCGGAGAGGCCGAGGACGCAGAGATAATCCGGCAACATCGATCTTCTCCGCGTCTCTGCGTCTCTGCGCGTGAATGGTCAGGTCAGGACTGTCAGCCCAGCAGCTCCTGCAGCTTGGCGCCGATGTCAGCCTCACGCATGAGCGACTCGCCGACCAGGAAGGCCCTGGCACCGGCACCCTGCAGCCGCTCCACGTCGGCACGGCTGTTGATGCCGCTCTCGGCCACGATCAGCCGCTCCGCCGGCACCATCGGGGCCAGCCTCTCCGTGGTCCCCAGGTCGGTGACGAAGGTGTGGAGGCTCCGGTTGTTGATGCCGACGAGGGTGCAGTCGGTGCGGAGCGCCATCTCCAGCTCCCGCTCGTCGTGGACCTCCAGCAGCACGTCCAGGTAGAGCTCCCGGGCCAGTCCCAGCAGGTCCTCCAGCTGCGCCTGCTCCAGCATGGCGGCGATGAGGAGCACCGCGTCGGCGCCGACGGCGGATGCCTCGTAGACCTGGTAGGGGTCGAAGAGGAAGTCCTTGCGCAGGAGCGGCAGCCCCACCTGTTCGCGGATGAGGGCGAGGTAGCGGAGGTGGCCGAGGAAGAACTTCTCGTCGGTCAGCACGGAGAGGCAGGTGGCGCCGCTCTCCTGGTAGATGGAGGCGATCTCCAGGGGGTCGAAGTCGGGCCGGATGATCCCCTTGCTGGGGGACCCCTTCTTGACCTCGGCGATGACTGCCGTCCACCCGGAGGCCGAAGCATCCCGGAGCGCCCGCTCAAAGCCCCGGGGCTGGTCCTCCCGGTCTGCCACGCGGGCCTTCATGTCGGCAAGGGGCTGGGCCGAGCGGGCAGCGGCCACCTCGTCCCGCTTGTGGCTGACGATCTTCTGCAGTATATCCGGCGTCGCGGTCATGGACTCACCTGAAAAAAAATGCGGGGGCAGCGGCGAGGAGCAGCTCATCGCCGCAGCCCCCGCCGCACCCTGTTCACTACTCGTTGGTCATCTTCACCAGCTTGTCCAACTGGGCGAGGGCCCGGCCGGAATCGATGGCGTCGGCCGCCATGGCGACCCCGTCAGGGAGCGTCCCCACCTTGCCGGCAGCCACCAGGGCGAAGGCGGCGTTCAGCAGGACGACGTCGCGCCGGGCTCCCCGCTCACCGGCGAGGATGCTCCGGACGGTCTCCGCATTCTGCACGGCATCGCCGCCGCGCAGGTCGTCCATGGTGCAGAACTCCATCCCCAGCTCTTCGGGGGAGAAGAGCCGGACCTGCACCCCTTCCGGAGTTACCTCGGCCACCGAGGTGGCGGCGGTGAGGGTGACCTCGTCCATGCCGTCCAGGCCGTGGACCACGAAGCCGCGGCGGCACCCCAGGCGCCGCAGCACCTGGGCCAGGGGCTCAACCAGGTCCTCGCGGTAGACCCCCATGACCTGGCACTCGGCACCCGCCGGGTTGGTGAGGGGGCCGAGGATATTGAAGATGGTCCGGATGCCGATCTCCTTGCGCGGGCCGATGGCATGCTTCATGGCGCCGTGGAGGGCCGGGGCGAAGAGGAAGCCGACGCCGATCTCGCCTATGCAGCGCTCCACCGTCTCCGGGGTGACGTCCAGGTTGACCCCCAGCTTCTCCAGCACGTCGGCGCTGCCGCAGAGGGAGGAGACCGACCGGTTGCCGTGCTTGGCGACCTTGACGCCGCAGGCGGAGACCACGAAGGTGACGGTGGTGGAGATGTTGAACGAGTTGGTGCCGTCGCCGCCGGTGCCGACGACGTCGAGGATCGTCTCCTGGTCGATGTTGATGTCGTCCCGGTCGATGTCCACGGCCCCCCGGCCGACGCGGATCGGCGTGGCCCTGTCCCGCATCACCCGGGCGGCGCCGGTGATCTCGTCCACCGTCTCCCCCTTCATCCGGAGGGCGGTGATGAAAGCGCCGATCTGGGCCGGGGTCGCCCCGCCGGACATGATCTGGTCCATGACCTCGATCATTTCACCTTCGCTCAGGTCTTCCCGCTCGACAACCTTGGCAATCGCTTTCTTGATCATATGCACCTTTCTCTGAAATGCGGATATTTTGCAAGTTCAAGGCGACCGATGCAGGAGAGCGCAGGCGTACCTCTTGGTACGTCGAGCATCTCAAGCAGAGGTCAACGCCGAAATTGCGAAAAAGTCGCATTTCATTTCGACATCTCCAGGAAGTTTTTCAGGATCTGCATCCCCCCCTCGGTCAGGATCGACTCGGGGTGGAACTGAACCCCCCAGATCGGGAGCGACGTGTGCTCGAGCCCCATCACCTCGCCATTGTCGACCCAGGCGGTGATCTCAAGGCAGGCGGGGAAACTCTCCCGCTCGACGACCAGGGAGTGGTAGCGGGTGGCGCTGAAGGGGTTCGGCAGGCCGGCGAACAGCCCCCGGCCGTTATGGTGGATGGGGGACGTCTTGCCGTGCATGAGGGAGACGCTCCGCACCACCTTGCCGCCATAGGCGGCGCCGATGGACTGGTGGCCGAGGCAGACCCCCAGGATGGGGATCTTCCCGGCAAAATGCCTGATGGCGGCAACGGAGATCCCCGCCTCCTCCGGCGAACAGGGGCCGGGCGAGATCACCAGGCGGGCGGGCTTGAGCGCCTCGATCTCCTCCAGGGTGATCCGGTCGTTGCGGTAGACCTGCACCTCCTCCCCGAGCTCGCCGAAATACTGGACGATGTTGTAGGTGAAGGAGTCGTAGTTGTCGATCATCAGTAACATGTTTTTTGAAACTCCTCTAACGGTTCAGGAACGTGGATTTTTCGATGAGCGCAAGGCGCTTGAGGGGGCGAAGCGGAGGCGTACTGCTGTACGTCGAGCATTTGCGCCCGAAAAGCAACGCCGCGATCGCGGAAAAGCCGCGTTCCTCCGTTAATCCAGCCCCTTTTCGGCGGTTTCGATCGCCTTGACCACCGCCATCCCCTTGTTGACCGTCTCCTGGTATTCGGCAGCCGGGTCGGAGTCGGCAACCAGGCCGGCCCCGGCCTGCAGGTGGATCCGCCCATCCTTCACCACCAGGGTACGGATGGCAATGGCCAGGTCCATGTTGTCGGAAAAGGAGAAGTAGCCGACGGCCCCGCCGTAGATCTCCCTGCGGCACGGCTCCAGCTCGTCGATGATCTCCATGGCCCGCACCTTGGGGGCACCGGAGAGGGTCCCGGCGGGGAAGGTCGCCCGCACCAGGTCGAAGGCGTCGTTTCCCGGGGAGAGCTCCCCCTGGACGTTGGAGACAATGTGCATGACATGGGAGTAGCGTTCCACCGTCATGAGCTCGGAGACGCGGACCGTCCCGGTCCTGCAGACCCGGCCGAGATCGTTCCGCCCCAGGTCGACCAGCATGACGTGCTCGGCCCGCTCCTTGGGGTCGGCCAGGAGCTCCTCCTCCAGCCGCCGGTCCTCTTCCGGGGAACCACCCCGGGGGCGGGTGCCGGCGATGGGGCGCAGCTCCACCCGCTCCCCCTCCTTGCGGACCATGACCTCGGGGGAGGCGCCGAGGACGACCGTATCGTCCATGCGGAGGAAGAACATGTAGGGTGAGGGATTGAGGGTGCGGAGCACCCGGTAGATATCGAGGGGGTCCTGGGTCAGCTCCCCGGAAAAGCGCTGGGAGAGGACCACCTGGATGATGTCGCCGGCACGGATGTATTCCTTGGCCTTTTCCACCGCAGCCTCGAACTCCTCCCGCCCCATGTTGGACGTGAAGGAGACCGGCCTGGACGTGGCGGCAGCGGGCCGCGGTGCCGGCAGCGGTCCCTTGAGGCGGGCGATCAGGGCGTCGATCCTGCCCATCGCCTCCTCGTAGGCCTCATCCGGGGATACCCCCTCGTCCAGGTGGGCATTGGCCACCACCTTGATCTTCTGGCGCACGTTGTCGAAGATCAGCAGGGTGTCGGTGATGAGGAAGCAGGAGTCCCAGGCACCGATGAGTGCCGGCTTGTCCGTGGGGAGGTCCTCGAAGAAACGAACCATGTCGTAGCCGAGGTACCCGACCGCTCCGCCGAAAAACCGGGGGAGTCCGTCGATCTCCACCGGCTGGAAACGCTTGAGATAGTCCCTGACAACCCCGAGGGGGTCGGCCGTTTCGGTCACCTCGGGGGGGGAGCCGTTTCTCAGGAGCTCGACCCTGGTGCCACGGGAGCGGATGACCACGGACGGGGTGGCGCCGAGAAAGGTGTAACGGGCCCACTTTTCACCCCCCTCGATACTCTCCAGGAGGAAGGCGTGACGGCCATCGTCGATCTTTTTGAAGGCAGTGACCGGGGTGTCCATGTCCGCCATGATCTCGCGGTAGACGGGAATCAGGTTCCCCTGGGCGGCCAGGCGGGAAAAACTTTCTCTATCGGGGGAATACATCGTTACTCCAGGGTGGAAAATATTCTGAACGTATCACAGGGGGGGCGGGTTAGGCAAACATTTCATCCCGTGGGGATGCACTCATCTCAGGGTAAAATAAAAGGTAGCCCCCTCCCCTTCGACGGAGTCGGCCCAGATCTTGCCGCCGTGACGGTGGATGACCCGCTGCACGATCGCCAGGCCGATGCCGGTCCCCTCGAACTCCTGGCCGTGCAGCCTGCTGAAGGGCATGAACAGCTTGTCGGCATAGCTCTTGTCAAAGCCTGCCCCGTTGTCCTTGACGAAGAAGACCGGGCGGGCGGCCAGCTTCTGGCTGCCGAACCGGATCACCCCTTCATCCTTGCGGGAGGTGTATTTCCAGGCATTGTGCATGAGGTTGTTCAGCACGATCTCCAGGAGGCGCTCGTCACCGGTTGCGGCAAGGCCTTCCGCGATCTCGAAACGTACGCTCCTCTCCGGCGCGTGCTCCTGCAGGCTAGTGGCAATCCTCCTGGCGATCCTGGTGAGGTCGACGTGCTCCCTCTTCAGGCCGTGACGGGAAACGTAGGAGAGCTCCAGGATGTCGTCGATAAGTTTCCCCATCTTCTCGCAGCCGGCGACGATCCTGCCGAGGAGGTGGTGCGCCTCCCCGGAAAGTTCCCCTGCATGTTCCCTGCTGAGAATGGAGCTGAAGCTGCTGATATGGCGCAGCGGCGCCCGGAGGTCATGGGACACCGAATAGCTGAAGGCCTCCAGTTCCCGGTTGGCGATCTCCAGCTCGGAGGTCCTCTCGATGACCCGCTCCTCCAGCTCCTGGTTGAGGCGACGGACCTCCTGCTCGGCCGTGATCCGGTCGGTGACGTCCCGCACGATCTCGATGCCGCCGACTATGTCACCGGCGGCATCCTTGAACGGCGACGCGGTGACTTCGAGGTAGTGTGACGCCCCCTCCTTATGGACATGCCGAAGTATCACATGGGTACCCCCGTCGCCGAGGGCGGAGAGGACGGGGCAGTTATCGCAGGGCTTTTCGTTGTGGTCGTACATCTCATAACAGGGCTTGCCGACAAAATCGCCGACCATCCCCCTGTGGGCATCGTTCTGCAGGATCACTCGCAGGTTGCGGTCCTGGATGCTGAGCCCTTCCCCCATGCAGGCGAGGATGGACTCGAGTTTTTTCTTTTCCGCCAGGAGCTCCTCGTGGGTCCGCAGGTACTCGTCGATCTGGTGGCGCAGCTCCTCCTGGGCCGCCGCCAGTTCGTCGTTCCGGTCCTGCAGGTCCCGTTCCCGGGCCCTGACCGCGGAAGCCATGATCTGGAAATTGTCGTACAGGTCGTGAATCTCAAGATAAGCGGAAAACCCTTTCTGCTCCCGGACTTCCGCCCCCGCCGCCAGCTGCCGGCTCGATTCGGTCAGGGCCAAGAGCGGCGCCGTTATCTTGCCGATCTTCAGATAGACGAGGATCAACGCCCCGGCGAGGACGAAGACCGCCAGGATGGCGAGAAGCCGTTCCATCTCCATGAGGGGGGCGAAAGCCAGCGTCTTGTCATGGACCGACACGATGACCCAGTCGTTCTGGGCAAAGGGGAGGACACTGCCGATGACCCTGCGCTCACCGAGCTTGAAGGAGTAGGTACCGCTGGTCCCCTGGAAACCGGCGGTGATCTGGGGGAGGGAGATGAATGCCTCTTTCTCACCGACGAGCGCCCTGTCCGGGTGGGCGATGAGCCTCCCTGCCGGGCTGACGATGAAGGCATAGGCCTTGGAAGCGGTACGCGTGGGTTCGACCAGCTTGCAGAGGTAGGAGAGGTTCATGGTGCCGGTGATCACCCCCCGCTCCCACGGTATTGCCACGGAGATGACCGATTCGCCGCTTTTCAGCGAGACGAAGGGCTCCGACCAGGCAATCCGGCCGGTTTCCCGCACCTTCTTGAAGGGTTCGGAGGCGGCAAAGTTCTGCTTCTGCGCCGGTCCGCCGGCAGTCGCGACGGGGCCGGCGACACCAAGGAGGGCGCCGCGTTCGTCAAGGAACGTGATGGACTCGAAGAGCGGATCGTCTTCCAGCACCTGCTCGACCAGGGGGCGGATCCGCTTCTCCTCGAAGCTTCTGCCGTCGTTGACCACGTCCCGGACATGCTTGAGCATGACCACCGGCCGGGCAAGGAACAGCTCGACGGCCGTGGCGACGGTCTGGGCGACCTTCAGATTCTCCTGGCGGATGCGCGCCGAGGTCTCCAGGTGAAACAGGGTCACCGAAACCGCCATGGCAATAAGCATCGGCACAAGAGTGAAAAATGAGACGCTCGCAATAAGAGCCTTGCGAATACCCATCGGCTTGTTCATCAACGACCCCGGGTGAGGATTTTGACCATTTGGCACTATATCATGAAAAAGTTTTCGCATAAAACAGATTTCAGAGGGAGGTGACCGGCTGGTCGAACTTTTTTTCCCTGACCCACTTGCATTTATCCGGAGGAGTGATTATTTTCTGACCGCCTGCATGTAACCACACAAAGGAGAACAGACTTCGATGAAGACGACAAAACAGTTCCAGACCGAAGTGCAGAAACTGCTCGATCTGGTCATCCACTCTCTCTACTCCAACCGGGACATTTTCCTGCGCGAGCTGATATCCAACGCTTCGGACGCCATCGACAAGGTCCGTTTCGAAGCCCATTCCAACGAGGCGCTCCTCGAGGGGAACAGCGACTGGAAGATCAAGCTGGTCCCGGACAAAGCGGCCGGCACCCTGACCATTGTCGACAACGGCATCGGCATGGGGATGACCGAGGTGGAGGAGAATATCGGCACCATCGCCCGCTCCGGCACCAAGGCCTTCATGGATGCGCTGAAAGAGGCGAAGGAGAGCAACAATCCCGAGCTGATCGGCCAGTTCGGCGTCGGTTTCTACTCATCCTTCATGGTCGCCGACAAGGTGACCCTCACCACCCGCAAGGCCGGTAGTCCTGCCGCCGGCTGCCGCTGGGAGTCCACCGGCGACGGCACCTACACCGTGGAAGAGTGTGAGAAGCCGACCCGCGGCACGGAGATCGTCCTCCACCTGAAGGAGGACATGAAGGAGTACCTTGACGAGTGGAAGATCCGCTCCATCGTCAAGAAATACTCCGACTACGTCCAGTACCCGGTGGTCATGGTCATCACCCGCACCGAACCGGCGAAGGGGGTCGACGGCAAGGTGATCGAAGGTGGCGGTGAGATCGAGAAGACCACGGAAGAGACCCTCAACTCCATGAAGGCGATCTGGACCCGGCCCAAAAACGACATCACCGACGAAGAGCACGAGGAGTTCTACAAGCATATCTCCCACGACTTCGACAAGCCGTTCCGCTCCATCCACTATGCCGCGGAAGGGGTCAGCGAATTCAAGGCCCTTCTCTACCTCCCGGCCCACAAGCCGTTCGACCTGTTCATGCAGGACCGCAAACGGGGGGTCCACCTCTACGTCAAGCGGGTCTTCATCACCGACAACTGCGAGGCGCTCCTCCCCGACTACCTCCGCTTCGTCCGCGGCGTGGTCGACTCCAGCGACCTCCCCCTGAACGTCTCCCGGGAGATCCTCCAGGAGGACGTGCAGATCAGGCGGATCCAGAAGAGCCTGGTGGGGAAGATCCTCTCCACCCTGGCGGAGATCAAGGAGAAGGAATTCGAAGAGTACCTGAAGTTCTACGGCGAGTTCGGGCCGGTGCTGAAGGAGGGGCTCCACTTCGACTATACCAACAAGGAGAAGCTGCAGGACCTGGTGCTGTTCGAGAGTACGGCAACCGAGGCGGGCAGGCCCGTCTCCCTGAAGGAGTACACCGAGAGGATGCCGGAGGGGCAGAAGGAGATCTACTTCATCACCGGCACCAGCCGGGAGATGGTCGCCAACTCACCCCTCCTGGAGGCGTTCCGGAGCAAGGGGTACGAAGTCCTCTTCCTCACCGACCCGGTTGACGAGTGGGTGGTCCAGGCTCTCACCGAGTACGACGGCAAGAAGCTGAAGGCGGTCGACCGGGGGGATATAGAACTGGAGAGCGAGGAGGAGAAGAAGGCCAGCGAAGAGAAGAAGAAGGAGCAGCAGGAGCAGTACAAGGGGCTCCTGGAGTTCATCAAGGGGAAACTGGAGGAGAACGTCAAGGAGGTCCGCTTCTCCAGCCGCCTGACCGAGAGCGCCTGCTGCCTGGTGGCTGACGAATACGGCCTGAACGCCAACATGGAACGGATCATGAAGGCCATGAACCAGGAGGTGCCGAAATCGAAGCGGATCCTGGAATTGAACCCCAATCACCCGATCGTCCAGGTTCTGGAGGAGATGTACGCCGCGGACAACACCAATCCCCGCCTGGCCGACTACTGCGGGCTGCTCCTCGACCAGGCGCTCCTGACCGAAGGGTCACCGATCAAGGATCCGCTCAAGTTCACTCGGCTGGTCTCCGAGCTGATGGTCAAGGCCAAGGGGTAACCGCCTCTACCGTCCCCGGGTACCACGAAGGGGGAGAGCCTTGGCTCTCCCCCTTCGTGCTTGTCGTTCACCCCATCCGTTCCACCACGGTCACCGCACTCCGACACGGTCCAGAATCCCGCGCAGTGCCCCCTCCTTCAGGGGTTTGTAACAGTAGTCGATGATCCCGAGACGCCGGCACGACTCCTTGTCTCCCGCGTCCTCCGACGATGTCAGGACAAGCACCGGGAGATCCGAGGTCCTGGCATCCTCCCTGATCCTTTTCAATACCTCGATACCGTCGATCCTCGGCAGGCGCAGGTCGAGGATCACCAGATCGGGGACGCCCCCCTCCCCTCCGGCGGCATCAGAGAGCAGGTCGAGGGCCTCCCTGCCGTCACGGGCAACGGACACCCTCTTCAACCCGACCTTCCGCAGAACCCACATGGCCAGGAATTCGTCGTCGGGATTGTCTTCGACCAGCAGCACCCTGAAGTCTGCCAGCAGCGCCCCCTGCTCCGTCATCGTTTCTCTCCCAGGGTAAAGAAGAACGTAGCCCCTTTGCCGACGGCCGATTCAGCCCAGATGTGCCCTCCGTGACGTTCGATGATCCTTTTCACCGTTGCCAGCCCGAGGCCCATGCCCGGGAACTCCACGTGCTGGTGAAGGCGCTGGAACGGCGCATAGAGCTTTTCGGCATAGCTCATGTCGAAGCCGGCGCCGTTGTCCCGCACGAAGTACGCCGTGGTACCGGCATCATCACAGACACCGAATTCGATGCGGGCCCGGGGGGTCGTGCCGGTATACTTGAAGGCGTTGCCGATCAGGTTGTCCAGGCAGATTTCCATCAGGCTCGCATCGGCGACGGCCGTGATGCCCGGGGCAACGACCGGAACCACCTGGCGTTCCGGGTCCTCGGCACGGAGCATCGCCAGCTTCCTCTCTGCCATTTCGCTCAGGTCCACCTGCCTGAGGGAGAGCTCCATCCGGGAAAGCCGGCTCAGCATGAGGATCGAATCGACAACCGTCTGCAGTTGCCTGCTGGCGGCCTCTATCCGGGCCGCCATGAATGCCGTCGTTTCCCCCGCTTCCTGGCAGACCTCGCCGAGGATCGAACTGAACCCCTGCAGGCGAACGATGGGAGCCCGGAGCTCATGGGATACGGCGTAGCAGAAGCTGGCGAGCTCCTCGTTGCTCTTTTCCAGGTCGGCGGTCCGTTCCGCGACGAGCTGCTCCAGCTGCTCGTTCAGGGCACGGACCGCTCGCTGCGCCTCGGCCAGATCGGTCACGTCAACCGTGTAGCCGGCAAGAAGCGGCGGGCGCCCCTCGAGAAAGATCGGGAACTTGAAGGTCTTGTAGCTGTTCCCCTCGAACTCTTCGTCGATCTCCACGGGGACACCGTCACGGAGGACCTTCCGGTCGTCCGCCACCATCTTCCTGGCGAACTCTTCCGGGAAGAGCTCTTCCATGCTCCTGCCGAGAATCTGTTCGACGGGTCTACCGAGCAGTTTTTCGAAATTTCTGCTCACCCTGATCGCCCTCATGTTCTCGTCCTTGAAAAAGACATAGACCGGGCTGTACTCGAGGAACAGGTTGAAAATGGCCTCCTCCCGCCTGAGGGCGACCTCGATATCCTTGCGCTTGGTGATATCCCGTGACGCCCCGAAGAGCAGCAGTTCGCCGGATGAATCGCCCGCTTCGCACGTGCAGACCTCGTGGATCCAGCGGATCTCCCCGTCCTTCCTGACGATTCTGAACTCATCGCGGCTGCTCTCTCCCGGAGCGAGGTCCTGCAGCCGTTTACCGATCCTCCCCGCATCATCGGGATGCACGATGGGCAACCAGCACCCCTGGGCCATGATCTCATCGGGGGTGTAGCCGCTGATCGTTTCGATCGCACCAGCCAGCCACTGGACCCTGAACGGCCGGTCGCCGCTGCGGCGGCAGGCATAGACATAGTCTGAGGTAAGGGTGGAAAAGTGCCGGTAGCGCTCCTCGCTCTCCGCAAGCACCTTCTCGGTCCGCTTCCGTTCGGTGATATCCCTGATGACGCTGAAATAGACCTGTTTCCCTTCGTACTCCAGCAGCCGGCAATTGATCTCGACCGGCATGAACGAACCTTCCTTGCGCCGGTGTGCGGACTCGAAAACGGCGCCCCCCTCCCCACGGACCTTCTGCAGACGGGCGGGGACCATGGCGGCATACTCGGGGGGATCCAGCTGGGTGATATGCAGGGCCAGGAGTTCATCCCTGGCATATCCCAGGCGGGTGTAGCCGGCCTTGTTGACGTCGATGAAATACCCATCCATGTCGAGGATGAAGATGGCGTCCAGTGCCGAGTCGAACAGGTTGCGATACTTGAGCTCGCTGTCGATGAGCCGTCTCTCCGTCCGCTTCCGTTCCGTGATGTCCTGGATGGTGCCGATCATCCTGAAAGGGTTCCCCTGTTCGTCGCAGGAGAACTCTCCCGTACCGTACACCCAGCACTCCTGGCCGTCGCAGGGGCGGATGATCCGGTACTCCATGTCGAACCACCGGACGTCTTCCAGGAGCGAGGCAAAATACCGCTCCATCTCGGTGCGGCACTCCGGGTGGATCAGCTCCAGCCAGGAACCAAGGGTCCTGGGATAGCTCCCGTCGATGCCGAAGATACGGTCCATCTCCCGGGAGCTCGCCCAGCAGTCCTTCACGAGATCGTAGTCATAAACCCCCAGGTTGCCGATACGCTGGGCTTCCCTCAGCAGAGTCTCCTTGTCGCTGAGGGCCCGGGCAGCCTGGACCCGCTCGGTCACATCGTGCATGACACAGAAGACATGTTCCCGCCCGGTGGCGGCGAACTCGACGACGCGACGGGTCCCGTCCCTGCGGGTGATCGTGAGCTCCCGGGAGACGGGGAAACCGGCTGCCCTGTCCTGCTCGAAATGTTCCCGCATGGCGGCGTGGTCCGGACCGAAAAGGTTGAGCAACCACCGGCTGAAGGTAGTCAGTTCACTCCGCTGATACCCGGTGAGGTGTTCCGCGGCCCTGTTGCAGAAAAGGGCGTCACCATCGATCAAGACTGCCGCAATGGGGATCTCTTCCACCAGGGAGAGGAGGAGTTCGCGGCTGAGGCCGGAAACTTCGTGGGGAGGGAAACCGTTCATAATCTCTGCCGACACCGTCCGCAACGCGAAATAAATAAATTCTAACAATCACATGATAACGCAGCATCAAACAACGTCAACAGAATTAATTCGCAAAACCGCCCGCGCTTCGCTCCTGACGCAGGAGGAGAGAGGGGGGGAGTGGAGGACGCCCCCCTGCGGCAGGGCAGGAACTCATGGAGGAGAGGAATGTCTGGCAGCTATTTCTTTGGCAGGAGGCAGTAGTGGAGTCCGTTGACATCCGGAAGGGGCTTTTGCCGTATCTCGCGGCGCTCCGGCCCGTCGTAGTCACCCCCGTCGCCCCGGATCGCGTCGACGCCGATCCTGGCCCAGCCAGCCCCCCGCCGGAACGCCAGGATCCTGTTTTCGGCAATCAGCCGCCTGAGCTCCCGCGCATCGACCCTTTCAATACTGTCGAACTCGGACAGGGCAAAAATCTTCATGATCGGCCTCCTCTGTCACGACGTGTGGCATAAAGTTTAATGCAACAGTTTTAAATTTACACTAGTCAAAAATAGAACAGGTAGGGGTGGAGAAGGGGACGTTACGCCCGGCAGGCAACGAGAGCGTGGGAGAGGGAAGGGAGCGCCAGGGAGCGGCAGACGCCGAAACCGGCCCCTGACAGCATCCCGGCCGTTTCGGCAAGGGTGTAGGTCCGGCCGTTGTAGGTGTTGACCAGCATGTGCAGATCGTACAGGGCGCCGAAGGGGTTGCCGTCGGTGAAAAAATCGTGGATCACCACCCTGCCGTCGCGGGCGACCAGCTCACCCAGGTCGGCAAGCATGGCAACAACCTCGTACCGGTCATAACAGTGGATGAAATTCGACAGGAGCAGGAGGTCCGCGGTACCCCGGTACCTGCCGGCAACTTCCCGGCGCTCGGCGGGGTCCAGCAGGTTGCACGGACAGAGGGTGACCGCATCGTCCTCCCCCGGCCCGGTCACCACGGTCAGCACGTCTCCCAGATCGCAGGCAAGGGCGCGCCACCCGGGATAGCGCCCCAGGAAACTCTTCAGGTAGGTGCCGTCCCCGGCGCCGGCGTCGATGACGAACCCCGTCGGCGACACGGTGCCGAGGGCGTCCCACAGCTCCCGGGACCTGACGGCCGCCGCCTCGTGCATGGCACGGTGGAACAGGCCGAGCCGCTCCCGGTACACCTCCGGAGGATGCTCCTCCACCACGCTCCCCTGGCCTGCCGTCAGCTGGTCTCCCAGGGTTTCCCAGCGGCGCTGCAGCTGGCGCTCGAACGCCAGCACCCCCCGCTGGCAGAGTTCGCTCTCCCGGCTGAGGTAGGTGGCTGCGAAGGGGGAGAGCCGGAGCACCCCGTCACGCTCCTCAATGAGCCCGGAGCCTGCAAGCTGCCGGACGAACCGCTCTCCCTCCCGCGCCTTCATCCCCGTGATCTCCAGGAGCGCTTCCAAGGTGCAGGGGGAGTCTGTGAGCGCATCGATGATGCCGCAGTCAACAGCCGCCATGACCACGGCAAGTTGCCGGTAGCCGGTGATCATGGCGCAGAACCCTGCGTAGTCGCCAGCCGCCGGCGGCGGGTTCAGGATCTCCACGGCAGGCGTCCCCCCCTCACCACGCTGCGCCCGTCATGTAGCGGTCGATGATCCACCGGGCAATGCTGCGCCGGGAGGGGAATCCCGGTGGCGGCTCCTGCCGGCTGAACCAGCGGGCATCCTCCAGCTCGGTTTCATCCACCCGGATCTCACCGCCGGCGTACTCGGCAATGAAACCGGCCATCAGCTGGCTGGGGAAAGGCCAGCACTGGCTCCCCACGTACCGGACGTTTTTCACCGTGATCCCCGTCTCTTCCAGCACCTCCCGGGCGGCGCACTCCTCCAGGGACTCGCCGAAATCGAGGAAGCCGGCGACCAGGCTGTAACGCCCCGGCAGCCATTCGCGTTTCCGCGCAAAGAGGAACTCCTCTCCCCGCCTCACCAGGATGATGCTGCAGGGGTGGAGGCAGGGGAAATGCTCGTGGCCGCAGCCGGCACAGCGCCGCCCCCAGCTCCCCGTCGTGGGGACGAGGCCGGCACCGCAGAGGGAGCAGAAGCGGCTCTCCTTCAGCCAGTAGAGGATCTGCTTCCCCATCCCCCCCAGGGTCAGGAGCAGGTCGTCAAGGCGATCCTCCACGGCGTTGAACGCCTCCTCCTGCCAGGGCGCGGGGACCTCGACCTTGCCGCTGACCGCAACGGCATAGAGCGGCTCCCCCTGCCAGAGCCCGATGCAGAGGGGTTCACGCCCCCCCTCGAGCCAGTCGGGCAGCCCGCCGTGG
>CALMBF010000022.1 GCA_937860145.1 uncultured Geobacter sp.
CACCGCCCCCCTCCCGCCGCGGAACGCGAAGTAATCGGGATCCACTCCGTTCGGGACTGAAAGGACCTTGTCCGGCGCGCCGACACGACCGGCTATGGCGCTCTTCTCAGCTGCGGACACTGCCAGGCAACAATCGGCCTCTTCCCAGGCCCGCTCCTCACCCTCCCTGAGCTTGCGCTCCTCAAGCCGGTACAGCATGCGCTTCAGGGGGTTCCCGCAGGCCCTGCCCAACTGCCCGACGATGGCGGATTCCACGTTGTGGGCGTCGAGAACCTTCGCTCCGGCGGGGACGAGCCCCGCATACTGCCAGAGATAGCTGTACTCCACAAGCAGCAGGTCGTAGTGCTCCTGTTGCGCCAGGCCGGCCAGGAGGTCACGGAACGGGGGGGACTCGAAACGACGCATGTTGTACGCCTCCCCGCCGAAGAGGAACCCGCCGAAGTCCCGGAGAAAATCCGGGGGGCGGGGTACGGCGTGCACCTGGTGGCAGCACCCGGCAAGGGGCCCGAAATCCGCGTCCCTGCCGTCGGTCAGGCATGCCAGGGTCACCTGGTGTGACCGGGCAAGCTCCGTGACGAGGTTGAACACCCTGATCGCCCCCCCCTGGTTGAGGGGCCAGGGGACGAAGGGAGCAATGACGAGGACCTTCATCGCCCCTCCCCCCGCAGCCGCGGCAGGACAAGGGAGCGGAACACCACCGGGGGGAAGATGAGCGTTGCCAGGAGCAGGTTGCCGGCGAACTGCGGGTAGCACCCCTCCCGCCAGGCACGGTCCGCCCGGTTGAGACGCTTCAGGGCGGCGATGCCGAGCTCCCCGCCGTACCACCAGAACGAGAGCCGGTAGCGCCACCACCGGGCGGAACCCGGCTCTCCCCAGTAGCGGCGGCTTACCACCAGGGACTTTTCCAGCAGCTCTCCCTGGGACTGCTCGCTGGTCTTGGCGGCCCGGTGCAGACGGTAGGTTGCCCAGAGGCGGTCGATTGCCACGATGGCATGGTGGGCCGTGTAGCGGCAGAAGAGGTCGTAGTCGAGGGCAAAGTACAGGCTCTCGTCCAGGCCGCCGCACTCCTCGTACACCTGCCGGTGAAAGAAGACCGCCGGGTTCGGGATGGTGTACCCCTTCCAGATCTCCACCACCCGCTCGTGGCTGACGAACGCGCTCGGGTGTTCGGCGCCCGTGGGGTTGCCCTCTTCGTCGATGTAGGCGCAGCGCCCCATGGCGATGAAGACCCCCTTTGCCGGATCAACCGTCGCCGCCGCATCTGCCAGGGCACCGGGGAAGTAGGTATCGTCGGAGTTGAGCCAGCCGATGATCTCGCCGCTCGCCAGCCGCAGCCCCTTGTTCACCGCGTCGGCCTGGCCGCGGTCCGGCTCGCTGATCACCTTCAGGTGGGGGTAGCGGGCCAGGATCGCCGGGGTCCCGTCCGTCGAGCCGCCATCGACAATGATATGCTCCAGCTCCGGGTACCCCTGTTCCAGCACGCTCAGTATCGTCGCCTCGATGTAGCGCCCCTGGTTGTAGGAAGGGGTTATGATGGAGATGCGAGGGGGCATAGGGTCCTCAGCGCAGCGTGTTGCGGAAGCTGATCCGCTCATCCCGGACGCGGTAGCAATCGGAGTATTTATCCCACGAGAGGACCTTGCCACGATAGCGGGGCGGTTTCACCACGGGGGCGAGATGCTTGACGATCTCGGGGAAATAGCGCTTCCGCAGCAGCCGGGCGAACAGGCCGTTGTCGTATCTCCCGAGCACCCGGGCCATTTCAGCGTAGTACGCAGCGATGTCGCGGCCACTCTTGGAATCGGGCCGGTAACGGAAACAGCCGAGAGGGGTGCTCACCCCGTAGAGCTCCGCCCGTTGGAAAAAACGCGCCCAGAGGTCCGTATCGATGGCCAGCTGCAGGTTCTCGTCCAGTGCCCCCCCGGCGGCCTCCCACAGCTCCCGGCGCCAGAAGGTCGACTCCTGCTGGATGAAGGGGAGCACCCGGCCGTAGACCCCGGCGTAGAAAAGTTCCCGGTTGAACGGGTCGGCCGGCGTCAGGGTCGTCCTGCCGGTGGTTCCGGTGACCAGGGGATACAAGGTGGTGAGCCACTGCACCTCGGGGCAGTCGGTGAAGCAGCGGGCCACCGTCTCCAGTGCCCAGGGGGCGAGAAGATCGTCGGAATTCAGCCAGGCCATGATATCGCCGCGTGCCCGGGCGAACCCCTTGTTGTAGGCGTGGGCAAAGCCCCGGTCCGGGGAGCTCTCCCAGTAGGCGAGGCGATCCCGGTACTTCTCGATGATCGCCCGGGAGCCGTCCGTGGAACCGCCGTCGATGACGATGTACTCCAGGTTGGGATACTCCTGCCCCAGCACGCTCACCATCGCCTGCTCCAGCCAGGCGGCGCCGTTGTAGTTGGTGGTGACGACGGTTATTGTCGGTTTGTTCCGGGACTCGGTCATAGGGTTGACTCAGGCATAGCTGTTCGACGTGAATTCGGCACTGTCCTCGGGAGCGAAGAGGAGATCCATCTGCCAGAGGACCCCGTCCGCGCGGAAGATCGGGTCACACATGTCCACGCAGCGGAAACCACGGCTCTCCAGATACGAACACATCTCGTGAAACCGCAGGCTGTCGGGAGCAAGCTGGAAATTATATACCTCGACCACGACCAGCGCCGTTTGTTTCAGGGCTTCCCGGGCCCCCTCGAGGATGGGGACCTCGAACCCGTGGGTATCGAGCTTGAGGATAAACGGCGGCGTGAGCCCCCGCTCCTTCACCAGCGAATCGATGGCAACCATCGGGACTTGCCGGTAACCGTCGCCGGAGCGGTTGTGCGTCGCGACGCCGCCGAACAGGTCCCCACCCTGGAAGTTGACCGTACCGTCCTCGTTCCCCGCAGCCGCGATAATATAATCGAACCCGCGACGGGACGTCGTCAGTCCTGCCAGCGTGGGGGCATGCTCCTCCTGCGCTTCGACCATGAAGCAGGCCATCTCCGGGAAATAGCGCCGGGCAAGCAGGGACCAGCTGCCGTTGGAGGCACCGATGTCCACGAGCGTTCCCACCCGGGGGATCCGCTGCCGGCACCGGCCGAGGGCAGACTTGAGCGAAAGCGGATTCGGACGCAACTTTTCCGAAAGAGCCTGCCAAACACTCCTAATCACGGCGTCCCCCCCTCCCCTGCACCACCCGCTCATAGACCCCCCTCGTTTCGAGGGCGGCCCGCTCCCAGGTAAACCCCTTCACCCGCTCCCGGCCGGCAGCAGCCAACTCCTGCCGCAGGGACGGGTCGGAGAGGAGCCTGGCCGCCTGGGACAGAAGCTCCTCGCCGTTTTCCGGGTCGAAGTAGAGGGCAGCCTCCCCCCCGACCTCGGGGAGGGAGCTCCTGTTACTTGCCAGAACCGGACAGCCGCAGGCGAAGGCCTCCAGCACCGGGATGCCGAACCCCTCGCAGAGGGAGGGGAACACCAGGGCAACCGCCCCACGGTACGCGGCGGCAAGCCCCCGGTCGTCGAGGTGTACCTGCAGGCTGCGGTCGTCGATCGCCAGCTCTGCCATCAGGGCCGACTCCTCCCCGGTGAAGGGGCCGCCGCCGGCGCAGAGCAGATGCACGTCCGGATGTTCCCGGAAGAGCGGGGCCAGCGCCCGGAGGGCAAAGGCAAAATTCTTGTAGCGGCTCCGCTCACCCACGTAGAGGAGGTACTGCCGGGGCAGGTGCGGAAGCCGGGGGCCGGGATCAGGGAGAAGGGAGCACCCGTGATATATTACGGTAATTTTATCGGCAGGTGTTTTGAAAAGATCAATCAGGTCTGACCTGGTACTTTCGGACACCGCAATGACATGGCTGGCGCGCTCTACCAGCAGCCGCTTCCGATCCGACGTCCCCTCATCCGGCGCATAGCAATCGGGATGGCGCTCATGGATCATGTCGTGCACGGTGAGCACGAACGGCTTATCCCCCAGGTGCTCGAGGAAATAAGGATCGTAGTAGGTCGGGTGGAAGAGGTCATAATCCCCGGCGTGCAGGGCACGTACCGATGCCGGCCGGTTGTGGCGCCTGGCCAGGAGGTTGTTCACCACGCCGCTCCCCCGATAACGGCGACGGGTTACCGGGGTGTTCAGGCACAGGAACTCCGCCTCCCAGAGGTACGCATTGGTGGTGTAGGGGCAGGCCAATGTGAAGTGTGGTTCTCCCTTGGAAGCATACACCCGCATCAACTCACAGAAGTAGCGGGAAATGCCGCCGTACCGCTGCAGGTCGAAGATCTGGTGATCGTAGAGGAGGTTCATGGATGTCCTGACGCTGCTCTGATTTCCGTTCCCAACAGTTCGATTATTTTATGTGTTCTTACTCTCTTGCCTAGTTGGGTCAAATGGTTCGGCGTGTCAGAAAAATACTCGATCGGGTAAGCAAAATCGTCCGGCTTGCCAAGGACTGTGAACTGCAATTGCTCCTTCAATTGTGTATATGAATTGAAAAATGCTTCTCTGTTCTCATCAAAAAGTGCCTGGGGATACACGGAGTATAAAAAGTAAACCCTGGCATTTCTGGATAGTGCGAACGAATTGAATTCGTTCATATCCTTTATTTTCGAACCATCGGTAATCGTTTTTTTGTACTTGTACCCATACCATTCCATTTTTTCCAGTGGAACTTTTTTTTCGGAGTAATGTCTCGCATCACCGTTCTGGTCAATGTGCAAATAGCCGTAAAGATAACCCTGGCCATAGAGGTCCGTCAACTTTCTGCTGGCGATACACCTGGTGAGCGCCAGGAGTTTGTCGCGGGAGAGTTCTGAAACACTTTTCAACAGTAAATCCATCTTCCCCCGCTTGAAATAGATCTGCTCCAAAGCACTGGCAGGGGACAGCGCCAACGACCACTTGATCGCATGCTCGTCAAACGGCCAGAAGTTGCCATCTATGAGCAGGAGGGTATATTCGGGAACAATGACGACAATATCGCCGCTGTTGATGTACGGTTTCGCTTGTTCAAGCAGGAAAGAGATACCAAATCCCTGATACAGGCCCAGATTGACCACGTTGTAGTGCAGTCTTTCCTTGATCAGCGTGCTGTCAAGGCCAGTCAGAAGGTTGCTTCCCCCCACAAAGACAATCTTGGGTGATGACGTCCCGGCCAGGATCTCCCTTTTGAGCATGATCTGGGACAGATCATGGCTATACCTCACCGGCATCTTGAGTATGAATGCACACGAAGCAACGACCAGAATGGTCATAACAATTATTTTGGCGGTAATTTTTATCATTGCTCAGAAATTGAAGTAGATGAATTTGCTTTTAGACCCGTAAACACCCAATACAATCACCATCATTGCCAGCGAATAGTAAGCAGGCCACCGTATCCAGAAAGGAAGGCTCTCCAACCGGGCGGCGAAAACTTGTGCCGAAGCATGCCTGATACCTACCATGATCAGTGCAAACACCAGCAGATAGATTTCCAGCCGGTCTGCCAGCAGAGCATCCAGATATGCCTGAAGTGAACGGATAAATCCAGTCCCGCTGAAAATGCTCTTCACGACGTAGGCAGCATCGGCAATAGAGCTGGCCCTGAAAAAAATCCAGGCGAAACAGACAAGGTGAAAGGTGACAAACATCTGCCAGTAGCCAAGGATCGGGTTTTTCTTCAGGTTGAGCGCAGAGTGAATCTTTTTCTGCCACGGCTTGTAAAATACCGACGCAGAGAGATACAGTCCGTGCAGCCCACCCCATACCACGAACTGCCAGTTCGCCCCATGCCAGAGCCCCGAAATCAGGAAAGTCAACAACAGCGCCACTGCCATCCCGTATTCCCGCCAGTTCCGCAAGGAAATCTGCAGTGGTTTGAAAATGTAATCAAGTATCCACCGGGAGAACGAGATATGCCACCGACGCCAAAACTCGGCCGTAGAGCGGGCAAAGTACGGGCTGTTGAAGTTTTCGGTCAGGTTTATATTGAACAAGCGCGCACTGCCGAGCGCCATGTCCGTGTATCCCGAGAAGTCGAAATAGATCTGCAGGGCAAACAGGTATGTCGCCAGCAAGAAAGCACCACCACTGTATGCATGCACGTTGTCATACGCCAGGTTAACCAGAGGAGCCAGCCGGTCAGCGATTACCACCTTTTTGAACAGTCCCCAGGTAAAGATCAGCAGTCCGGAGCGGACGTTTTCGTACGAAAAGGAGTAGTGCCGGTGTAGCTGAGGCAAGAGATCGGTTGCCCGTTCAATGGGGCCTTGCAGTAATTTCGGGAAGAATCCCAGATACAGGATGAAATAGCCATAGTGCCGCTCTGGCTCCGCTGTTTCCAGATATATGTCGACAAGATATGAAATCGCCTGGAAGACATAATATGAGACCCCGATTGAAACTATGACCTTTGCCGATGGGATCGATGCGCCGGGGGAGACAACTGTGAACAGCTGGTTCAGGACGCGGGAAAGGAACGGCAGATATTTGAGCAGAACAAGGATGAGCAGGTTCGACCCTATTCCTCCCCAGAGAATGCGCAATCGGCCCTTTTCGTCCTTGCAGTTACCAAGCCAGAGGCCGAATCCGTAGGAGATTGCGCTCACGGCAAGGAGGACCACCAGGAGGTGGGGTACTTTCAGGGCGGCGTAAAACAGAAAACTCGCCACGAGCAGGACAACCCAGCGGAATCCGGCCGGGCTGAAATGATGGGCGAGAAAAACCAGCGGTAAAAAGAGAAAATAATTAAGTGCCGAAAAAGTCATTCATGGTCCCATTGCATGATTTGCCTGGCAGTACCGGCTCACCGACGTACGCCGTATCGAACGATCCAGAATTATCCCAATGCACGTCGGTATGCCTGCACCGTCTCGCGCACGCAGCGCTCCCAACTGAAGCTGGCCGCCCGCTGAATCCCCTTCATACTCATCTGCCGACGCAGCTCCGCTGAATGGTACAGGTCAAGCATTGCCTGACAGAGAGCCTCGGCATCCGACGGGTCTACCATGATCCCGGCATCACCCACCACTTCCGGCAGGGACGACGTGTTCGACGTGATCACCGGCGTGCCGCACTGCATCGCCTCAAGCGGAGGAAGACCGAACCCCTCGTAAAGGGACGGGTAGACGAATGCGACGGCACCGCCATACAGCGCCGACAGATCCTCGTCGGGGACGAAACCGGTCGTGATGATCCGCTCCCGCACCCCGCTGTCGTCGATGGCCCGAACGACTGCTCCGTCGTCCCATCCTTCCGCGCCGGTCAGCACGAGCCAGAGGTCTTGTATCCGTTCCTGCCGGACAAGGCGTGCAAAACTCCCTATGGTCTGCTGCAGGTTCTTGCGAGGCTCCAGCGTGCAGACGCTCAGCAGATACGCTGCATCCGCCGGCACGCCGTAGCGGGCCTTGACGGCGAGGATACCGTCGGCGCTGTCACAGGGGCGGAACAGGTCCGAGGCGGCCAGCGGCGTCACCACCGTCCTTGCCGGATCGATGGCCGGGAAGAGCTCGCAGAGATCCCTGCGCGTGGCTTCCGAGATACAGAGATAGGTTGTCCGCCCACTGCAGGAGGCAAGCCGCTCCCGCATCATCCGCGCGCCGAATTCCGGGAAGAGCTGCGGATACTTGAGGGGGATCAGGTCGTACACCGTCAGGAACGGCACCGGCCTCGTTCCGGCACGCTGCAGGCTGCGCGGCAGCGGATCATAGGGGGAGTGGAAAATGTCGGCCGCGGCAAGAGTACTTTCGTCAACCGGCGAGAGACAGCGCAGCCCCAGGCTATAGGCAAGCCCCAGCAGGCGCGAGCGGTAGACGCTGAAGCTGCCGCCGCATATGGTGCCGTCTACCGGATCGATCCGGTCATAGATTCCCGAAAGCCACGGAGGGAAGGGTTTTGCCAGGGGGGTACGGTTGTTCACGGATGAAAGGTAGCCGCTGCACTGGGAAAGGTTGTAGCGGCTGGCACAGAATGTCACCTGACAATCGTCCGAGGCAACCAGGCCGGTTGCCAGTTGCGCCACGACCCTGAACACGCCGGTCTTGGCCAGCCGGTTGTGGTGCCCGGTACCAAGAACCGATATGTCAAACAGAACGCGCATCACACCCCGATGTACTTGAACCGCTTCCGGTACATCTCGCCGACCGCCTTGGGCGAATACTCGGTCTTGATGGTCCCCTCCCCCAACCTGCCGATCTCCCTGCGCCACGCCCCGTCCTCCACCAACCGCTTCATGTACCAGGCAGCCTGGTGCTCATCGGGATGTGCCCAGACCTGTCCGGCAGCGTAGGGGCCGTAGCTCTGCTCCAGCTTCACCAGTTCATAATCCACCGGGCAGGAGTTGCGGTGGTTCATGAAGTCGGTGTTGGCCGACCAGTCGGTACCGATGACCGGCTTGCCGAGGAACATGGACTCCGCAAGCCCGAGCCCGAACCCCTCGGAGCGGTGCAGGGAGACGAAGCAGTCGCAGAGGTTTTCCAGTTCGTACACCTCCTGGCGGGTCATGGTCCGGTCGATATGGATGATGCCGGGGTACGCGGCGATGAACTCCTGCAGCTCCCTGAGCTCGTTGGGGTGGTGGTGGGAGTTCTGGGTCTTGACCACCAGTTTCACCCCGCAGCGGTCGGGAAACGCCTCGTGGAAGGCACGGATGACCGCCTGGGGATTCTTGCGGGCCTGGAACGAACTGAGGTCGTACATCGTGAGGAACAGGAATTCATTGTCAGGCAACCCCAGGGCTGCGCGGGAGAGTTCACCGGTGATGCGGAAGTCGATGGCATGGGGCATTCTGACCACCGGTACGGGTGATTTCTCGCTGATGGCCCTGACGACGAACTCCGTCGGTGCCCATACCTCGTTGAGCATGGCAAAGGAACCGAGCCACTCGTCCGGGAACTCCGGCAGCTCCCAGTGCCAGAAACCGATGTTGTAACGGTCCCTGAAAAACTCCGACCCGACGGTCCGGTACAGCACGGGCATCTGGTCGGCATTGATGTGGATCAGGTTGATCCGGTAGCGGTTTGTCGCCTCGATGTGCTGCTCATAGGTCGTATCACTGACCCGGCTGGCATTGCCCACGTTGAAGTCGTATAAGAGGAAGGGGATCCCGGATGGGATCATGGCAGCAGCACAGCGGCGGGATGATTCCCCCAGGCCGTGCTCCGACCGGACATAGCCGATGATGTTGACGCCATCGACAGCGGCATTCACCGTCACGGTCTCCCGAGGAACGGAAAATGTCTCCGTCGGCTCATCCTGAACGGTCGAGGGGCCAAACATCTTTTCTTTTACGAACTGCCGCAAGCGGTAGGGGAAAAGATTGACCGCAGCGGGACCGATGCGATACGTCAACTGCAGAAAGAGCCTGGAAACCGTGGAAAGCTGCCCGACGCCGGCATCCAGGGCGGCACGGACAGGGGCGATGAACTCTTCAGCTATGCCGTTTTCCGCTGCCCCGTTCATGACGAACCACTGGGCATACGCCAGGCGGTCACGACCGTCGATCTCTGGAAATGCGCTTTTCAGATCTGGGCGCTGGTTCCAGAGATGACGCATGACAGGGGTAACCGGGACGGCCTGGTCGTTCTGGGGTCCGGTCACCAGCTTGTCCCGTCTGCTGAAAGGGTCATCACCCATAAGGGCCTGCAGATCGGGGGCATTGCGATAGCAGTAGCGGATGTGGTCTTCCACCGGGGTCCCATCGGAAAAGCGGCCGAAGGCATATTCCCACTGTTTGCACGTCGCCATGCCGTTGCCGATCACCCGGGCGCAGTATTCGCGGGCGAGGCGACCAAACTCGGGGAGATCTGACAACTGGAAACGATCCTGATGCTTGGAGAGCGGTTGGGGATTATTCGGGTTTATCCCGCTGAAATGGCAAAATACGAGGGGAGCGCCGTTAACTCTTGCCGTGCCGTCGACAGATTCGAGTTTTCTATGAAGCAGGTTCCAGTAGGCGACATTGTATCCCTCATGACGCAGGATAGAGACGTCCGGATACATCCCAGGGACCAGATCGATCCATTTCTGGTCGACGAAGAGACCGGCCTCGAAATCCACCACGCACTGATACTCAAGTTTTTCCTGCCACCAGTGGAGGAAGCTCTTCGTTTCAGGGTGTCGTGCCAGGGCGATGAATCCCAGGTTATAGGCGCCGGCCCGCATGATCTCCAACTCTGTCGGCTTCTTGCCGTCGAGCTGACCGGTAAGGTGGGGCGTCAGCACCATCAGGCTGCCGGCCGACAACGCCTCCTCGACCTCGTGCATCGGCCGGTACAGGTAGATATCGGGGTCGATGTAAATCACCCGGTCATAGCTGCCCGTGTCGAACAGGTATTCCAGCATCCACGGCTTTACCGCCGTGTTCAGTTCCAGGATGGTGTAGCGGAAGAGGAACCTGTTCATCTGCGGCAGCGGCAGTTCCCGGACTTCGGTAACGATGAAATCTTCTGCCGCGGGATCGAAATCGTTGCGGACCTCATCCACGAGGAGAACATGGCGATCCCATCCGGGATGGACATCCTTGACCGACTGCATCAGGGTCCGGGCAAAATGGAGATAGTTCTTGGATACGATGGTGAATACTGCGGTTCTGGTCATGTATCAGCTTTCTCGCTTTAGGGGATTCAACCTGTCACCAAGCCGGCGCAGTGGTGCTGTCAGGCGCCAGCTGAGCGACTGCTCCATGGCAGACAGACGATCTTCAGCCATCTTCAGCCTGCATTCTGCATTGTGTTTTTTTTCAGACAGAATGGCATGCGTGTCGTGGATATCCTGCAACTCCCGCTCTTTGCCGGCAATGATTGCATGGAGTTTCGTGTTTTCCTCCCTGGCAGCAAACAGCCCGGAAACAAACTCTGCCAGTGTGGAGCGAGACTCTTTTTTGCCCCCATGCTCCAGTATCACCAGGCACGCATCGACAATTGACAGCGACGACTGCGCCTTCGTCTTGGCATCGGCATGGACAAGGCTCACCGACAGGTTGGCCGGGATCGGGATAAAACGGACCTCTGTGGCCATCCGCAGCCATAAGTCAAGGTCCATGGCAAGGTGCAGCGACTCGTCCAGCGGTCCGCACTGCTTCCATGCCGATGACGTGAAGAAGCACGATGGCTGGCAGAAATAGCGCTCCACGAAACGGTATAGAGACTCCAGGGTCACCTCGAACGGTTCCACCAGGAGCGTGCTGCCGCTCTCCTGGTAGTACATGTCCCCCGCGCCGACCACCGCCCCGGCATCGGGATTGGCGGCAAAGGCATCCGCTACCGCCTGCAGCGCCCCCGGATGGTACCAATCGTCCGAATTGAGCCAGCCGAAGATCTCCCCCGTCGCCCGCTCGAACCCCTTGTTGATGGCGTGGCTCTGACCCCGGTCCGGTTCGCTCACCCAGTATGCCAGCCGGTCCTGGTACTTCCTGATGATCTCCACCGACTCGTCCGTGCTCCCGCCGTCGATGATGATGTACTCAAGGTTCGGGTACCCCTGCTCCAGTACGGAGAGGATGGTCTTCTCCAGGTACTTCCCCTGGTTGAAGGAGGGGGTGACGATGGATATCTTCGGGTAATCTGTCATAAAAATACCTGTTACTCCGCCACCAGACTAACGATCCGCTCAACGCTCTCGTCGATGGATACCACTGACGTGTCGATGGCCAGTTCCGGCTGCAGCGGCGCCTCGTAGGGGGAGTTGATGCCGGTGAAGTTGGGGATCTGCCCTGCCCTGGCCTTCTTGTAGAGCCCCTTGGGGTCCCGCTGCTCGCAGATTTCCAGGGGGGTGTCGACGAAGACCTCGATGAACTCCCCAGTCGGGATGATGGAGCGGACCAGGTCCCGCTCGGCCCGGAAGGGGGAGATGAAGGCGGTGATGACGATGAGGCCCGCGTCGGTCATCAGCTTGGCCACCTCGCCGATGCGACGGATGTTCTCCACACGGTCCGCCTCGGTGAACCCCAGGTCCCGGTTCAGGCCGTGGCGGATGTTGTCCCCGTCCAGGAGCATGGTGTGGCGCCCCATGGCGTTCAGCCGCGCCTCCAGGGCGTTGGCAACCGTCGACTTCCCCGAGCCGGAGAGGCCGGTGAACCAGATCACCTTCGGCCCGTGCCCCTTGATGGCGGTGCGCCCCTGCCGGTCCACGGTCTCGGTCTGCCAGTGGACGTTCTCCGCCCGGCGCAGGGGGTGGAGTATCATGCCGCAGCAGGCCGTGGCGTTGGTCAGGCGGTCGACGAGGATGAAGGCGCCGGTCTCCCGGTTCACCTCGTAGGGGTCGAAGGGGATGGGACGGGCCAGGTGCAGTTCCGCCTCGGCGATGTCGTTCTTCCCCAGGGTGTCGGCGGCCAGGCGGCGGCACCGCTCCGGGTCGATCCGGCTCCGCAGGCGGGTGATCTCCGCCTTCACCGTTCCGGCAACACCGTGGAACTCGTACTGCCGGCCGGCAAACAGGGGCGCGTCGTCCATCCAGATCAGGCGCACCTTGAACTGGTCGGCCACCTCGGGGCGCTCCTGGGGGAGAGAGAGGAGGTCGCCGCGGACGATGTCGTGCTCCCCAACCACCGTCAGGGCCACGGCGCTCCCGGCCCGGGCCGCATCGAGCTCGTGCCCGCCGGCCAGGATCGACGCCACCCGCACCGTCACGCCGGAGGGGAGGGCGATCAGTTCGTCACCCCTGCCGACCCGGCCCGAGGCCACCGTACCGGCATAGGCCCTGAACGTCCCCCCTGCCCCGTGCTTCAGGCTCTCGGGGACCTGTCTCTTATACACATCTCCGAGCCCACGAGACCGTACTAGATCT
>CALMBF010000023.1 GCA_937860145.1 uncultured Geobacter sp.
GCGCCACCTGTTCCGCCAGGGTCACGATGTTGGAGAACGGGCTCTCCGTCCCTGACCAGTTGTAGGCGGTTACGGCGAAGTTGTAGGACTGGCCGGGGTCGAGCCCGGTGACCGAGGTCGTCGTCTGGAGGCCGACATCGAGGGGGGTGGCCGAGGTGAGTGGTGAGGTGGTGGGGGTGTAGTAGAGCTTGTACCCTGCCAGGTCGGCATCGCTGTTCGGGTCCCACTGGAGGGAGACCGTTTCGGCCCTGGCCGGGACCACCGTGGCCAGGGCGAGCATGGTTGCCGCTACCGACGCGGCAAGCATCCTGCGGAGGGGGAACCCGTCCGCGAATCTGTTCGAGCGTATGATCGCCTCCTTTCCCCGCGCCCCGTCACCCTAGTTGCGGGCATAAAAGAAGCCGGGGCCCATATCGTGTGATATTTCGGCAACCCGGCTGTCTCGGAGAGATCCTGAAGGCTTTCCGCCCCACCCTCGCGGATGGTTGAGTATTATCGTCTATCAGCTGCGTGTGAAAATTTTCGTCATGGTACTGATCGGATGGCACAAAGTCAACGCAAAATGTTTGAATTAAAACGTGATGGCCAGTGCACGCCGGGAAGTGACCATGGGGGCGCGGCTTCCCGTAACGTGCCGATCTGCAAGGCTAAAGCCGTGACGGTCCCCCTGCCACCCGCCCCTGACCGGGGTTGCGGACGGGTGGGTGGCGGCGCCTGCCGTTGCATCCCGGCGCGGAAGAGGGTATACTCGCCCCCTCGCTCCCTGAGCGGAAACGTCCCCGGAATCGAGGTCACCCATGGCACCCACGACGATCTACCTCGCCTCCCCCCTCGGCTTCAGCCCGGAAAACTCCCCCTACCGGGAGAGGGTGAAGGAGCGCCTGAAGGAGCTGGGGTGCACGGTCTTCGACCCCTGGGAACAGGGCCAGTTCGCCGGCGAGATCGCCGCCGCATCCTCCCTGGAGAGCTACGGCGAGCGGGTGGCCGCCTTCAGGCGGATCGCGGGGGGGATCGGCCGCTGCAACGAGGCGGGGATCAGGGGGAGCGACCTCCTCCTCGCCGTTCTGGACGGGGCGGAAGTGGATTCGGGGACCGCGAGCGAGGTCGGCTTCGCCTCGGCCCTGGGGAAGCCGTGCTACGGCCTGCGCACCGACCTGCGGGAGTGCGGCGACTTCGTCGGCATCCCCGTCAACCTGCAGGTGCTCCACTTCATCGAGGGGAGCGGCGGGGCCCTCTTCCGCTCCATCGGGGAGATCTCCTTCGATCCCCCCCGGGGGGCGGGAAACCCTTGAGCTTTGCCTCCCCCTGGCGTACCATGCTCACCCGCCCGGGGGGGAAGGAGAGTCGGATGCGGGTCAGCATCCAGGGCTCGCCGGCTTAGGCCGTGAACGAACAGTGGGAGATACCATGAACACGATTACCAGGAATACCGTCGTCACCCTTGCCTACACCCTCGTTGATACGGAGGGAAACATGATCGACGAGGGGAGGGAGCCCCTCAGCTACGTGCACGGCGGCTACAACGCCATCTTCCTCCCGGTGGAGGCCGCCCTGCACGGCAAGTCGGTGGGCGACTCGGTGGCGGTGAAACTGCAGCCGGCGGATGCCTTTGGCGACTACGACCCCGAGCTGGTGACCATCGTCCCGGTCGACGAGCTCCCCCAGCCCCTCTCCGTCGGGATGCAGGTCGAAGGGACGCCGGAAGGGGGGGGTGACGGGGAGCAGGTGTTCGCCACCGTCACCGACATCGCCGAGGGGAAGGCGGTCCTGGACGGCAACCACCCCTTGGCCGGCATCCCGCTGCTGTTCGCCTGCACGGTGCAGGAGGTGCGCCCGGCCACGGCCGGGGAGATCGAGGAGGCCCGGCAGAGGGGCGGGGGGAGCCCCCCCCTCTGACCTGCTGCCACGGGAACAAAAGAAGCCCGCCGGACCCCCGGCGGGCTTTTCATTTCCAGGCACGGAATGACTCGTCAGATGTAGTGCGGTCTCTTGCCCAGGACCATCCGGAGCAGGGCGAACGTATCATGGCTGAGGGACTTGAACTGGAACGCCAGGCCATGGTCGTCCCTTCTCACCACTTCGCCCTCGACCATGACTGCCTCACTCGTGGATGCGCTGGGGAGGTTCAGGGTTATCGCGGCTTTGCGACCGACGGGGATGGGGCATTCGGTGCGGAGGAACAGGCCGTCGAGGCTGATGTTTTCCGTCAGGGCGTCGAACTTCTCACCCCCCGACGTCACCATTGCCCGACAAGCAAGTTGCATTCTGCGGAACTTTCTCGTGAGCATAGAGATCACCTCGCTTTACATAAAAAGCATATAACGTATGGAAAATTTAATGCAAGAACTATTTTCGCGGGCCCCGCGGAAAAATCCTCATGAAACAGCTACATAGGAGATGATCTGTCTCTTATACACATCTCCGAGCCCACGAGACCGTACTAGATC
>CALMBF010000024.1 GCA_937860145.1 uncultured Geobacter sp.
GCAGGGGGTTCGGGCCGGAGGCTGGGTGCCACGGCGACGCTCTGCCCGGAGACGACGGGGTGCGGCGTGCCGCTGTGCCACAGAAAGAGTGCCCCTGCCGCGGTGACTAGCGCCACGACGGTGCCGGCCACGGGGACCAGGCGCGACCTGGCCGGCAGGGGGGTGCCCCGGTAGGTCAGCACGTCGGCGCGCAGAGTGCCGCCCCCCTGGCGTCTGGTCTTGCGTTCCTCTTCTATTTTGCGCAGCGCATCGAGTATCAGGCTCATGGGATCACCTCGGTTGCGGGGAGCTGGCTCGCGCCGTCGTTATGGCCGGCAGGATGCCGCCGGATTTCTGGTAAAGACGCAGCAGCGTCTGTCCCCCCGGCCGGCCGTCGACCTTCAGCCGCTCCCTCTCCTGGAACCGCCGTACCCCCTCCTCCGTTTTCCCGTCGAACCTCCCATCCGGCGTGCCCGCATAGAATCCGTTCATGCGGAGCATCTCCTGGAGGTGCTTCACCCCGTTACGCTCGTCCAGTGTTTCGCCCGGAGGCGGGACGGCGGGACTCTTTCCCGGTCCGGGGGAGACGAGGGTGATGGCTGCGGCCAGGCAGAGAGCCGCCAGGAGGGCGAAAGCCGGCAGGCGGTACCTGGTGCGCCGCGGTTTTTCCTCCGGGGCCAGGTCGGCGATTGCCGTCGCGGCCATGGCGGGGGAGATTTCGTGGACCTCCCTGGTGTAGGCGAGGAGGAGCGCCCGGTCGCAGGCCCCGTTGATCAGCCGCGGCAAGCCGCCGGAGTGGGCAGCGATCCGCTTGACCGCCCCGGGGGTGAAGGTGACGGGCTCCCGGCCGGCAGCTGCGACCTTGATCCTGTGGCGGATGTAGGCGTGGATGTCGCCCGGTTCCATCGGCTGGAGATGGAACCGGACGGTTATCCGCTGGCTCAGCTGGCGCAGCTCTTCCCGGGCGAGGAGCTGTTTCAGTTCGGGCTGGCCGACGAGGACGATCTGGATCAGCTTCTCCCTGGTCGTCTCCAGGTTGGAGATGAGCCTGACCTGTTCCAGCACGGCAGGGGAGAGGTTCTGGGCCTCGTCGATGACCAGCACCACGGTCCGGCCGGCGCTGTTCTCCCGGAGGAGGAACTCGTTCAGCGCCTGGTGCAGCTCGCGGGACTCGCTGCTCGCGGAAAAGATGCCGAACTCGCGGTTGATCTCCTGGAGCAGTCCCAGGGGGGAGAGGGTCGGGTTGAAGATCAGGGCGCTGCGGTAGCTTTCCGGGGAGAGCTCACCCAGCAGGGTGCGGATGATGGTCGTCTTCCCCGCCCCCACCTCGCCGGAGAGTTCGATGAAGCCCGCCCTGGTTTCTATGGCGTAGAGCAGGTGGGCGTACGCCTCCTGGTGACACCTGCTCAAAAAGAGAAAGTCGGGGTTTGGCGTCAGGGAAAAGGGTGGTTCCCTGAAGCCGAAATAGTCCCAGTACATGTGGTCCTCACGTCAGAGTTCAGCTCTCCGGCACCAGGTGGTGGGCAGGTGACTTGCTGGTTTCCCGGCGCAGGTACTCCAGGATCTCCGCCAGGCCGGCCCGTATGATGGCCTCGTCCCGGGGGAATTCGTGGGGGGAGAGCTCGAGAGTTACCGTGCTGTTGTAGTCCGTGTTGCGCAGGTGGTTGAGAAATCGGGTCAGGGGCAGCATGCCGTGTCCCGGGATGAGGTGCTCCCTGCCGTGACCGTAGTCGGAGAAGTGTATGTTGCGGATCCGCCCGCTGTTGTAGAAGAGGTAGAAGTCGTTGATGAAGTTTGCCTTCCCCGACCCCATGTGGGTACAGTCGAAGGTCAGGTAGAGGTTGCGGTCCTGGACGAAATCGATCAGCTGCCGGGTGTCTGAGAGGATGTGGGGGTTCACCTTGAACCTGCCGACCCATGGCATGTTCTCCATGGTGACCATTACCCCGTCGGTACCGACCTCTTTCTGGAAATCATGGATCTTGTAGAGCCAGCGCCAGAAGGAAACCTCGAACCCCAGCCACGAGGGGGGGTGAAAGTTTACCAGGGGGATCCCCCGCCGGTCGGCCAGCTCCACGCACCGGTGCAGGGAGTCCACCGGCGTCCCCCAGCCGTCGAGGGGCATGAACGGGGCATGGATAGAGAGGATGGGGATGTGCTGCTGCAGCTCCTCGATGAGCAGGGCGCTGTTCACCCGCAGGAACTCCTGGTTGATGATCAGCTCCACCCCGTCGAACTTCAGGTCGCCGGCAATGGCAAAGACCTTGTGCAGGGGCATGGTGTACAGGGTTCCGCTGGACAGCGTGATCTTCATGGCTAGTCGACCTCGACAATCTGCTGGTAGACGAGCCTCTGCAGGGTGGTCAGATCTTCCAGGCCTGCCTTGAAGCGCTCTTTCCCCTCATCCCCCAGCAGGTCGGGGTTGAAGAAGTGCTCTTCCCCTCCGGCACCGGCGGCGATTTGCCGGTCGATCTGGCAGCGGGTGAAGTCATGCAGTGCGACCAGGAGCCGGTCGGCCAGGGCGACACCGAGGTGGCTGCCGGCCTGCAGCGCCTTGATCCGCTCCGTGGTGGAGGTCTCCCTGATGCCGCAGGCAATGGCCATGAGCCTCACCGAGGCGACCAGCGGCCCGATGGCCATCTCGTCGAGGCTGAACTCCCCCCGGTGCTTGCCGCTGCGGGCGGTACGAAAGCGTCCGAAGATCCCCAGGGCCACGGGCATGGTCGCCACGCGGCGGGCAAGCTGGCGAAACGGTTCCCGCTCCCTTTCCCAGGCAAGTATCGCCCCGGTCATCTCCGTCACCCGTCCGGCCAGAGCCATGTCCCCGCAGAGCGGGCGGAGGTCGGCCATGAGTTCGATCGCCCTGGCGTAGCGGTCGCTCTGGGGCGAGCCGGCGGCATCGACACCCTGGTGGCTTGACGACTCCAGCATGAGCTGGCGCCACTGGCCGAGGGGGCCGTGCCAGAATACGTGGCCGTTACGCAGCGGACCGATCTGGAGCAGGATGCCGCACTGGCTCAAGATGGCGATCAGCTGCAGGGCGAGGAGATGGAAGTATCCTCCCGCCCCTTCCCCGTCGTCCTCATCGTGGATGAAGATGATGGCAAGGGGGCTCTTCCCGGTGGCTTCGCGGCGGCCGAGGCCGTCGGAGGCGAAGAGGGTCCAGGCGCAGTCCGGCTGTCGGTGCCCTTCCTGGCGGAGGAGCTCCACGGCGATGGTCATGGAGGTGGAGAGGAGGACTTCCATGGCCCGGTCGCAGAACTCGTGGAGGGTGCTGACGGAGGAACGGGCCTGGAAGTGCCGGACGGCCAGGGTGGTCAGTTTTTCATAGAGGTGGCCGAGTTCGTCGGTGAGCCGGGCATCCGCGAGCTGCGTGCTCAGGGAGGCGAATTCGCCGGCTATCCAGGCATCGATGTCCTCTTCCCGGGCAAGTTCATCCCTGATCATGTGCAGCAGGCCGAGATAGTCGCGGGACTCCATCTCCGCCATCCGGGCGGAAATGCGTTTCTGGATATCATCGAGCAGGCTCCTGGCCGCCCTCGATGCCATGATGTTCCCCGGGTTGTTGGTGACAAAGGACATGGGTGGTCATCTCTCCCGTGAACAGGCGCACCCTACTCCAGGTGCCCGTGGACCTCTTCGGCGAGGAAGCGCCGGATCTCCTCCGAAGGGGGTGGAGTAAACCTGGAGACGGCGATGGTTATGAGTATGACAAGGGGAGCTCCGCAGAGCGCCGAGGCGGTAAGGGGGAAAATGGTGTTGACCAGCGGCAGCAGGGAGCCGAAAAGGGGCTGGGCAAAGGTGATCAGCACGCCGGCAAGCATGCCGCAGATAACGCCGTGCCTGGTCGTGCCGCTCCACCAGATGCCGAGGAGGAAGGCGGGGAAGATGGTATTGCCCGCCAGGGCGAAGGCAACGGCGGCGATCTCGGCTATGAGCCCGGGGGGATTGAGTGCCCCGAGGAGCACCAGCAGCGCCAGCACCAGGGTCGCCCCCTTGGCCAGGGACATCCTTCGCCCTTCGCTGGCCTGGGGGTTGACCAGGCGGTAGTAGATGTCGTAGGAGACGGAGGCCGCGCCGGTCATCAGCAGCCCGGCCACGTTGAAAAACGCCGCGCTGACCGCGCCGGCGGCCAGCATCCCCACCAGCCACTGGGGGAGCCCTCCCAGGAGCGCCGTGCGCAGGACCACGTTGTCGGCCATGGCGTAGGCAGCCGCAGGGGGGAGGGCAATGCCGGCCCGGGCCTCGATCAGCCTCCCGAACACGGCGTAGGCCGGTGCCGACCAGTAGATCAGGGCGATGAAGAAGAGCCCCCAGACCACGCTCCAGCGGGCATCGCGCACGTTGGAGACGGTGTAGAAGCGGGAGAGCACGTGGGGGAGCCCTGCCGTGCCGAGCATGAGGGTGAAGCAGAGGGCCGTCCAGTGGAACAGGCCGAAATGGGCAAAGGGGGCCGAGATGTCCGTGCCGAACTCCCGGGAGAGGTCGGTCATGGCCCGGCCGTAGCCGAACTGGGGCATCACCCAGAAGTAGCCGAGCCGGTAGGCGAGGACCATGAGCGGCAGGATGAAGGTGACGATCAGGACGAAATACTGCAGTTTCTGGCTCCGGGCGACCCCGAGGGTGCCGGAAAGGACGATGTACCCCATGAGGATGGCAGCGCCGAGGATGACGCCGTTGGTGTAGTTGATGCCGATCAGCCAGGCGAAGACGATGCCGATCCCCTTGAACTGGGCCACGCTGTAGACCAGGGTGATGACGATGGAGATGGCGGCGGAGATCAGCCGGGCGGCGGGGGATTCGAAACGTTCGCCGATGAAGTCGGGGGCGGTGTACTTGCCGAAGCGGCGCAGCTGGCCGGCCAGGAGCACCAGGAGCAGCACGTACCCACCTGTCCAGCCGATGACATAGGCCAGGGCCGAATAGCCGTAGAGGTAGATAAGACCGGCCATGCCGAGAAAGCTGGCCGCGCTCATCCAGTTGCTGGCAATGGCGGCGCCGCCGCCGATCCGGCCGCTGTAACGGCCGGAGACGCCGTACTCCGAGCTTTCCCGGGCCTTGTAGAGCAGTCCGGCGACCACGAACAGGAGCAGCACCGCGAAGACGATGACCATGGGTATGAGTTTCTGGCCGGCATCAGTCATTGAAACCGTCCCTCCGTCTGCTCTGCCGCTTGCTCAGCCTGTCGATGCAGAGGTTGAACAGGACGCAGATGATGATGAACCAGAGGGGGAGCATCTGGGCGGTGAACCAGAAGTGGAAGGGGAGGTTGAAGAAGCTGAAACCGGCGAGCCAGCTGCCGCGCCCCGGTACGTCGGTGAGCCTCAGCAGCAGCTGGAAGCCGAACGTCACCACCCCCCAGCCGACGAGGGCCGCCAGCATGATGGCTACCTCCCCTTTCATGTAGCCGCTCTTCGGGCGGAACAGGTTCACGCGGTAGGGCCCACTCTCGTTTCTCATGGCACACTCCTCCTCCGGATGGACACATTCTAGCAGTAAACTCAGGGCTGTCCAGGCTCTGCGGGCGCGGTGCTCATTTCATGATTTCCCGCAGGACCGACGTGGCGTAGGACCCTTTCGGCAGGGCGAACTCCAGCAGCAGGTCGTCACCCTCCTGCCGGACCGCCGGACCCTGGAGGGGTACCCGCAGCGGCCGGCGTTCCCCCTCCAGCCTCAGGGGCCCCTCCTGGCCGAACGCAGCGGCCGACAGACCGGAGTCGGCCAGTATCTCCGCCTCAAGGGCGGCGGCCGCCCCTTCCGGGAGGAGCATCTTCCGCCCGAACATCGGGCCGGTGGCCGAGATCTCGAAGGCCGCTGCCCGGGGGATGGCCTCCGCCGGGTCAGCCACGAGGAAGCAGGCTCCGTTGGCATGCTTGCAGGCGATGTCCCCCGCCAGGAGCGTGTCGAGGGCCGGCATCCGGGCGGCAACCACCCGGTCGAACAGCTCCGACTGGCATGCGGAGAGATAGAGGGCGACCAGGCGGGGATGGATGGACTTCACCGCCCGCTGCCACTCCCCCGGCTTGCGGAGCAGCATCCTGACGATCTCCCGTTCCGTGCGGCAGTTCCCGGGGAGAAGCTCCAGCGCCGCATCCAGCCTGCCGTCGCGGAACGCGGCGATCCCCCCCCGCCAGCGTTCGTCCCGTACCGACTCCCCCGTGCCGACGAGCGCCCTGACCGCACCCTCGTGGTCTCCCTGAAGGAGCTTGCGGCCGACCTCCGCGGAGTTCCCCTGGCTGCCGTAGCGCTGCTCCCCGAAATAGTTCGGCACTCCACGACGACGGAGGATCTCCAGCACCGCGGCGGCATGCACGGGGGCGTCGTCCGCCACCTGGCGCAGCCTGATGCGGAACCTGTTGCCGGCAAGGTGGCCGAGCCGCAGCTTGTTGGCGTGGAGCTCCGCGGAGAGGATGCGGATGCCGGGGATCTCGAGCCCGAGGAGCCGTTCGGGGGGGACCCGCGGCACCGACACCGTCTGACGGGTGATCCCCCGGGCGTCCTTCATGCCGGCGTAGCCGAGCTCCCGCTCCTGGACGCCGGCGGCCTTTGCCAGGCGGCGCAGCATCTCCAGGGTGGTCAGCCCCGTTTTCTCCACCAGCACGTAGGTATGCTCGCCGCTGCCGCAGGGGGGGTAGAGGGGGAGTTCGGTGACCTCGAAGTCCTCGGCGCTCTCCTTGAAAATGCCGCCGGTGCCGGGGATATCCGCCGTCAGGCAGGGGTAGGGCGCTGCCATCAGAGCTTCCGGTAATGGACGAAGTGGATCTGCTTCCCTTCGGCCATGAATTTTAGCATGTACTTGGAGCGGTGGTACCCCTCAAGCTCGTGCCGGTAGAGATCCGGTTTCAGGAGGTTGGTGAAGCCGGCTATGGCAGGCATGAACTCGGCGACGTCGAGTCCGTAGTCCTCGAAGTCGGTGGCGAAGTGGAAGTCCGCCCCGCTCGCCAGGTAGGGGGAGAGAAACTCCAGGAAGCCGCTGCTTACCAGGCGGCGCTTGCGGTGCCGCTTCTTCGGCCAGGGGTCGGGGCAGTTGATGTAGACGGCGGAGAGGGAGCCGCGGGGGATGTGGGTGGCGATGAATTCCCGTGCCTCCACCCGCAGGACCCGCACATTGGTGAGCCCCAGCTTCTCCAGGCGGCGGCAGGTCTTGTCGCACCCCTTGTTGTAGTAGTCGATGGCGATGAAGTTCACGCCGGGCTTGTCGCTCGCGGTCTTGGCGATGAAGTCGCCGATGCCGCAGCCGATTTCCAGGGCGAGGGGGTTGTCGTTGCCAAAGGCCCTGCGCCAGTCGATGGGGCTCTCCAGCTCTTCCGGACGGAGGAAGAGGGGGGAGGTTATTTCAATCATGGTCTGCATCAAAAGATCCTTTTCTGACGATAAACGGAGCTAAAATAGCACAGTCAGCGGGAAGGGAGAAGTCTGTTTTGAGTTTTCTTTGCCATACCTGCCGTGGTGTGATATAGCTATCTCCTTGAAATGTCGAAATTATGGACAACGGCATACTCCCGCGCTCACTGCGCCGGCCTGTTGAAGGCCCGCACCATGGCAGCTGCCACGGTCGCCGTCCTTTCCCCGCCCCCCTGTAAGCAGAGAATTCCGCCGTTGCAACTAACAGAGTAAGAATGGACCATCATGAAATTCACTGACCTCGACCTGCCGCTCGTCGTCCAGGCCGGCATTGCCGCCACTGGCTTCACCGATTGCACCCCCATCCAGGAGAAAACCCTCCCCCTGGCCCTGTCCGGCAGGGATGTGGCCGGCCAGGCCCAGACCGGTACCGGCAAGACCGCCGCCTTCCTCATCGCCCTCTTTACCCGTCTCCTCAGCCAGGAACGCCGTGGCGACCCCCGTCAGCCCCGGGCGCTGATCCTCGCACCAACCCGTGAGCTGGTGGTGCAGATCGAGAAGGATGCCCAGCAGCTGGGAGGGGAGTGCGGATTCACCATCCAGGCGATCTACGGAGGGGTCGACTACATGCTGCAGCGCAATGCCCTGAGGGAGGGGGCCGACGTGGTCATCGGCACGCCGGGACGGCTGATCGACTACCTGAAACAGAAGGTCTACTCCCTGGGGAATATCGAGGTGCTGGTCATCGACGAGGCGGACCGGATGTTCGACATGGGGTTCATCGCCGATCTCCGGTTCATCCTGAGGCGCCTCCCCTCCTTCGACAAGCGGCAGAACCTGATGTTTTCCGCCACCCTCAACCGGCGGGTGATGGAGCTCGCCTACGAGTTCATGAACGTGCCGGAGAAGGTCGAGGTCACCCCGGAGCAGATGACCGCCGAGCGGGTGGAGCAGGTGCTCTACCACGTCTCCCGCAAGGAGAAGTTCCCCCTCCTCCTGGGGCTCCTCCGCAAGGAGGGGATGGAGCGGACCATGGTCTTCGTCAACACCAAGAGGGAGGCCGAGTTCCTCCACGACCGCCTGAATGCCAACGATTTCCCCTGCCGGGTCATCTCGGGGGACGTGGAGCAGAAGAAGCGCCTCAGGATCCTGGAGGATTTCAAGAGCGGCAAGCTCCCGATCATGATCGCCACCGACGTGGCCTCCCGCGGCCTGCACATCGACGGGGTCTCCCACGTCATCAACTACGACCTCCCCCAGGACGCCGAGGATTACGTCCACCGCATCGGCCGGACCGCCCGGGCCGGTGCCGAGGGGAAGGCGATCTCCCTGGCCGACGAGGACGGCGCCTTCCACCTGGAGGACATCCACGACTACATCAAGGAGAAGATCCCGGTGGAGTGGGCCGAGGATGACCTCTTCGTCCACGACTACAAGCGGACCAAGCCGAACCTCAAGAAGCTGGAGAGCCACCCCCACGGCGACACCGCGAAAAAGGAGGGGGCTCCCCGGCGGAAACGCCGTCGTCCCCCGCGCAAGAAAGGGGAATAACCGTCCGGAACTGCTGTGTAAGTTCTGGCCAGGGGTGCCGGTTATTTCGTCAATTGTCGCATATTAATCTTTTTTTTTCGGCGTGCTTATGTTATTTAAGCGAGGATAAAACTCTGGTTTATCCAATTACAAGGGGAGGTAGTTTGTATGGGGTACGAAGTAACCAACAAGCAACTGCTTAAATGGGTTGAAGAGGTTGCGGCTCTCTGCCAGCCGGCGGGCATCCACTGGTGCGACGGCTCGCAGGAGGAGTATGACAATCTGTGTGATCTGCTGGTGCAGAGCGGCACGTTCCGCAAGCTGAATCCGGAAAAGCGTCCCAACAGTTACCTCGCCTGGTCCGACCCGATCGACGTCGCCAGGGTTGAAGACCGCACCTTTATCTGCAGCCTCTCCAAGGACGATGCCGGCCCGACCAACAATTGGATGCACCCCAAGGAGATGAAGGAGAAACTGACCGGCCTGTTCAAGGGGTGCATGAAGGGGCGCACCATGTACGTCATCCCCTTCAGCATGGGTCCCTTGGGCTCCAACATCGCCAAGATCGGCGTGGAGATCTCCGACTCCCCCTACGTCGCCGTCAACATGCGGATCATGACCCGCATGGGGAAAAAGGTCCTCGATGTGCTCGGTCCCAATGGTGAGTTCGTCCCCTGCCTTCACTCCGTCGGTGCTCCTCTGGAGCAGGGTCAGAAGGATGTGCCCTGGCCGTGCAACAAGGAAAAGTACATCGTCCACTTCCCGGAAGAGCGGGCCATCTGGTCCTTCGGTTCCGGCTACGGCGGCAACGCCCTTCTGGGCAAGAAGTGCCTCGCCCTGCGCATCGCCTCCAAGCAGGGTAAGGACGAGGGGTGGCTGGCCGAACACATGCTGATCCTCGGCGTCGAATCCCCCACCGGCGAAAAGACCTATGTGGGTGCCGCCTTCCCCAGTGCCTGCGGCAAGACCAACTTCGCCATGCTGATCCCGCCCAAACCGTTGCAGGAGAAGGGGTGGAAGGTGACCACCATCGGCGACGACATCGCCTGGATCAAGCCCGCTCCCGATGGGCAGGTCTACGCCATCAATCCGGAGTACGGCTACTTCGGCGTGGCGCCGGGGACCAACTACAAGACCAACCCCAACGCCATGATCTCCTGCGAGAAGAACTCCATCTTCACCAACGTGGCCCTCACGGAAGACGGCGACGTCTGGTGGGAGGGGATGGACGGCGAGGTGCCGGCCAGGCTGACCGACTGGCAGGGACAGGAGTGGACCCCCGGCTGCGGCCGTCCGGCTGCCCACCCCAACGCCCGCTTCACCTCTCCGGCCTCCCAGTGCCCCTCCATCGACCCCGACTGGGAGAACCCCAAAGGGGTTCCCATGAGCGCCTTCATCTTCGGCGGCCGCCGCAAGGACACCGTGCCGCTGGTCTACCAGGCCTTCAACTGGAACTACGGCGTCTACCTTGCCTCCACCCTCGGCTCCGAGACCACGGCTGCCGCCGTCGGCGCCACCGGCAACGTCCGCCGCGACCCCTTCGCCATGCTCCCCTTCTGCGGTTACCACATGGCCGACTATTTCGGCCACTGGCTCCAGTTCGGCCGCGCCATCGCCCGCCCGCCGAGGATCTTCAGCGTCAACTGGTTCCGCAAGGACGAGAACGGCAAGTTCCTTTGGCCCGGCTACGGGGACAACATGCGGGTTCTCAAGTGGATCGTCGACCGTGTCCAGGGGAAAACCGGCGCCGTCGAGTCCCCCCTGGGGTGGATGCCGCGTTACGAGGACATGGAGTGGGAAGGGCTGGAGATGTCCCGCGAGAAGTTCAACGAGCTCATGTCCGTTGACCGGGATGTCTGGCAGAACGAGGTCATCTCCCACGAGGAGCTGTTCGTCAAGATGTACGACCGGATGCCGAAGGAGTTCCTCCACATCCGCGAGCTGATCCTCTCCTCCCTCTGGCGTTCGCCGGAGCACTGGGAGCAGATCGGCGAAGCCCATCCGGAAGGGTGGAACGAGTAAGCGTTCCCGCAGCAGTGAGGCAAAGCAGTGCAACAAACAAAGCCCCCGTCCTATCAGGCGGGGGCTTTGTTTGTTGTCGGCCGGATATGCGGCGCCATACCCATTCGGGAATGGATATGCGATAATATGAATATGTAAAGGGGGTGCGTGGTATGAAATGCATCTACAGCGATGGTCTGAGAGTCGACTATTCGGGGCCCCTTCGGATTACGAAAGGGGAGGACGTGAACGTGTTTGTCAGGGAGGATCTGATTCCCGGCGATATCAAGAACGATCTGGAGGTGGCGCTCTTCCATAACGATTGCGGCGACATGCGGAAGATCGCCGACAGCGTGACGCGGAGATTCGGCGCCCATGCCTGTGTGCACGAGTAGCGGCAAGCGGCTCCGGCCTGTTGGCAAAAGAAACAGCCCATCCTTCCGGACGGGCTGTTTTTCGTGCTCAGTGCGCCGGATCCCGGGCTGTCAGATCAGGTCGATGACCGCCTTGACGGTCTTTTCGATCCCGTCCGCTGCTTCGCTTATCCGGCCGGCGAGCATGTAGGCCGGGGTGGAGACGATCCTGTTCTCCTTGTCGATGACGAATTCCGTGACGGGGCAGTTCACGTGGCAGCTGCCCGTGGCGTTGATGGCGGCGGCCGTCCCCTCGTCGGTGCCGATGGTGACCTTGGGGGCGTACTCCTTGCCGAGAACGGCGGCGATGAGGGCCGGGGCGATGCAGATGGCGCCGATCGGCTTTTTCGCCGCTGCCATCTCCTTCAGCAGGCGTGCCACCTCCGGGTCGGGGATTGCCGCGGCACCCTTGACGGCGAAGTCGCACAGGTTCTTGGCCGCGCCGAAACCGCCGGGAAAGATGACCGCGTCCAGGTCACCGGCACCCACCTCGGCGATGTTCCTGATCTTCCCCCGGGCGATGCGGGCCGATTCGACGAGGACGCTCCGCTTTGCCCCGGTGGGGGCGCCGGCCAGGTGGTCGACCTCGTCGAGCTGGATGTCCGGCGCCATGCAGACCGCTTCTGCGCCGCTCCTGTCGATAGCCAGGAGGGTGAAGACCGCTTCGTGGATTTCGCTGCCGTCGTAGACCCCGCAGCCTGAGAGCACAACACCGATCTTTTTCTTCATGATTTCTGACCCCCTTTGCATTTGTGCACCACAGTGATTATCTTCTACTTGGAAAAGAGCACGGCCACCGCCGTGGCGCTCTTCTCCCCCCGGGAGATGTAGCCGTGGGGCTCGGCGGAGTTATAGTAGATGCTGTCTCCCGGCTGGAGGACCATGACGTCGCTGCCGTAGTGGAACTCCAGCTCTCCTTCCAGGAGGTAGATGAACTCCTCCCCCTCGTGGCTGTAGAGCTGGGAATCGTCCCACTCCCCCGTTTCGAACGCCACCAGGAACGGCTCCATGGACTTGTGCCGCATCCCCGGGGCAAGGGAGTGGTAAAGGTAGGACTGGGGGGAGTCGTTGCCGGAGCGGCGGCGGCTGAACTTCAACTGGTCGTTGCGCATCAGCACGACCTTGCGCCGGTCCTCTTCCTCCTCGAAGAAGTAGTGGATACCGACTTTCAGCCCCTTGGCGATCTTCAACAGGGTGGCGATGGGGGGGATGACCTGGTCGTTTTCGATCTGTGAGAGGAGCGGTTTCGACAGGCCGGAGAGATCGGACAGGTCCTGCAGGGTCAGCCGGAGCTCCTGACGGAGCCGGCGGATTTTCAGCCCCAGGTTCAGCTCTTTGACGTCGGTTTTCTGCGTGCTCACGTACGTTTCTCCTTGACGTTTTATAGAATAAAGATTGGCAAGGGTCAATAGTCGTTTTTGCCCCGGTCGCGTTGACAACGGGGGTGAATTTGGCTAACCTTGCCACGTCTGAACGAGGTCCGACAACAGAGGTGTCCCATGCAAGTACGCAAACTTTTGGCAGCCATCGTCATGATCACCGTCTTCGTCTCCCTGGGGGGGTGCAAGCAGAAGGAGAAGAACGTTTTCTACGAGTCGGGGCGGAGCGAGGCGCCGGTCAAGGATGTCCCCAAGGACATCCTCGCCACCCAGCAGGCCTTTACCAACCTGGTGAAGGTGGTGACCCCGGCGGTCGTGAACATCTCCACGGTGAGCAAGAAGCGGGTGGTCGACCCCTTCTTCGAGCTGTCACCCTTTTTCGGGGACATGTTCGGTGATGTCCCCGCCAAGCCGCGCTACCGGAAGGAGTCGAGCCTCGGCTCGGGCTTCATCATCAACAAGGACGGTTACATCATCACCAATTCCCACGTGGTGAAGGACGCGGACAGCATCCAGGTGAAACTCTCCAATGAGAGCATCCACGAGGCGAAGATCGTCGGCACCGACCCGAAGACCGACATCGCCGTCATCAAGATCAACGCCCGGGAGCCCCTGCCGGTGGCGGTCCTGGGGGATTCGGACAAGCTGCAGGTGGGGCAGTGGGCGATTGCCATCGGCAACCCCTTCGGCCTGGACAGGACGGTCACCGTCGGCGTCGTCTCCGCCACCGGCCGCTCCAACATGGGGATCGAGACCTACGAGAACTTCATCCAGACCGATGCCTCCATCAACCCGGGGAATTCCGGCGGCCCGCTCCTGAACGTCTACGGCGAGGTGATCGGCATCAACACGGCGATCGTCGCCGCCGGCCAGGGGATCGGTTTCGCCATCCCGGTCAACATGGCGAAGAAGATCGTCGACCAGCTGGTGAAAAAAGGGAGCGTGACCAGGGCCTGGCTCGGGGTGGCGATCCAGCCGGTGACGGAGGAGATCGCCGCCTCCTTCGGCCTGAAGAAGCCCCGGGGCGCGCTGATCAGCGATGTCATGGCCGGGAGCCCCGCGGAGAAGGCCGGTCTGCGCCAGGGTGACATCCTGGTGACCTTCGACGGCAAGGAGGTCAGGGATGCCCGCCAGTTGCAGCTTGTTGTGGGCGAGTCCGCCGTGGGGAAGCAGGTGCCCGTCGAGTACTATCGCAATGGCCGCCTGGAGAAGGGGACCGTGACCCTGGCCAGCGGCGACAGCGCCGCGGCGGCCAAGCCGCGCCCGACGACCAGTCAGGAGGTATGGCTCGGCCTGGTGGTGGACGAGCTTCCCCCCTCCCGCGGGAAGGGGCCGTCCGGGGTGCTGGTGACCGGTGTGGAGCCGGAGAGCCCGGCTGCCGAGAGCGGCATCCAGCGCGGCGACGTGATCCTCTCCGTGAACCAGCGGCGTACCGCCAGCCTGAAGGAGTATGAAGCCGCCATGAAAGAGGCCGAACAGAAGGGGAGTGTGGCGCTCCTCATTAAACGGGGGAGCTCCAGCATATACTTCGCCCTAAAATTAAGGTAGTCAGCGGCGAATTTTTTGTATAATCTAGATGCCGTTCGCCAGTTCACCATGAGTAGAGTGCGGGGGTGCCATGAACCTGATAGACAATCCTGACCAGGCCAGAAGGCTGGCTCGGGCGATTATCTCCGATGTTGCCATCTACAACCGGGAAAAGGTTGAAGAGGGGATCAGGAACGACAACATCTTCGAGGTGCTGACGGAAGAGCTGGAAGAGGGGCGGCAGCATTTCAACTCCCGGGTCTCGCCGTCGGTGGCGTCGTCCAACGTCTTTGACCTGGCCGTGGTGGATGTGCTCATCAAGCGGGCGGGGAAGATCGAGTCGAGTATCTGGTAAGACCTTACACCTGCAGTTCAATACGATGAAAGGGGCGCGGTTATCACCAATCGCGCCTTTGCTGTTTATGGAAACGGAAACGAAAGAGACAATCACGGTGGATGAGGAGGGGGCGGGGCAGAGGCTGGATGCCTTTCTGGCCGCAACGCTCCCGGGGCTGACCCGTTCGGCGGCGCAGCGACTCATCGAGAGCGGCATGGTGCTGCTGGGTGGCGCGGTGCCGAAACCGTCGCTGAAGCTGCGCCCCGGTGACCGGCTGGAGGTGGCGATCCCGCCGCCGGAGCCGGCATCCGCCCTCCCGGAGGATATCCCCCTGGAGATCCTCTACGAGGACGGGGACCTGGTGGTGGTCAACAAGCCCGCCGGCATGGTCGTGCATCCCGGCGCCGGCAACAGCGAGGGGACGCTGGTGAACGCTCTCCTCGGCCACTGCACCGACCTTTCCGGGATCGGCGGCGAACTGCGCCCCGGCATCGTCCATCGCATCGACAAGGACACCTCCGGCATCCTCGTGGTTGCCAAGAGCGATGCCGCCCACCAGGGGCTGGCGAAGCAGTTCAGCGAGCACACGGTGAAGCGGATCTACCTGGCCCTGGTCTTCGGGTCCCTGAAGAGCGACAGCGGCAGGATCGAAGGGGTCATCGGCCGCCACCCCGTGGACCGGAAGAAGATGTCCGGCACGGCCCGCCACGGCAAGCATGCCGTCACCCACTGGCGGGTGGTGGGGCGCTACCCCGAGGCCTGCCTTATCCGCCTCCGCCTGGAAACCGGTCGGACCCACCAGATCAGGGTCCACCTCTCCGAGGCCGGCCATCCGCTCCTAGGAGACCCGGTCTACGGCGGGAGCGGTCGCCTGAAAAACCTGAAGGATGCCGGGCTGCGCAGCCTGGTGAAGGAGCTCGGCCGCCAGGCGCTGCACGCCAAGACCCTCGGGTTCATCCATCCCGTTACCGGCCAGTACCTGGAGTTCGATTCGGAGTTGCCACCCGACATGCAGTCTGTTCTTGATTACCTCGAAAGGATCTGATCGTCATGGAGATAACACGCAAGACCAATGTCCACTACCTGGAGCCGAAGCTGCTGGCTGACGCGGGTATTTCCGTGCAGGGATTCACCACCCGGCACGAAGGGGTCTCCCGTGCCCCCTACAACTCCCTCAACCTGGGGAGCAATACCTTCGATTCCCCCCACAACGTCCAGGGTAACCGGAGTCTCCTCGCCCGCACCTTCGGCAGCAGGGTGGAGAACTTCGTCATGGTCAGCCAGACCCACGGTACGGACATCCTGGTGATCGACCAGCCCAACCCGGATTTCGCCCATTTCCAGAAGCTGGAGTGTGACGGCATCATCACCAACCAGCCGGGGGTGATGATCGCGGTGGGGGTGGCGGACTGTCTCCCCCTGCTCCTGCTCGACCCGGTCAAGGGGGTCGTTGCCGCGCTGCACGCCGGGTGGAAGGGGACCGCGGGGAATATCGCCGCCAAGGGGGTTGCCTCCCTGGTGAAGCTGTTCGGCTCTGACAGCGGGGATATCCTGGCCGCCCTGGGGCCGGCCATCGGTCCCTGCTGCTACGAGGTGGATGCGCCCGTGCAGCAGGCGTTCACAGGGAGCGGGGTGGCATGGGACCAGTGCGCGACCCCCAGCGGCAGCGACCGGTGGAAGCTCGACCTGTCCGCAGCCAACCGGGAGCAGCTCCTTGCCGCAGGTGTGGCGGCAGAGCACATCGAGGTCGCCGACCAGTGCGTCAGCTGCAGCTCCGACTGGTTCTTCTCCTACCGGCGCGACGCCGGCGAAACCGGGCGGCAGGCGGGGTTCATCATGCTGAAGTAGACAGTGCGTGCCGGCGGACTCGGCCGGAACGACGGGGAAAAGGAAGACCTTTGCGCCACCGGGCGCAAAGGTCTTCCTTTGTCCGCGGACGAAACGGTTGTTCATGTTATAACTATTGATATTTGCTAATAAAATGATAAAATATAACTAAAAACGGAGAAAGGGGGAGATGGTATGAAAAAGCATGAAATGGCCACGCGCAAGACGGATATACCGATCAGCAGAAGTGAAAAAGAGACATCTCTGCAGACCGTGTCTGCCCTTTCCAGGATCGAACGGGAGATGCTCACAACCCTTAAGGAGATGGAGCAGTGGTTCGAGGACGCACTTCACCGGCCGTTTTTCGGCTTCCACCGACTCCCGGTGAGCCTGCTGGGCGAACGTCGCAGCGGTGAATTCATCCCTTCCGTGGACGTGTTCGAAGAGGGAAACGAACTGGTCGTCAAGGCCGAGCTTGCCGGTCTGAAGCGGGAGGACATCAAGGTCGAGCTCGTCAACAACATCCTGACGCTGAAAGGCGAGAAGCGGAACGAAAGCAAGGTCGAGCGGAAGGATTATTACCGGGTCGAGCAGTCGTACGGCAGTTTCAGCCGGTCGATCGAACTCCCCGAAGGTATCGATACTGAGGGGGTAACGGCAAGCTACAGGGACGGTCTGCTTGAAATCAGGATCCCCCGCCCGGCCGGGGCGAAAAAAGTCCATACCGTACCGATCGAAGAGTGAGCGGGGGGATGGTGAGTTTCCACGGGGAGCGGGTAACCGCTCCCCGTTATCGTTTCAGGCTCCGAACGCTGAAGTCAATGTCCAATAAAATACAAAATGTGGGTGGAAAGGTAGTATAACACTCCATGTAGTCACGGATGGCCCGTCTCGTGTTATTGCCGGTTCACAGTTCTTGATTTCTGATATTCCGTTGCCCGCGGCATGCCCCTTATTGACCGTGGAACGTGTGCAACCGGTCTCAGCAGGCAGAGGCAGTGCATGGTTCGCATACGGTCAGTAAGTGACAACTTCTGGGAGTTACAGGTTCCCCAACGAATGAATAAACTAGTCTCAAGGCTTAAACACGCCGCAATTTTCATCCCCCTCACTTTTTTCGCCATCATCATTAGTTGGCAGTACCGTCCCTCTGCGATAACGGCCGATGGGCATACCTATCTGCAGATCGCCCGTAACATCCATTATGGCATAGGGCTGGGATGGCAGGCTTTATGGGCTTCTCCTCTCCATTCGATGCTGATCGCCTTGATCGCCTATCTGCCCGGGGCAAATGATCTTCAATATGCAACGGATATTGTGTCGATTCTCATGGGGGGGCTCCTTACCGTTTCACTCTATTTCCTGGCAACGTTACTGTTTGACCGGAAAGTGGGGGTGATGGCAACGATTGTTGTCCTCTCGTTCCCCCAAATCGTGGATATACATTTCAGCACCGAGCCGGAGATTACGTATACCGCCTTCCTGTTCGCCTCACTAGCGCTTCTTGTCGCCACAGTCAGAAACAATTCCTATGCATCGGCCATTCTGGCCGGCATTTCCTTTTCCCTTGCCTACCTGAGCCGTTCTGAAGGCTTTTTGATCATGGCCGTAACTCTTGCGGTTCTGTGCGGAACACAAGGCTTACGTTTTTACAAAACTAAACTGGCAAGACTCTGTCTGACCATTGTCCTCTTCTTTTTCATCGCCTCATCACCATATCTGCACTTTCTGAAAAAGCATTACGGCGCATTCACCATCAGTCCAAAAGCAACCTACGTAATGATCTGGATGAAGAGCGAAGTTTACCACGATAACGACAAACGGGAATTGGCCAACGATGACTTGTGGGGCCTGACACCCGAAGGAAAGCTGAAATGGCAGCAGCCAAGCGGCCTAAGTGATCTCGTGAAGTTTCTCATGTCTCACCCGGCTAAAAGCCTTTCAGTCTACCTGCATAACCTTGCAACTGAGCTGCCAGGACGGATTCCCAACTCGAGCGGAAACCGGCGTTTCCCCCAGGTATACCCGATCTACATAGCCGTCCTTGCCCTGATTGCGGCATTTCTGCGCTGGGGCGATGACTCATCAGTCAAAAAGGCAGTCGTGTTTTCACCCCTGTTCATCCTGTTGATACTTCCCGTTTTCACGGGCGGGTGGAGCAAATATCTCTTGCCGTATGCGCCACTTCTCATCATTGCCGCGTGTGGTGCACTGTCTCAGGTGACGGAAAATCTTGGGGCTTGTTGCAACAACCCTCGCCTGCGCCGGGTCATATTTGCCGTACCAGTGACAGTAATGGCACTACTGTCGGTTAACTTTCTTTCGGCTCTTGCGCAGAAATCCCCGGTACCCGATACCGATGAATACCGCTACCGATTGAAGTTGGCCGGATACATGCGCGACGCTGCGTTGATGGCGCGGGGAAAATTCGGGCCAGGGCATAATTACATGGTCAACTGGAACAAGATGATTTACTACCTTGATGGCCTCTGGACCCCCTTTCCCATTGCGGATACACTGACGGACCTCTTGGATTTTGCACGGCGCAATAATGTGGATTATATCGTCAGGGACCTGGATGATAATGAAATTGATATGCCCGATTCAGACTTGTTCAGAAATACACCTCCCGGACTTAAGCTGGCAGGTATCTATCGGTCAAAAGATCTCAATTATGCAGTTTCTTTCTATGAGGTGCTTGAGAGCAGCAAATAGGACGTTCCTGCAAGGGAATCTTCCCGCCTGTCGGGAATCATTTTTCTCCCGTGGTTGTTCCTCTCGATAACAGGCGCGGTGTACGGTGCAGCTGTGCGTGAAAACGATAGCAGCGCCTGTGCCGCATGTCTGGTCTGCCTTTATTTGCGTGCGGTAGCACTCGGGAGCACCTTGACACGACTATGCCCAGAGACATCAGGTCAATAATGGAAAGGCCTTTGCGGCGCGTGGCTCGCAAAGGCCTTTATTTCTGTTGACGACGCAAGAGTGCCTGTGACGTTCGTGTTTAGTTGACCGTCACCGTCGTCGTGCCGCTAACCCCTTTGCCGATCGACTTCGTCAGCTTGGCAGTGATGGTTACGGGGCCTCCCGCGCTCACTCCCTGGGCAAGCCCCTTGTTCTTCTTCGGTACGTTGATGACGGTAGCTATCTTGCTGTCAGACGACGACCAGGCAAGGTTCACCGAGTTGGTCAGGTCCTGGGTCAGTCCTCCGGCATAGTTGCCCGTTGCCTTGAGCTGCAATGTCTTGCCGACGGCCAGCGTCGGATTGGCAGGGGTGATGGTGATGCCGGTCAGGGCGGCAGACGATATGGTCAGACCCGTTTGCGAGGAGGTGGTCACCCCGGCATAGGCAAATGTTGCGCTGATCGTCGTCCCCCCGGCTCTGAGCGGAGTCGCAAGCCCCTTGGAGCCGACGCTGTTGCTGATGGTCGCATTGATCTTGTTGGAGGATCTCCAGGTTACCTGGGTTGTCAAGTCTTGGCTTGATGCATCGGAAAAATTCCCCGTCGCTGTATATTGCTGTGTCGCGCCCAGGAAGATGGTTGCGGCGGCAGGTGCGACCGTAATCGATTGAAGGGTTGAACTGGACACTGTCAGGGTCGTGGTGGCAGTCGCCGTTCCGAGTGCGGCCGTGATCGTGGTCGTTCCCGCGGCGATGGATGTAGCCAGGCCACGCGTGCCAGTTGCATTGCTGATGCTCGCGACCGAACCTGCCGATGATGTCCAGGCGACCAATGCGGAGATGTCCTGAACCGACCCGTCGGTGAAGGTCCCGGTCGCGGCGAACTGCAGCGACGTTCCCAGGGCGATGCGGGGCGTAGCCGGCGAAATCGTAATGGATGACAAGGTGGCGGCCGTTACAGTCAGCGTTGCGGGCGGAGAGACAACGCCCAGGTACGAAGCCGTGATATTCGCCTGGCCCGCGGCAGTGGTGGATGCCATGCCGTTGGACCCGTTTGCATTGCTGATCGTGGCAACCGCTGTGTTGTCAGTTTTCCACGTTACCTGCGCAGTGAGGTCCTGGTTGGAACCGTCATCAAAGTTCCCGGTGGCATAAAACTGCTGGGGTACTCCGATGGGCACGTTTGCAGTTGCAGGACTGACATCTATCGACACAAGCTTTGCAAGGTGGACGGTGAGGGGAGCACTGCCGGAAACCGGTCCCAGGGCGGCGGTAATAGTGACCACCCCCGCGTTGGCCGAAGTTACCAGGCCTGTTGAACTGACCGTCGCCACGGAGTTGTCAGATGAACTCCAGGAAACAATGGTCGTCAGATCGACTGTCGTACTGTCGGAGTAAGTTCCGGTGGCCGTGAACTGCTCGGTAGTCCCCGCATTGATTTCCGTTGAGCTGGGGGTTACATCGATGGACTCAAGCGTGGCAGAGGTTACGGTCAGCGTGGCACTGCCCGATTTGCCGGCCAGTGATGCTGTCACTGTCGTCGTCCCCGTCGATCTCGATACTGCCAGCCCTGTCTTTAGGCCGACAGTCGCAACGGAGGCGCTGGACGAGCTCCACGTTACCTGCGTCGTCAGGTCCTGGACGGTATTGTCGGTGAACACGCCCGTGGCCGTAAACTGCTGGCTCCTCCCCAGGGCAATGCTCGGTACGGCAGGTGTAACGCCGATAGACACCAGTGCGGCATTGGTCACCGTCAGCACCGTGCTCCCCGTCATGGATCCCAGGGTTGCCGTGACAGTGGTGGCTCCGGGGGCGACGGTTGTGGCCAGGCCTTTGCTGCCGGATGAATTGCTGACCGTGGCAACCGATGGGGCGGACGAACTCCAGGTCACCTGCGTCGTCAGGTCCTGGAGAGTATTGTCGGAGAACAGGCCCATGGCGGTAAACTGCTGACTCCTCCCCAGGGCGATGGTAGGAACGGCAGGTGTTACGCCGATTGAAACCAGTGTGGCATTGGTAACCGTCAGCACCGTGCTCCCCGCAATGGATCCCATGGTCGCCTTGACTGTGGTCGACCCGGTGGCGACGGATGTCGCCAGGCCGTTACTTCCGGCTGAATTGCTGACCGCGGCAACCGATGGGGCGGTCGAGCTCCATGTCACCTGCGTCGTCAGGTCCTGGACGGTATTGTCGGTGAACACGCCCGTGGCCGTAAACTGCTGGCTCCTCCCCAGGGCAATGGACGGAACGGCTGGTGATACGCCGATGGATACCAGCGCGGCATTGGTGACCGTCAGTACCGTGCCCCCCGTAATGGAACCCATGGTTGCCGTGACTGCGGTCGATCCGGGGGTGACGGTCGTGACCAGGCCGGAGCTGCCGCTTGCATTGCTGACCGCGGCAACCGATGGGGCGGTCGAGCTCCATGTTACCTGCGTCGTGAGATCCTGGACGGTATTGTCGGTGAACAGGCCCATGGCTGTTAACTGCTGACTTCTCCCCAGGGCGATGCTTGGCAGGGCTGGTGTTACGTCGATTGAAACCAGCGCAGCAGTGGTAACCGTCAGCACCGTGCCCCCTGTAACGGATCCCATGGTTGCCGTGACAGTGGTGGCTCCGGTGGCGACGGTTGTGACCAGTCCTCTGCTGCCGGCCGAATTGCTGACCGCGGCAACCGCTGCGGCGGCCGAACTCCATGTCACCTGCGTCGTCAGGTCCTGGACGGTGTTGTCGGTGAACAGGCCCATGGCAGTAAACTGCTGCTTCGTGCCAAGGGCGATGGTCGGGGCGGCAGGTGTTACGCCGATTGAAACCAGTGCGGCATTGGTGACCGTCAATACGGTGCTCCCCGTAATGGATCCCATGAGCGCACTGACCGTGGTCGTTCCGGGGGCAACGGTTGTGACCAGGCCGTTGCTGCCGGTTGCATTGCTGACCGTCGCAACCGATGCGGCGGACGAACTCCAGAGAACCAGGCTGGTCAGGTCCCTGTGAGAGTTGTCCGAATAGATGCCGGTGGCGGTGAGTTGCTGCGAAGTCCCGCTCGCAATGGCCGGATTGGTCGGGGTAACCTCTATCGAGACAAGCACTGCCGACGATCCACCGCCGCCGCCACCGCAGCCGAACATGCAGGAAAGGATCATTAAACCGCACAGCAGACCAAATACCGCCCTGAGACCTGTTTTCATAATACTAATCCTTTCTCGATGTACGTTTATCCTATCCGGCAGGCACTACCTGCCAGATGCTGTCGGACTGTCGAACTGGAGGCTCTCCACGGACATTGCCATGCACAAGGTATGTGGCACTCGTCACCTCAGAACCGGTATCTGAGCCCCAGTACCAGGGAGTGGCTGTTAAACGTCCCATCGATCGTGTCGAATTGGAATTTTTGCGAACCGAGATATCTGTAGCCAAGGTCGACGCTCAATCGGGGAGTGGCTTTGATGCCGATGCCGGCGCTTGCCTGGTAGGAAAAGACCCCGTCGGTATCATGTTGCCAAACCTGGTAGCCAAGGATCGTGCCTGCATCGATCGAAACCCTTGAGTACCCGATCCCGGCGCCGACATAGGGTCTGATTATACTGTTCGTGGGGATGTCATAATAGCCGTTCAGCAGTGTCGACACCGTGGAGAGGGAGCCGTCGAGGCCGTTCTCATAGCCGTGGAACGTACCTTTGTCCATGTTCGCAGTGCGATAGGCAACTTCGACCTCCGCGCGGACATTGTTTCCGAACTCGTAACCGACTGCTCCGCCGACCAGGTAACCTTTCTTGAAGGAGATTGTCGCGTCATTGCCCATGCTGGAGAGATCTGAATCGGACGGCATGAACAGTCCGGCGGAAACGGTGCCGTAGAACCTGTTCTCAAAGAACCGCCACGGCTGGGTTTGTTCCGTCAAATCTTTTTCTCCCGGCGTGACGGGTTCCTTTTTCTCGGTACCCTCACGCTTCATCTGTTCTCTCTCTTGCCGTTTCCCCTCCCACCCCTTGAAGGTCGGTTCGTCTCCAAGCAGGACGGAGCCGGCGTTTGCATGCGTTGAGAGGCAGAGGATGGTTGCCAGCAGGCAACCTATGCACCAAGACCATTTATTCATAACTACCCTCCCGGGGACTCTGTCGTACAATCGCACCATGACGCGATCGAGAGTCATTACTGCATGAAAGTTAACGCATATTATATTTAATTGCACTAATGTCAAGGGTGCTCTGGGGGGAATGCAGTATGCTGTAAGCTCTGAGTTCATAACATCATTACACGTAAAGGAAATTCTGCAAGTGGCATGGTTTTCATTTTGGTGGGGTGATCAAGGGGGGCGGGAGTGACGCTCAGCAAGTGATGGCAATGGCATTCACAGCGCTTGTCGCTGCGCTGTGAGCCGTTGGTCCGAATGGGATGCAAGGAGTCGGGACACTCCAAGGTACGGATGCGGAGGCAGACAATATTGCTACACAAAAAAACGGGTACCCCTGAGGAGATACCCGTTTTTCTTGTGTGTGGCGCGCCCGGAGAGATTCGAACTCCCGACACCCTGGTTCGAAGCCAGGTACTCTATCCGGCTGAGCTACGGGCGCATGTCCGTCGGACATTAGTACCTTCGGCGTTCGGAGCGTGTCAAGTGTTAAGTGTGAGCAAAATTTAAAAAATGGATCGGTTGCTGCTGCTTTTACTGGCATTGACGCCTGTTTGGGTGTATAAAGCGTGTCGCTTGCAGTCCAACGGAGGAAGGATTCGATTTCATGCATGAACTGATCAACTGGCTGCTCAGTACCATCGGTGCCATGGGATATCCGGGCATATTCATGCTCATGGCGATGGAGAGTTCCGTCATCCCGGTGCCGAGCGAACTGGTCATGCCGCCGGCCGGCTACCTTGCCCACCAGGGGGAGATGAACATCTGGGTGTCGATTCTCATGGGGACGCTGGGGAGTCTGGTGGGTGCCTATGCCAATTACTTTGTCGCCCATTACCTGGGGCGGCCGCTGGTGCTGAAGTACGGCAGGTACGTCTGGATAACCGAGCACAAGTTTGCCAAGGTGGAGAAGTTTTTCCTGCGGCACGGCGAGATCTCGACCTTCATCGGCCGTCTGCTCCCGGTGGTCCGTCACCTGATCTCCATCCCGGCAGGTATCGCCGGCATGAACCATCTCCGCTTCTCCCTCTACACCCTGGCGGGTGCGGGGATCTGGTGCACCATCCTGGCGTGGATCGGCTACTTCATCGGCAGGGAACAGGCGTTGATCATGAAGTATTCCCATCAGGCGGTGATCGGTGTGGTGGTCTTCAGCGCCGTCCTGGTGGCTGTGTATGTCTGGAGACAGCAAAGGGGAGACCGGTAACCGGCCTCCCCTTCAGGCGTGCGTCGTAGCGGTGGCTGACCTACTTCTCGCTCTTGTAACCTGAGAAGCAGACGAACTGAGCCAGCAGAACGACAGAGGAGAGTGCGACAAGACCGATGATGATTGTTGTCATGGGGTACCTCCAGTTTTATTTGGGCGGTTAATTTAATGAGCTGAAAGAATTATGGCATGTTGTTGCGAAAAATGTACAGTTAATTAAAAGCAATCTTTCCCCACCCCTCCAGCCGCTCACCCCCTTCTCCCTCCGTTAATTCCCTCTCTTTTCGAACCAGCCGTACACCGCCGGAATGATCAGCAGTGTCAGGATGGTTGAGGTGATCAGCCCCCCCACGACGACCGTGGCCAGCGGCTTCTGGATCTCCGAACCGGTGCCGGTGGCCAGCAGCATCGGCATCAGGCTGAAGATGGCGATGGAGGCGGTCATCAGCACCGGCCGGAGGCGGTCGACAGCCCCTTTCCTGATGGCCTCACCCAGTCCCAGACCCTCCTCCCGCAGCTGGGCGATGCGGGATACCAGCACCAGGCCGTTCAGCACCGCCACCCCGAACAGTACGATGAAGCCGACCGACGCCGGGACCGAGAGGTACTGGCCGGAGAGGAACAGGGAGAAAATGCCGCCGATCAGGGCGAACGGCAGGTTGGAGATCACCAGCAGCGCCAGGCGGATGGAGCGGAAGGTGACGTAGAGCAGCAGCAGGATAAGACCGATGGCCACCGGGCCGATGACCATCAGCTTGTGCATGGCCCGCTGCTGGTTCTCGAACTGCCCCCCCCAGGTGAGGTAGTAGCCGGCGGGGAGTTTGACCTTGTCCCTGATCTTCTGTTTCGCCTCGGCCACAAAGCTCCCCATATCCCGGCCGGTGACATTCATCTCGATGCCGATCCGGCGCACCCCGTCCTGACGACTGATCTGCACCGGTCCTTCCACCATCTTCACGTCGGCCAGCTGCTCCAGGGGGATGTTCATCCCGGTTTTGGTGGTGATCAGCAGGTTCCTGATGGCCTCAAGAGAGTTACGCTTCTCTTCGGGCAGCCGGACCGTGATGTCGAAGCCCCGGTTTGCCTCGTAGAACGTGGAGGCGGCCTTGCCAGCTACGGCTATTTCGATGACATCCTGCACGTCGCTGATGTTCAGCCCGTAGCGCGCTATTTTCGCCCGGTCGATGGTGACGGTCAGATAGGGCTGGCCGGAGACCTTCTCCGTGTTCAGGTCCGTTCCTCCCCTGACGGTGGAGAGGACCTTGGCAATGTCAGCCGATTTTTCATTCAGAACGTCAAGGTCGTCACCGAACAGTTTGACAATCAGCTGGGCACGGGTGCCGGCCACCAGCTCGTCGATGCGGCACTGGATCGGCTGGCTGAAGCCGAAACTGATTCCCGGGATGGTCTCCAGTGCCTCGCGCATCTCGTTGGTCAGCGCTTCCTTGGAGATGTCCCGTTTCCATGCGCTCTTCGGCTTGAACACCCCCACGTACCCGGTCTTGTCCACACCGCGGGTATCAAGGGCCACGCCGGTCTGCCCGATGCGGCCGATGACCACATCCAGTTCGTCGAACTTCTTCAGTCTTGCGGCAGCCTGCTGGTTGACTTCCTGTGCCTTGGCCAGGGAAACACCGGGAAGCATGGCGATATCCATGTCGAAGGAGCCTTCGTCCATGATCGGGATGAACTCGGTTCCGAGCCGAGTCACCAGGAACAGCGAAGCAACCAGCAGGCCGCCGGCGATGCCAAGGACCACCCTTTTCCTGTCCAGTGCATATTCCAGCATCGGCAGATACTGTTTCTTTGCCCAGGCCATGATCCTGCTTTCGACTTCCGGCTGGGGCTTGAGGAACAGGCTGCAGAGGACCGGAATGATGAAGATGGAGAGGAGCAGGGAGGAAAGCAGGGCAATGGCGACGGTGATGGCCAGCGGGCCGAACATCTTCCCTTCGATCCCCTCCAGGGTCAGGATCGGGATGAAGGTCAGGGCGATGATCAGTTCGCCGAAGATGCTCGGTTTTCTGACCTCCATGACCGCCTTGAGCACCGTGGTGAGCTTTGGCTGCAGGTGCCCTTCCTCGCTCAGGTGCCGCTGGACGTTCTCCACCTGGATGATGGTGGTGTCGATGATCATGCCGATGGAAATGGCCAGACCGCCGAGGGACATGAGGTTGGCGGTGATACCGGTCAGCTTCATGACGATGAAGGTTGCCAGGAGCGACAAGGGGAGCGCCAGCAGGACGACGATGCTCCCCCGGATGCTGTTCAGCAGCAGGTAGAGGATGATAAGCACCAGGATGGAGCCCTCGATGAGCGCCTTGTTGACCGTGCCCACACTGGCCTTGACGATGTCGCTCCGGTCGTAATAGGGGACCAGCTTGACCCCGTCCGGCAGCATGGTGCTTTCGTTGATCTCCTTGACCTTTGCCGCCACCCGGGCAACCACGTCACGGCTGTTGGCGCCCCGCAGCATCATGACGATGCCGCCGACCGCTTCGTCGGCGCCGTTCTTGATGGCGGCCCCCATGCGGACCGCTTCGCCCACCTTGATCTGTGCCACGTCCCGCAGATAGGTCGGTGTCCCCTTCTGCGACCTGAGGACGATATTTTCGATATCGCTGATGCTCTGGATCAGGCCGACACCCCGGACGATGTACTGGTCAGTGCCCCGTTCCAGGATATTGCCTCCGACGTTGCTGTTGTTGCTGCCGATGGCAGTGTAGACATCGTCCACGGTGACGCCGTACTTCACCAGTTTCTCCGGCGAGACCAGCACCTGGTACTGCTTGAAGTAGCCGCCGAAGGAGTTGATCTCGTTGACGCCGGCCACGCTCTTCAGCTGGGGGGTGATGATCCACTCCTGAACCGTGCGCAGGTTGGTCAGGTAGGCCCGTTTCTGTTCCGGGTCCTGGGGGACCTTCCCTTCCAGGGTGTACTGGTAGATCTCCCCCATGGCCGTGCCGATGGGGCCCATGGCGACCTGAACACCTTTCGGTACCTTCTCCCGAGCCTCGGCCAGCCGCTCGAACACCAGTTGCCGGGCGAAGTAGATGTCCACGTTGTCCTTGAAGACAACGGTGACGATGGAGAGGCCGAACTTGGTGACCGAGCGGAGCTGCTCGATGTCCGGCAGGCCGCGCATGGCCATCTCGATCGGCTGGGTGACGCTCCGTTCGATCTCCTCAGCGGACAGGCCGTCGGCATGGCTGACCACCTCGACCTGGATGTTGGTCACATCCGGAAAGGCGTCGATGGGAAGTTTAAGGTATGAGTAGAAGCCGAACACGACGATCACCAGGGCAGCGAAGATGACCATCCCTTTCTGCTTCAGGGTATAGGCAATGAGTTTTTCCAGCATGCGCAATTTCTCCTATTACATAACTCCCCCCGACCCCCTCCTATCTTAAGAGGGGGGGCGAAAGGCTATGCCAGCGGACAATTCACCTTGATATGCAACAGGGCGTCCCTCCCCTTAGACTAAGGGGAGGACAGGAGGGGTTATTCACTCAGTGTTGATGCCCCTCAAGTTCACCTTTCTTCAGCTCCGACTTCAGAATGAACGCCCCCTTGACGGCATAATGCTCCCCCTCCTTGAGGCCGGAGACCACTTCCACCATGCCGCCCGAGGCGCGTCCCAGCTCGATGGCCCTCGGCTCGAACTCGGTCTCGTTCTCTGCGACGAAGACCAGCTTCTTGCCATCCAGCTCCTGCACGGCCTCTTCGGCGACGGCCAGCACCGGTGGTGAGTCTGCGGCAAGCGCCAGCTCGACGGTGGCGAACATCTCCGGTTTCAGCTTGCGGCCCGGATTGGCCACCTCGACCCGCGCCTTGACCGTGCGGGTCGCCTCGTCAACCAGGTCGGCAAGATAGGTGATCCGCCCGCGAAACTTCTGATCGGGAAAGGCGCCGACGATGACGGTTGCCGCCTGCCCCCGGCGTACCTTGGCCAGGTCTTTTTCGTGGATGTCCACCAGCACCCAGACCGATGACAGGTCGGCCACGGTGTAGAGGCTCTTGGCAGGATCGGACAGCTCGCCGACGATGGCATGTTTCTCGGTGATGATGCCGCCGATGGGAGAACGGACCGGCAGGCGCGGTTTCTTGTGACGCTCGCCCTGCAGGTCGGCAACCGAAACCCCGTACAGGGAGAGCCGTTCTTCGTCGGTATGCAGTTCGGTCTGGGCGGTCTTGTAGTCGGTCTCGGCCTGAAGGATCTCCTTGCGGGCCGCGATCTTCTTGTCCACGAGGGTCTTGATCCGGTCCATGTTGGATTGGGCCAGGGCAAGTTTGGTTTTTGACTGATGGTAACGATTGAGTGCCTCACCCAATTCGACGCTGTCCAGGGTCACCAGTACCTGGCCGGCGGACACACTGTCCCCCAGAGAGGACTTGACGCTGACGATCTTGCCGGAGATGCGGGGCGATACATGGGCAATCTTGTCGGCATTGGCCTCCACCTTGCCGGTGGCGCTGATGGCGCCGGCAAGGCGCTGCTTCCTGGCCGGGGCCACGACAACGCCGCTCTGTTTCTGCACGTCGGCGGACATCCTGACGAGTTTCTCTTCCCCGTGTTCGTCGTGCCCTTCATGCCCTTCCTTCTTTTCCTTCCCCTCGTCGTGGCCGCCTTTTTCGTCCTTGTGACCGGCCTCCTTATGCTCGGCCTTTTCTCCACCGCCGGTGGTGGAATGGGTCAGCCGGTAGGCGACGCCGCCCCCTAATGCAAGGGCCAGAATGAGACCGATGATGAGTGCTTTCTTGTTCACTGCGCACCTCCGTTGATGTCTGTCGCCACGGCGGCTTCGAGTTTCACGAGCGCCGTCTGCCGGGCATGGAGCGCCGTCAGATAACCGTCGCTCACCTCGAAGAACTTTTTCTGTTCCTGGATGACTGAAAGAATGCTTACCTCCCCAAGGCGATAGGCCTCCTGGGTCAGTTTCAGATTTTCCTCAAGCTGGGGGATAATGTCGGCCTTGTAGAGGGCAAGCACCGACGTGGCATTCTGGTACAACGCATAGGCGGTCTCGACCTCCCGCTCCACCGTTCTGACGGCAGCGGTCAGCCGGGTCTCGCTGCTGCTCTTCCGAGCCCTGGCCTCCTGGATGCCGGCCTGATTCCGGTCGAACACCGCAATGGGCAGCGACAGCCGTACGCCGACCGTATAAGCGGTCTCCTTCCCGTCAACCCCGCCGATTTCCATGGAGGTCGCATCGCGCCGCAGTACCAGACCAGCGGTGAGGTTCGGGATGCTCTCGGCCTCGGCGAGAAGGATGTCGGCGTCTCCTCGATCCTTTTCCGACACGAGGGCCTTGAGGTCGGGACGATTGGCCCCCGCCAGCTGTTTCAGGTCGACAAGGGACCGGGTCATGGGCGTTTCCGGGTCCAGTTTCCCGGCGGGTGCCGGCTGACTGTTCGGAGGAACCCCCATCAGCGTCCAGAGCCTCGCCCGGCTCTGCAGCCCGGCCCTTGCCGTCTCGATCCTGGTCCCTTCGCTCCGTGCCAGTTCGACCTTGACCAGGTTCATTTCCAGTTCCGGGATATCACCGGCAGCCAGACGCTCCTTTGCCACCTCGAACAGTTGCCGGTTGAGGGCTATGGAGCGATCTGCCAGGGCAAGCCGTTCCCTGGCCAGCACCGCATCGTAGAATACGGTCTGGACCTCTTCACGGAGAAGCCGTTCCCGGTCGGCCAGTTGCCAACGATAGATATCCAACTCCAGTTCGGCAATGGAGCGTCGCTTGTCCCGCTTCCCCGCAAGGAAAAACTCCTGGGACACGCCGATGGCCAGACTGTTTTCATTCGTGCTGCCGGTCAGGGCGCCGGTGCCGGCTTCAAAGTCAAGGGTCGGGTTCGGCAGGAGGCCGGCCTTGACCGTGCCGGCGTCACGAAGCCCCTTTTCCTCGCGCAGGGCCTTGAGACCGCCGTTATTGTGTAGCGAGTACTCGATTGCCTGGGGCAACGACAGGTCCGGCTCGTCTGCCCGAACCGGGGGGGACGACAAGAGGATGACAATTCCTGACACCAGGAGCAGGGCTCCCCGTGCGAATACAGTTGTTCCCAATGGGATAACCTCCTTATGCAGATGTGGTAATGGGATGTACAGCGGCTTTGGACGCACCACTACTTGGGGAGAAGATACGGATGCCCCTGGTCCAGGACAAACGACCCCCTGTGCAGTGTTTTAGGCCAGGTTTTCCGGGGGGATGAACTTGGAAAGAAAGACTTCCGGGAGGTGCCGGTATGGTTCGAAGGGGGTGAGTGCAGTGACGAGCGGGGAGTAGGAGAGGGTGAACTGATGCATTGCCAGGGAGGCATGGCATACGCAGTTCACGCAGGAGTCGCAGCAGCCGTGATCGCCGTCGTGCTCGGGAGAGGGGTCGTGCGAGTGGTGGTGGGCGGCATGGTCCCCCGACGATGCCGTACAGCCGGAGCCGGACGCGTGGTCCTGCATGGCGAGGGCATTTTCATGCACCCCGTGGAGTGTCGCGGTCAGCATTACCGCGAGCAGCAGCCAGGAGATGAAGGTGACGGGGAGATACATGCGCATGGTAGAAAGACTATACCCAGTGGCACGACACAAAGTCAACACACTTGAACCGGGTATGCCGGGGGACTCCCGGTTCAAATTCCCTTGACATTCATCCCGAGGATAATTATTTTGAAAAGGAAGTTAAAGGGGAGTAGCTACCGGCCACCGAAAAGGCCGGCCCCGAGCCCGTCAATACGGTCGAACGACCCGGGCCGGGGACGAATGATTCGTCAGCAAGACCTTTATCCAGGCAACCGTGCCGGGGGTAAAGGTCTTTTTTTATTACCTCCGGCGAGAGACAAATCGTTGGAGGTACATAAGATGAACCGACTCAAGACAACCCTGCTTCTCTCCCTGCTCACCGTCCTCATGGTCCTCATGGGGAGTGCCATCGGCGGCAAGTCCGGCATGATCTTCGCTTTTGTCATGGCCCTTGGCATGAATTTCTTCTCCTACTGGTTTTCCGACAAGATCGTCCTGCGGATGTACGGCGCCCAGGAGATCGGCGAGCACGACCACCCCGCCTTCTACGGCATGGTCAGGCGCTTGGCGCTTCAAGCCGGTCTCCCCATGCCGAAGGTCTACATCATCCCCGATGAATCCCCCAATGCGTTCGCCACGGGGCGCAACCCCGACCACGCTGCCGTGGCCGCCACCCAGGGGATCCTGCGCATTCTCACCCCCGAGGAGCTGGAGGGGGTGATGGCCCACGAACTGGCCCACGTGCAGAACCGGGACATCCTGGTCGGCACCATCGCCGCCACCTTTGCCGGTGCCATCTCCATGCTGGGGAACATGCTCCAGTGGGGGGCCATGCTCGGCGCAGGCCGGAGTGACGACGAGGAGGGGGGAGGTGGCCTGGTCGGCTCCCTGGCCATGGCGATCATCGCACCGATCGCCGCCATGCTGATCCAGATGGCGGTCTCCCGCTCCCGGGAATACCTGGCGGACGAGACAGGCGCCCGGATCTGCGGCAGACCCCTGGCCCTGGCCAGTGCCCTGCACAAGCTGCACAACGTCGGACGGATGGTGCCGATGGAGGGGGCGACGCCGGCCACTGCCCACCTGTTCATCGTCAGCCCCCTTGCCGGCGGCTCCCTGCTGCAGCTCTTTTCGACCCACCCTCCCATGGAGGAGCGGATCGCCCGCCTCGAAAAGATGTCCCGGTGCGGATGGTAGCATGCCGGTACCGGTGCCGCCGTTCCGGAGCGCGACTGCAGGACAATGTTCGGAGGAAAATATGGGAAACAGATATTGCAGGATACTCCCCTGCGTTGCCTTTGCCGGAATAATGTCCCTGGCCGTTTCGTGGGACGCGGGCGCGACAGTCACCGGCGGGACGGTTCCACCGGCCCTGTTCACGCAGCTGGAGCAGTTTCACGGGCACATTTGTGCCGGGTCCCTGTTTGGGGCACGAATGGGGGTTGCCGCCAGGGAGGCACTCCGCGACGCGGGTGGGGAAGGGCGACTGAAGGCCCGCTATTACGACCTCTCCTGTCCTCTGGACGGTATTCAGGCGGGGGCGGGCACGACCTACGGCAATGCCGACCTGATGGTGGAGGATCGTGATGAACACCGGCTCGTACTGACCGCGGACGGCAACAAGCGCCAGGTTGAGGCCCGACTCACCAGGAAGGCGGAGGAACTGGGGCTCCGCTCCCGTGAACTGGGGAAGAAAGCCCGCTCCCTCCCCCAGGATTCCGCCGAACGGAAACGACTGGAGCGGGAGATCGAGGGGATATTCACCTGGCTCCGCACTGCCCCGACGTCCGAGGTCGTTGCCATTACTCCCGGCCAGGTACGGTAAACGCCGACGGGATGCGTTGTCAGGAAAGGATATCCCTGTGTCTGAAACCATGATCATGTGGACACTCTTCGCCGTCGTTTTCGGCGTCATGCTTGCCGTCGACCTCGGCCTCAACCGGAAAAGCCACGAGGTCTCCTTTCGCGAGGCGCTCGTCTGGAGTACGGTCTGGATTGCCTTGGCCCTGGCCTTCAACGCCGGGATCTACCTGGTCATGGGGAGCGGCAAGGCACTGGAGTTTTTCAGCGGCTATGTCATCGAAAAAGCACTCTCCGTCGACAACCTCTTCGTCTTCATCATGATCTTTTCCTACTTCGGTGTGCGAGGCCATCATCAGGCCCGCATCCTGAAGTGGGGGATCGTCGGTGCCCTGGTGATGCGGGCTCTGTTCATCTTCGCCGGCATCGGGCTTCTGCAGAGATTCAACTGGCTCTTCTACCTCTTCGGTGCGCTCCTGGTGGTAACCGCCGTTAGAATGGCATTCGGCGGCGAGGGGGAGGTGGACCCGGAACGGAACCCGGTGGTCAGGGGGCTCAGGAAGCTTCTTCCGGTGACCCGCTCTATCCGCGGTGACTGGTTCGTCACCCGGCGACGGGGGATGCTGGTTGCAAGCCCGCTGCTGGTGACCCTGCTCGTGGTGGAATGGAGCGACCTGGTCTTCGCCCTCGACTCCATCCCGGCCATCTTTGCAGTGAGTCTCGACCCCTTCATCGTCTTCACTTCAAACATATTTGCCATCATGGGGCTGCGGGCGCTCTACTTCCTGCTGGCGAACGTCATGGGGATGTTCGTCTACCTGAAGTATGGCATATCGTTCATCCTGCTCTTCGTCGGCTGCAAGATGCTTGCAGGGGTGAGCGGTTTCCACATCCCCGTCACCGTGTCGCTGGCAGTCATTGCCGTGTCGCTGGCACTGGCGGTCGTCGCATCCCTCTTGTTCGGAAACCGGCGCGACCCGGCGCTGGAATCGGTCTGACGGTCATCATGAAAGGAGAATGGAACATGAAGCACAAGCCAAGTGGCGAACCGAGAAGGAAAGTCACGCGGAGGAGGGACGAACATGTCCTGTGCAATGTCGTCTCCCTGCGCATCAGCAACCAGGAGAAGCAGTTCATCGAAAAGGTCACCAGGGACAGCTCCAGGAGCGTGTCGGACGTGGTCCGGGAGGCCATCGAGCTCTGGATCGCCAGCCACAAACAGCCCTGTCTTGAATAAAAAAATCATTTCTCGAAGGGCCATTTGCCTGATAAAGTCGCCTGGTGCCCTTTGGCCGGTGCGGAGCCTTGTCCGGCGGCCGGTCTGGACCGGGAATTCCGCTTCGGCAGAAGATGCCCTCTGAATACGATGTGACGGGAGTGACATGGACAAGACGATTTTTCTCAGTACCTTCGGCCTGATTTTCCTGGCTGAGCTGGGGGACAAGACCCAGCTGACCGCCATGGCGCTGGCGCTCCGTTACCCGTGGCAGCGGATATTCGTCGGCATCGCGGCCGCTTTCGTGGTCTTGAACCTGGCGGCGGTCATGGTGGGGAAGGTGCTGTTCCTGATCCTGCCGATTTTCTGGGTGACGCTGGTGTCGGCGCTGCTGTTCCTCTATTTCGGCTACAGCACCCTCCGGCATGCCTGCGACAGCGACGATGACGGCGGTGGTCACCCCACCACCGCTGCCACTGCTGCACGTACCGCCTTCATCATGATCTTCATGGCCGAACTGGGGGACAAGACCCAGCTGGTCACCGCCAGCCAGGCAGCCCAGCACTCGTCAACCCTCGGGGGGATGGGGAGCGTCTTCCTGGCATCGACGCTGGCGCTCTGGTCGGTGTCGCTCCTGGGGATCTTTGCCGGCAAGCAGCTGGTCCGCTTCGTCCCCCTGTGCTGGATACACCGCTGCGCCGGGTTCATGTTTCTGGTCTTCGGCGTCATCTCGCTCTGGAAACTGCAGGGGATGTAGGCCCCTATTGTCGGCAGGGGGCGTGTGCTGCCCGTCCCCTTGATACAGGAGTCATTACCGTGAAGAACACCGTTTACGTCATCGGTCACCGTAACCCGGACACCGATTCCATCGCCTCGGCCATCGCCTATGCCGACCTGAAACGCCGCACCGGACTGACGGGGGCGGTAGCGGCCATGGCGGGTGAACCGAATCCCCAGACCCGCTACATCCTCGACCGCCTCGGCATTGCCGACCCCCTCTACCTGGCGGACGCGCACCCCAAGGTACGGGACATCGTCAACCGCCGGCCGGTGACGGTCTCACTGGAGAGCTCCGCCTACGAGGCGCTGGAGAAGTTCCACTCCAGCGGCGTGCGGGTACTGCCGGTGCTGGATGAGGGGGGGATCCCCCGGGGGAGCCTGTCCCTGCTCCGCCTGTCGGAAAACTACCTGGTTCCCGGCAGCGACCGGCAGCGGGAGTTCACCACCACCCTCCCTTCCCTGGCAACAACCCTCTCCGGCCGGTTCGTCACGGGCGGGACTGATGGGGGGGCCGTGACCCTCAAGCTCTTCATCGGTGCCATGCTGGAGGAGTCGTTCTCCGGGAGGATCGAAGGGCATGACCCGGCTAACCTCCTGGTGATGACCGGCAACCGGCGCACGATCCAGCAGGCATCCATCGAGCGGGGGGTGCGGCTCCTGGTGGTCACCGGCAACCACCCCCTGGATGACGACCTCCTCTCCCTGGCGGCCGAACGGGGGGTCTCCGTGCTCCTCACCCCCCATGACACGGCCACGGCGGCCTGGCTCTCCCGGCTCTCGACCCCCGTGTCCCTCCTGGCGGAGCGTACGTTTGCCACGGTGGGGGTAGGGGAGCCGGTGGGGAGCCTGAAGCGCAAGATGCTCTCCTCGGGCGAACCGGCGGTCTTTGTCGTCGACGAGGAGGGTGCCCTTGCCGGCGTGGCGACCAAATCGTCCCTCCTGGCCCCCAATCCCTACGGGCTGATCCTGGTGGACCACAACGAGCTCGGGCAGGCGGTCCCCGGGGCGGAGGAGGTGGAGATCCTGGAGGTCATCGATCACCACAAGCTGGGGAACAGCCACACGCTGACCCCGATCACCTTCATCACCTCGCCGGTGGGGAGCAGCTGTACCCTGGTGACCCAGCGCTACCGTGAGCACGGGCTTGAACCGGACGGCACTCTGGCGGCGCTCCTCCTGGCAGGCATTCTCTCCGATACGGTCATCCTCAAGTCGCCGACCACCACCGGCAGCGACCGGGCGGCGGTCTCCTGGCTGGAGGAGCTGTCCGGCCTCGGTGCGGCGGAGTTCGGCCGGGACATCTTTGCCGCCTGCAGTTCCCTGAACAGTTACGGTTCACCCCGGAGGGTGGTGGAGGCCGACTTCAAGCTCTTTTCCCAGGAGGGGAAGACCATCGGCGTGGGGCAGGTGGAGGTGGTCGGTTTCGACGAGTTTTACGGGATGAAGGGGGAACTGCTGGAGGAACTGGCCCTGCTCAAGCAGCAAGGCAACCTGTTCATCGCCGGCCTGATGGTGACCGACATCACCACCGAGTCGACCCTCTTCCTCGTGGAGGGGCACACCCGCATCGCCCACGTGATGGAGTACCCCCAGGTGGAGCCCCACCTGTACGAACTGAAAAACGTCATGTCGCGGAAGAAGCAGATGGTTCCCCACCTGCTGAAGATCCTGGCCAAGGTTTGACCCGGGAAGAATCCGCGGCCTTGCGTGTCGCTGCAGGGCATGAAACTATCACAATAAGGAGTTACGCAGCATGGCATGGCTTACCGATCCGCAGGTCTGGCTGGCACTGGTCACCCTGACCGCCCTGGAGATAGTCCTGGGCATCGACAACATCATATTCATCTCCATCCAGGCCGGGAAGCTCCCCGTCCACCAGCAGGAAAAGGCCCGACTGGTAGGTCTCGGGCTGGCGATGTTCATCCGGGTGGCGCTGCTCTTCTCCCTTACCTGGCTGATGGGGCTGACCGCACCCCTCTTCACGGTGCAGGGGAACGAGATCACGGGTCGCGACATCATACTCATCTCCGGCGGCCTCTTTCTCCTCTGGAAAAGCACCATGGAGATCCACGAAAAACTGGAGGGGCCGGAGGAGCACGCCGAGACAAAGGGGGCGGTCGTCTCCTTCGGTTCGGTCATAGTCCAGATCCTTCTCCTGGACATCGTCTTTTCCCTCGACTCCATCATCACCGCCATCGGGATGGCCAGCCAGCTCGCCGTCATGGTGGCGGCGGTGGTCATCGCCGTGGGGTTCATGATGATGTTCTCCGGCAAGATCAGCGACTTTGTCGACCGTCATCCGACCATCAAGATCCTTGCCCTCTCCTTTCTGCTGATGATCGGGGTCGCCCTGATCGGAGACGGCCTGGACATGCATATCCCCAAGGGGTACATCTATTTTGCCATGGCATTTTCCGTGGCCGTGGAGATGCTGAACCTGCGGATAGGGCGTAAGGGGAAACCGGTGAAGCTTCACCAGCATTATGTTGAGTGATTAAGGTGTGAAAAAGGAATGGAGCAGTGCCAAGGGGGTAGCGCTGCCGGCTGCTCAGTGAGGAAAGGCGGAGGTCCTGGGACCTCCGCCTTTTTTGACTACTTCGGGACTTTTTCCCAGTCTTCGAGGAATTTCCTGATGCCGGCATCGGTCAGGGGGTGCTTGGCCAGCTGCATCATGACGCTGTAGGGGATGGTGGCCACGTCGGCGCCGATCAGGGCCGAGTCGAGGACATGGATCGGGTTGCGGATGCTGGCGACGATGATCTCGGCGTTGTAACCGTAGTTGTCGAAGATGGTGCGGATCTCCTCGATGATCCCCATGCCGTTCTGGGAGATGTCATCCAGACGGCCGACGAAAGGGGAGACGTAGGTGGCGCCGGCCTTGGCGGCCAGCAGGGCCTGCATCGGGGTGAAGATCAGGGTGACGTTGGTCTTGATCCCCTTTGCCGTCAGGGTCTTGGTGGCCTTGAGACCCTCGGGGGTCATGGGGAGCTTGATGACGATGTTCCGGTGGATCTTGGTCAGTTCCAGCGCCTCCCTGATCATCCCCTCGTGATCGAGGGAGATGACCTCGGCCGAGATCGGACCGTCGACGATGCCGGTGATTTCGCTGATGACCTCCTCGAACTTCCTGCCGGACTTGGCGATCAGGGAGGGATTGGTGGTGACACCGTCAACCAGCCCCAGTTCGTGGGCCTCCCGGATTTCGTTCACATCTGCGGTATCGATAAAAAACTTCATGCTGCCTCCTAATGGGTTTAAATGGTGTTACTGATGTCCCGTTGTCAGGCTGTCCCGGTATTTTTCCAGGCACGCCATGGAACAGAAATAGATTCTTTTCTCCTCGACCCTTCCCACGACCGCATCGTCGGCTGCCACGTACACGCCGCAGACCGGGTCCTGGAAGGTTTCCGTCTCGAGCCTGGACGGTGCCGGTTTCTCCCGGTTGCCGAGGTACCCCTTGACGACCTTGTAGCCGACATAGACCAGGAGCAGCCAGAGAAGCATGCGCATGTCAGAATCCTTCCAGCCGGGTAACCCGTTCTCCCGGCGGCAGCGCTGCCAGGAGGTGCGCTACGGACAATCCGCTCTGGGGGTGACGGAACCCGGCAGCTATCTCCGCCAGGGGGGCAAGGACGAAGCGGCGCAGGTGCATGAGAGGATGGGGGAGAACCAGCTTCGGCGGCTCGTTGAGTATCAGGTCGCCGTAGAAGATGAGGTCGAGGTCCATGGTTCGGGGGCCCCAGGCGATTTCTCTCCGGCGGCGGAAGCAGTCGCTCTCTATCTGCAGCAGTCTTTCCAGCAGGTCACCGGGGGGGAGTGTGCTCTCCAGCCGTGCGGCGGCATTGAGGAAGGCGGGCTGAGCAACGGGACCGACCGGTTCGGTGTCGTAGAAGGAGGAAAGCCCCGTCACCCGGGTGCCCGGGAGTTTGCCGGTCTCGGCAACGGCCCGGAGGAGGTTTCCTTCCCTGTCACCCATGTTGGTGCCGAGTGCAATGAAAATGTTCCCGTTCACCAAAACATTAGAGCACAGTTCCGCGGCATTTTCAACCGGTTGCTCTGTTAATCCCCATTTATCAAGGGTAAATGCCTTGACACGGGGGGGAGGGTGACCTAACATAAATTTTTTATGTACTTGGACCTCCGGCCAGTCTGGCGAAGATCAGTGAATACGGGTGAAAAGTTGACGTGGAAGGCAATCGGCATATTTGATTCAGGGGTGGGCGGTCTGACGGTCCTGCGGGAGATCGTCAAGGTCATGCCCCAGGAAGATACGATCTATCTCGGGGATACCGCCAGGGTCCCCTACGGCACGAAATCGCCGGAAACGGTGATCAGGTTTGCCCGGCAGATCACCTCGTTCCTGGTGAGCCGCGACATCAAGCTGCTGGTCGTTGCCTGCAACACCGCGTCAGCCGTCTCCCTCGAGGTGCTGAAGGAGGAGTTTCCCATCCCCATTGTCGGCGTCATCGAGCCGGGTGCCGCCAGGGCGGCGACGGTGACCCGCAGCGGACGGGTGGGGGTGATCGGCACCGCCGGCACCATCCGGAGCAGCGCCTACACCAAGGCGATCAAGCGGATCAATCCCGATATCGAGGTGATCACCGGCGAATGCCCCATGTTCGTCCCCCTGGCCGAAGAAGGGTGGGTGGATAACGAGGTCGCCCGGCTGACCGCGGAGATATACCTGCGACACCTGAAGGAACAGGGGGTCGATACCCTGGTCCTCGGTTGCACCCACTACCCGCTGCTCAAGGGGATCATCGGCGAGGTGATGGGTGAGGGGGTGACCCTGGTGGACTCCGCCGCGGAAACCGCCACGAGAGTGAGGGATATCCTGGCGGGGGAGGGGGCTCTCCGGCCGGAGCAGGAGAACGGCAACCACCACTTCTTCGTTACCGACGTGCCGGCCGGATTCATCCGTATCGGCAACCGGTTTCTCGGCGGCGACTTCGGGGACGTGTACCAGATCAGGCTGGATGACGACCATCCGGCACAGGGGGGGACGTGATGCAATCCCGGCGTACGGTCAAGCGCGGCATGGGGGTACTGGTCGTCGCGTTTCTGCTGCTGGCGGCATTCCTCGGTGCACTGGTGTTCCGCAAGTACGAGCATGCCGGTGCCCCGCCACCCATGCCGGCCGCTCCCCAGCAGGCCGGCCCCGTTGCGGTGACGCTCTTTTTCGCCGATGAAAACGGCGACGGCCTGGTGCGCGAGGGGAGGGAGATCGAGGGGTGCGACGAGATATCGGGGTGCCTTGAATCGATCCTCGAAGAGCTCATCAACGGCCCGGTGGGAGACCTGGCCCCGGTACTGCCGCCAACGGGGATGTTCAACAGTGTCAGGCTCGACGGTACCCTCGCGCGGGTCGATTTCGCCCAGGAATTGCTGGATGCCCTGCCTGGAGGGAGCAGCAGCGAGCTGCTGGCAGCCTATGCGGTTGTGAACTCCCTCGCGATCAATTATCCCCAGGTACAGTCGGTGCTCTTCACCGTCGACGGCAAGTCGCTGGAAACGCTCAAGGGGCACCTTGATATCCGCCACCCTCTCACTCCGGATTACTCCCTGGAAAAAGGGGCGGCACGCAAACAATCACAACAGTCTAAGGGGATCAAGGAATGAAACCTGCCTTTCTTGCGGCACTCGGCGAACGGGTCCTGGTGCTTGACGGCGCCATGGGGACCATGCTCCAGGAGCGGGGACTTCGTCCCGGGCAGTCACCGGAGGAGCTCAACCTGACCATGCCCGAGGTGGTGGCTGCCGTGCACCGGGAGTACGTCGCTGCCGGGGCTGACATCATCGTGACCAACACCTTCGGCGGCAGCCGGGAGAAACTCTCCCACTACGGGCTCGAGGACCGCCTCGCCCGGATCAACCGGGCCGGCGTGGAGATCGCCAGGGAAGTTGCCGGGGACGATGTCTACGTGGCGGCTTCCATAGGTCCCACGGGCCGGTTCATCGAGCCGGTGGGAGACCTTACCTTCGACCAGATGGCGGATATCTACCGGGAGCAGGCGCAGGTCCTCATCGAGGCCGGGGCAGACCTGATCACCCTGGAAACGTTCCTGGACATCAAGGAGATCCGGGCGGCCATCATCGCCATCCGGGAGATCTCCCGCGATATCCCGGTCATTGCCATGCTTACCTTCGACAACAACGGCCGGAGCGTTCTCGGCACCTCTCCGGAGGCGGCCGCCATAACCCTGGAGGCGGTGGGCGCCGACATCGTCGGCTCCAACTGCGGCCTGGGGGTGGACGGCATCTACGAGATCCTCTCCGCCATGCGCCGGGTGACCTCGCTCCCCCTTATCTCACAGGCCAATGCAGGGCTGCCGGTGCTGAGGGACGGCAAAACGGTCTTTCCCGGCACCCCCGAGGAGATGGTCGGCTACCACGACCGGATGCTGGCCCTCGGTGTGAGGATCATCGGCGGCTGCTGCGGCACGACCCCCGCCCACATCGGCGCCATGAAAGAGGCCCTTGCGGGGCGGGACCAGACCTTCCGCCGTGGCGGGCCCGACGCCGGCATAACCTTCCTCTCCAGCCGCAGCGGCTACGTGGCGATCGGCGGCGGCAACCCGACGGCCATTATCGGTGAGAGGATCAATCCCACCGGCAAGAAGAGTTTTGCCGCCGAACTGCGCGAAGGGAAGATCGGCTACATACGCCGTGAGGCGGTGGAACAGGTTGCCGCCGGCGCCACGCTGCTCGACGTCAATGTGGGGACCCCCGGGATCGACGAAGCCGCTGCCATGGAACGGGCGATCTTCACCGTTACCGGTGCGGTACAGGTCCCGCTGGTCCTCGACTCTTCCAGCCCGGAAGCACTGGAACGGGGGCTCAAGGCAGCCGACGGCAAGGTGCTGGTCAACTCGGTTTCCGGCGAGGAGAAGAGCCTTGCCCGTATCCTGCCGCTGGTGAAGAAATACGGTGCCGCGGTCATCGGCCTGACCCTTGACGAGGCCGGCATCCCCCCCACCGGCGAGGAGCGCTTCAAGGTCGCGGAGCGGATCAGTGATGCCGCCCTCCGGGCGGGCATCGAGAGGCGGAACCTGATCATCGACGCCCTTACCCTGACGGTGAGTGCGGAGCAGAAACGGGCGCTGGAGTCTCTCCGGGCGATCAGGCTGGTGAAGGAGAACCTCGGCCTCAACACGGTTCTCGGGGTGAGCAATATCTCCTTCGGACTTCCGGCGCGGCCGCTGATCTCCTCGGCGTTCTTCACCATGGCCATCGAGGCGGGACTGGATGCGGCCATCGTCAATCCCAAGGAGGAGCCGATGATGGCGGCGTTTCGCTCCGCCATGGTACTCCTGGGGAGGGACCCGAATGCGGCTGCCTACATCGAGGCCTATCGCGGTGCGACGCAGACCGCTGCCGCCGTTGAACCTGCCACCCAGCCACAGGACCTGCGGGGGCGGCTTGGCCAGGCGGTGATCGCCGGCGACGTGGAGGGGATAACCCCCCTGGTGGAGGAGGCCCTGGCGGACGGGCTCACGCCGATGCAGATCAGCAACGAGGGGCTGCTTCCCGGACTGGAGGAGGTCGGCCGGCGATTCGAGAAAAACCTGGTGTTCCTCCCCCAGGTCATGCGTTCGGCGGAGACCATGCAGACCGCGTTCGCCCGCCTGAAGGAGGAGCTCAAGGGGGGGGCGCTGGAGACCCTCGGCCGGATCCTCATGGCCACGGTGGAGGGGGATATCCACGATATCGGCAAGAATATCGTCTGCACCCTCCTGGAAAACCACGGTTTCGAAGTGATCGACCTGGGGAAGAATGTCTCGGCCGCCAGGATCGTGGAGGAGGCGCGCCGGCTCAACGTCGATGCGGTCGGGCTTTCGGCATTGATGACCACCACCATGGCCGAAATGGAGAATGTCCTCGGAAAGCTCAGGGCGGAGGGGGTCAGGACCTTCACCATGGTCGGGGGGGCTGTTGTTACCCAGGAGTATGCCGACAGCATCGGCGCCGATCTCTATGCCCGGGACGCCCTGGAAGCCGTTGCCAGTATCCGCCGCCTGCTCGGTAAATAAGGGTGGCGGTAATGCTCGGGACGGGGAAAACAGGGCTCTTGCAACAAGCTGATTTTCATGGTAGTTTGCAGGTATTACGCCATTTGGCGGACTAGGTTGGTGCGATGGTCGTCGGATACAATCACAACATAAAGTACAAGGGGGAGATCTTCCACGTCCAGACCGAGGATAGCGGCATCAACAATCCTCACATCATCACTCTTCTCTACCGTGGCGGCAATATCATAGCCTCGAAGAAAACCAGCTATGCCGACATCGTGAAGATGGACAACCTGAACCAGATTGTCGAGGAGCTGATGAAGGAGCAGCACAAGGATATGCTGCGTCGTCTGAAGAACGGCGAGTTCGACCCACGCCTCGGTCTTGGTGAAGAAGGAGTGTCCGAACCCCCTGCTCCGGAGGCTGCCGAAGCCGTTCCTGAGCCTGTTGCGGAAGCGGTGGCGCCTGCCGCTGCTGAGGAGGTCGTGCCAGCCACCCCGGGAGCCGGGACGCCAGAGCCGGCTCCCGCCGGTCCTGCCCCAGAGGCTCCCGCCGGGAAGAAGCAGAGTCTCGACGACCTCATTTTTGAATTTCTGTCTGAAGGTGACGAACACAAATAGAGCGTATTCACCCTGAAAGGAAGATCGATTAGTGAAAGACAAAATTGCCGTGTTGCAAGAAAAGGCCAGAAAGCTGCGGGTCGACATCATCAAGACGCTGCACCGTTCGAAATCGGGGCATACCGGCGGATCACTCTCCGTCATCGACATGCTTACGGTCCTCTACTATCATAAAATGCGCCATGACCCGGCCAATCCGAAACTTCCCGAGCGGGACAGGCTGATCCTTTCCAAGGGGCATGCCGCGCCGGCCCAGTATGTCGCCCTGGCCGACTGCGGCTATTTCCCCAAGGAGGACCTGCAGATGCTCCGCCAGCTCGGCAGCCATCTCCAGGGACATCCGGACAGCAAGGGGACACCTGGGATCGAGGTCTGCACGGGGTCTCTCGGCCAGGGACTTTCCATGGCGGTCGGGATGGCGCTGGCACTCGCCCTGGACAAGAGCTCCAGCAGGGTGTATGCCGTGCTCGGTGACGGTGAACTCCAGGAAGGGCAGATCTGGGAGGCCGCCATGTCCGCGGCCCACTACCGGCTGGACAACCTCTGCATCCTCGTCGATGCCAACGGCCTGCAGATCGACGGCGAAGTCGCCAGGGTCATGAACGTGGAGCCGATTGCCGACAAGTTCCGTGCCTTCGGCAGCAATGTCCTCGAAATTGACGGCCACGACTTGGGGGCGATCATGAGCGCCCTCGACGAGGCCGAAACATGCAAGGGGAGACCGACTGTGGTGGTTGCCAGAACGGTGAAGGGGAAAGGGGTGTCGTTCTTCGAGAACAAGGCGTCCTATCACGGCGTGACCCCGTCCGATGAGGAGCTGCCCAAGGCGCTCCAGTGTCTCGGCGACACGTGCGACTGAGTGCCGCGGTGAGAAGGAGAGGGCTATTCCCCTCCTTGTCGCAGCCCGCTCCGGCTGAGCTGACATCAAAGATACTTGTGAAAGGTAATGTGAATATATGAGCAAGATGATCGCAACACGGGATGCGTATGGTGAAGCGCTGGTGGAACTCGGCGCTGAAAACGGGAATGTCGTGGTGCTCGACGCCGACCTCTCCGGTTCCACCAAGACATCGGGATTCGCCAAGAACTTTCCCGAGCGCTTCTTCAACATGGGAATCGCCGAAGCCAACATGATCGGAACCGCGGCAGGCCTTGCCGCCGCCGGCAAGGTCCCCTTCGCCTCCACCTTTGCCATATTTGCGGTGGGAAGGGCGTGGGAGCAGGTTCGCCAGTCCGTTGCCTATCCCAAGGCAAACGTGAAGATCGTCGCCACCCACAGCGGCGTCACCGTCGGGGAGGATGGCGGTTCCCACCAGTCGGTCGAGGATATCGCCATCATGCGTGCGGTGCCCAACATGACGGTCATCGTACCCGCTGACGGCGTGGAGACCAAGCTGGCAATCCGTGCCGCAGCCGCTTACAACGGGCCGGTATATGTCCGTCTCGGACGGAACAAGGTACCGACCCTGTTCGACGAGCAGCACGATTTTGCCATCGGCAAGGGGTATCAGCTGCGCGATGGCAGCGACCTGACCTATGTCACCACCGGCCTCATGACCGCCCAGGCGGTGGCCGCTGCCGAACTCCTGGCCGCACAAGGTGTCTCGGCGCGGGTGGTGCACATCGCCACGATCAAGCCGCTTGACGAGGAGCTGATCATCGCCGCGGCTCGTGAAACAGGGGCAATCGTTACCGCCGAGGAACATTCGATCGTCGGCGGCCTCGGTGGCGCGGTGAGCGAACTGCTCTGCGAACGTTGCCCCGTGCCGGTGAAGCGCGTCGGTGTACAGGACCGTTTCGGCACGTCGGGAAAGGCGGAAGAGCTGGTGAAATATTTCGGCCTGACGGCGGAAAACCTGGTTGAAGCTGCCAAAGAGGTCCTCGCAAAAAAATAGATCCTTCGGGCTGTGGCGCTGGGACTCTGCCCTGCCCCGGGGGGATAAGGATTGAGCTTGTTCGGACTGCTTTCCTCCAAAGGCGGATTTACCTACATCGCGGCGCTTGTCATCGTGGTGGTAATGGGGATCATGCTGGGGGCGATGGGGCAGAGCATGCGTACTGTCATGCAGCGGGAGCGGGAGAAGGAGCTCATCTTCCGCGGTCTGCAGTACCGGGACGCCATAGAACGGTGGACCAGGAAAGGACCGATGCCCTTGAAGGACATCAAGGACCTCCTCAAGGATCCCCGCTCTGCCGCCGGGGAACGCCTGATCCGGCGGCTCTACGCTGACCCGATGACCGGCAAGGATTTCAAGGTGCTCACCGACCCGAACCTCGGCATCTACGGGGTTGCCAGTACAAGCAACGACGAACCGCTGAAAACGAAGAACTTTCCCGATGCCCTCAGCAACTTCGAGGATAAGAAGAAATACAGCGAGTGGGAGTTCATCTACAAACGGCAGGTTACCGCTCCTGCCGGCAGTCAACGGGGCCAGCAGGGGCAACAGCCGCCCGGGCAGCTCTCCCTGCCCCTCTCCACGCCGGAAGGGCCGTAACTCGAAATTCCCGGGATTCGCAGCTGGGGCAGTGAACTGTGGGGGTTAGTTGATTTTCAAGAGCCTGACATCAAAGGTCATCGTCATCTCTATCGGTCTGCTGGCCTTTGGCATCAGTCTATTCGCGCTGCTTAACCTCAAGCGCGAGCGTGCGCAGCTCGTGACCTCGGCCCGGGAAGGGTCGGACCTCCTCCTGCAGACGATCGAGCGCAGTATTTACAATTCGATGCGGATCGGCAACACCGAGGAGACCCAGACGATCCTGGAAATGGTTGCCCAGAGCCAGAAGCTGCTGGCTGTCCGCATCTTCCATCCCCATGGCGTTGTCCTGAAGTCATCCCGGCCTGCGGAAATCGGCAAGCCGGTCAACCTCGAGGATTACCAGCTCTATCTCAACAACCGCTACGAAGGGATAACCTACGCCGACCAGCATGGGGAAGTCCTGCGGATGATCAAGCCGATCTACAACACCGACCAGTGCCATACCTGCCATGGTCACAAGACCAAGGTAATCGGCGTTCTCAACGTAAACTACTCCCTGGCTGAAACGAAGAGACGGATGTTCGAGGTTACCAAGCTCTTCGCCATTTCAACGATAGCCACCATCGCGTTCCTTTCCATCGCCATCACGTTCGTCATGTTCCGACTGGTCCGCTCTCCGCTCAACAGAATCATCGAGAGCATGGCCCGGGTCGAGGAGGGTGATCTGTCCGTGCGGATGATCCATGGCAAGAAGGATGAAGTGGGGCGTCTGGTAAGCAGCTTCAATTCCATGATCGAGCGGCTCCAGGTTACGAAGAAAGAGCTCGACGTTTTCCACTTCAATCAGATGGAGCGTGCCGACCGGTTGGCATCGATCGGCGAGATGGCCGCGGGGATTGCACACGAGATCAAGAACCCGCTCACCGGCATAGCTTCGGCCATTACGATCATTAACGATGACTATCCGTCATCGGACCCGAGAAAGGAAATTCTCGGCGAGGTCCTCGAACAGGTAAAGCGTCTTGACAAGGCGGTGAACGACCTGCTTTTCTTCGGAAAGCCCACACAGCCGGAACCGACCTGTACAGACCTGAATGCGACCCTCAGCAAAACGCTTCTGTTTGCCTCCCAGCATCGCGGCAGCAAGGGGGGCTCCATTGAAAAGTCGCTGGACCTGCAGGCCGACCTTCCTCCCGTGTATGTCGATCCCAAGCAGATGCAGCAGGTTTTCCTCAACCTGATTCTGAATGCGATCCAGGCAATGCAGAACGGCGGCGTTCTGACCATCAGAACATCTCTGCTTGAGCGCGACAACAAGAAGTGGGTCAGGGCCAGTATAGCCGACACGGGGCCCGGTATCCCCGAACAGATCCTGGGGAAGATCTTTACGCCATTTTTTACGACCAAGGCCCAGGGGACGGGGCTCGGTCTTGCCATCTGCCACAAACTCGTGGAACAGCAGGGTGGCAGCATCAGTGTCGAGAGTGAAAACGGTAACGGTACGACATTCCACATAGATTTACCCGCGACGACGACGGAGGAACACACCGGAGAAGTTTCGGGACCGGGATATGAGGGGCTGACATGAAAAAAACTAAGATACTGGTTGTCGACGATGAACATCTTATCCGGTGGTCTCTGGAACAGAACCTGAAAAAGCAGGGTTACGAGGTCCTTACGGCCGGCAGCGGTGAAGATGCGCTGCGGATTGTACGCGAAGAGCAGCCCGACCTGGTGCTTCTTGACATCCAACTGCCCGGCATCAGCGGTCTGGAGGTCCTGGAGAAGATCAAGGATTTTGACGAGGATATCATCGTCATCATGGTAACCGCCCATGGCGGCCTTGAAACTGCGGTCACGGCCATGCGGATCGGTGCCTATGACTATCTCAACAAGCCGTTCAATCTCGACGAGATGTCCATCGTTATCCGAAAAGCGCTTGAGACGTCCGATCTGCGGAGGGAAATAGCGTCTCTGCGCAGCGAGCACAAGAAAATAGGGCCGCCCAACATAATCGGTGCGAGTCACTCCATGCAGAGCATTCTTGCCATGATGGACAAGGTCGCACGCAGCGATGCCGCGACAGTCCTCATTCAGGGGGAGTCGGGTACCGGCAAGGAGTTGGTCGCCAAATGGATTCATTACAAGTCCAGTCGTGCCGACAGGCCGTTCATGGCCATAAACTGCGCTGCCGTGCCGGCCACCCTTCTGGAAAGCGAGCTGTTTGGCCACGAAAAGGGCGCGTTCACCGACGCAAAAGCTACCAAGAAGGGTCTGTTCGAACTGGCCGACGGCGGTACAGTGTTCCTCGACGAAATAGGCGACATGGAGATGGGGATGCAGGCCAAGCTCCTCAGGTTTCTGGAAGACAGGACCTTTCGCCGGATCGGCGGCGCCAAAGTCACGTCGGTTGACGTGCGGATCATTTCGGCAACCAACAAAGACCTTCTCAAGGCGATCGAGGTCAAGGATTTCCGGAACGACCTCTACTACCGTCTGCAGGTAATCCCCATATATCTCCCCCCCCTGCGGGAGCGGAAGGAAGATATCATCCCGCTGGCAAAACATTTCATCGAAACCTACAAGCGGGAGTTTGCCAAACATGTGGACGGCATTTCACCCGAGGCTGAAAAGCTTCTCGTCAATTACGGCTGGCCGGGCAACATCCGCGAGCTGAAGAACGTCATTGAGCGGGCGATCATCCTTGGTAGCGAAGAGGTGTTGGCCGTATCGCACCTCCCCACGGAAATCACTTCCTGTTCCCCTGCCATTCCTGTCAGCTCGGTGGTGACGTTCAAACTCCCCCCCGAAGGCATAGACATTGAAGAGGTTGAGAAGGAACTGATCCGGCAGGCTCTGGAAAACAACGACTGGAACCAGTCAAAAGCGGCCAAAAAACTGAATCTGGGCGTCGATGCGTTCCGGTACCGGATGAAGAAATTCGGATTTTTGAAATAATCGGAAAAAATCCGGATAAAAACTCAGCCGGCCGCAAAATGTAACCCGACGTTTAATGATTGAAAAAACGGGCGATTAAGTATGGTTCCCCGTGACGGGGACACCGAAATTGGACAGGCTGCCACGAAATTTATCGGTCCATCGGGGGCGAGATGTGGGGCATGGTTGATGGTGGGCATTGATGTTGCAGAGAATAAGACGAGCAAACGGGAGTTTGCCAAGGAAATATTCCAGAGAATTTCGACATCTCCATTAAACGCGGAGGCTTTTATATGGTATCCAGCAAGACAAGTAAATCGATTTCGCTCGCCATCTCGCTGCTGGTCGTGGTTATTTCACTGACAGGCACTGCACTGGCTGCGTCCGCACCGAGTGCTTCCTACCTGGCACGGTACACTCCGGGGTTTGGCGGTGCTCCTGGCAAGATGGCAACCGATGTCGCCGGAAATCTCTACGTCGCGGATTTCTGGGCAAAGGGCATTGTAAAGCTCGACCGTCAGGGGAGCAGGATAGGATTTATCCCTACGGCAAGCAGGCCGGTTGCGGTTGCGGTCATGCCTGACAATCGTCTTGTTGTGGCAATGTCTGTGCCTCAGGCCTATGTTGCCTTCTATGCCCAGACCGGCTCGGCACCGAATATCACCGGTGTGGAGATGTCGCAGTTCGGTGCGCCGGCCGATGCGTACTGTCGCCCCGCCGGTATCGCCGTCGATGCGAGCAGCAATATCTACGTGCTGGACAGTGGTGACACCGGGGCCGGTACGGTTAACGCTCCCAAGGTCAGAAAGTACAGCTCGGCCGGTGCATACCTGACCGCATTCGGGGCGCGTACGTCGACCGGCGGAAACCCGGGAACGACCGGCGACCTGAAGCTGCCGCTGGGCATCGCTTACCAGAAGGACGGGAATCAGATCTACGTAGCCGACTCGGGCAACGGCAGGCTCCAGGTTTACAGCGCCGCTGACGGGACCTTTGTGAAAACCGTTGGCGCGGCAACGGGCAGGACAAGCGGAAGTTATGTCCAGACGGTAGGTGGTGCTGCTCTCTTTGGCGAGCCGGCTGACCTGGCGTTCGACTATACGGGAAATACGCTTAACAGGATTTACGTCGCAGACAGGTCGCGTGATGTGGTCATGGTGGTGGATCCCGTCAGCGGTCTTGACCTGAAGCACATCAATAGTGCCATGGATGCCAATGCAGCACTTAAGGCCCCCGCGTCGGTCCTGCTTAAGTCAGGCACGCCGGGTAGCGTGCTCTATGCAGGAAGTGCCGCTTCGAGCACTGCTAACAGTGTTGTTGCCGTCTCCCTTGATGGTGGTCTGACTGCTCCGTCTATCTCCCTGGCGATAACCTCTACCGTTCCGCAGACAGCCACTGCGAATCCCCTTGCCCTTTCCGGGACCGTGACGCCGATTGCCGCGGTAAGCTGTAACGTCAATGGCGGAAGCGACACGTCTGTGACTCCGGGCAGTTCCAGCTGGAGCTTGGACCTTCCCTTGGTCGACGGGTACAACGCGATACGCTGCAGGGCTACGGACGGTACAACTGCTTCCTATGCCGAGGCATTCACCTATTACACCGGTACGCCAGTTACGAATGGCCCCACGCCGACTATCACCTTCCCTGCTGACGGCGTCTACACCAACAATGCAACGGTTGTCGTCAGTGGTACGACCGATGTGGCCGATGCGAGTATCCAGGTGAGTAATGCCCTGAACAGCGCAGCCACTTCCACCACCTCGGGTGCGGACAAGAAGTGGAGTGTGTCCATCGCTCTCGCCGAGGGTGCCAATGTTATCACGGTGGGGGCGTCGAAGACCGGGACCACGACCAAAACAACCTCCGTTACGGTCAATCTCGACTTAACCCCGCCGAACATGACCGGTAAGATCTCCTTCCTGGCCGACGGCGCCACGACGGTCACTGCCGTACAGAATCTCGACGGTATCGTGGTTGAAAAAAATCTGAGCAGCATCGTGGTCAACGGAAACGTCGTGGCTACCAAGGTTGGTCTCCCCGCAACCGATAATACGTATTTCTCCGTTCCGGTGACCCTGGTACGCGGCAGCAACACGGTTGTCATCACGGCAACCGACCGTGCCGGCAACTCATCGACGGTAAGCCGTTCGGTTACCCTTAACCCGGAAATCCCCGGTCTCACCGTTGCGCTCCCCGCCGACAACTCCTATGTACCGAGTGCGGGAACTGCTTCGGCAAGCGGTACGGTTGATCCGGCATTTGCTTCGGTGACTGCTGGCAGTGCGTCGGTAACCCCGGCGGGCGGCAACTGGTCGACAGCCAACATGGCTGTTTCCGGTGGCTTCAACTCCTACCAGTTCACCGCTTCGGGGAACGGCACTGTAGCGGTTTCCGAGAAGCGCACCATCAACGCCGATTCCGCGTATGCCCAATTGGCCATCACGAACCCGCCGGCAGACCTTGCCACGAGCAGCTCCTCTGTTATCCTTTCAGGTACGGTAGCTGCCGGCAGCCCGACTCCGACCATATCAATCGACGGAGCACCGGCGGTGTCTGTGTCATCGTACACCCCGGCTACGGGCGCGTTCAGCCACACGGTAGCGTTGACTGTCGAGGGTGAGCATGTGGTCAAGGTGAGTGCGAACGCTTCTACTTCGGCCATCAGGAACATCATTTACGATACCACCGCGCCGGCAGTCGCAGTGCAGGCAACCGCAAATACGGCGCCGGTAGCCATGACGGGCACGATCGAACCGAGTGCTAAGCTGGTAAGTGTCACGGCTAGGTTTAACAGTGTAGATACCGTTCTTCCCCTTAACAGGATTGCCTTTGACGCGTACGACCAGGCAGCAGGTGCCGTGGTATGGCACGCCAACCTGACCGGTTACCCCTATGACTCGCTCAGTATCATCTCCCAGGACCCGGCAGGGAACCAGACCCAGCATGTATTCGTAAGCGGGGTCCCCACGGGCGATGTTGATGGCGATGGCGTAGTAAGACTTTCCGACGCGATGGCAGTTCTGCGTCACGTGGCCAACACACAAGCACTTCCCGGTTCGCCGCTGGATAAAGCATCTGCGAGGTTCAATGGTGACGTTGGCTCGCTTATCGATTCCCGTGCCGCTCAGGACGGTGCTGTGACAATTGAAGACGCCGTGTTGATTCTGCGTAAGGCTTATGGCTTGATGACCTTCTAATAAGCAGACCCGGATCAGGAATAGTTAATTTAATCATTTTCTTATAAGCTGTGTTAGGAGTGTACTATGAACAGGTCATTTATCGTAGCAGTACTCACGGTGACGATGATTGTCATGATGTCGACTGCAAGCTATGCCGTGATTGCACCGCATGGATTTGCATGTGACAACTGTCATGCAAAGCATCTTGGTACCCTTGCCCCGCAAATAAATAACGGGTGCGTGACGTGCCATAACTCGGCCGGTGAAGCTCCGGGCATGCCATTCAATGCCGATGCCATGTCCAACTATTTCGGAACGGTTTCTGGGCAGCCGGCAACCGGTTCTAAAAGTACCCATAACTGGATGGGTGCGTCACCATATGCCCCTGCTGCTGCGCAAGAGCCTACAGGTGCCGATGCGACTGCCCTGGCTTCTGGTTACGGCACGCCTCCTGTCAGCTTTACTGGTACAGTTCTCTGTCTTCGCTGCCACAATGTCAAGGCATCAGCCAATAGCACGTACGAAGTGAACAAGCCTCTGCTCAGGGTTTCGAACGTAAACGACGCCCTCTGTTTCGACTGCCACGCACAGCGCCAGACCTCCTCCCATACCACAGGTTCGCACCCGGTAGCATATCGCTCCTACTCGGCTGTTTATAAGCTGAATACTACGGCATTCAGGAAGGTGCCGCTCAACGCAAACCCCAATAACAGAACCTCCAATCTCGGCAGCTATTTCAAAACCGGCAAGATCGTCTGTATGACCTGCCACGCTCCCCACTATGCAGATTCAAGCAGCGCAACCCTTGATAACAGGAGTACTGCCAAAGGTTTCGGGGTCGATGACCCGGCGAAGGGTCTGAAAGCAACTCTGCAGAACTCCAAGGGCGAGCTCCTGAGGACCGACAGGTATGGCGCAACTGCAAGCTCTGCCAATATCTGCTCAAGCTGCCACAAGGAAACGAAGAACCTCAACCACAATGCCAAAGGTCAGAATATCCAGTGTGATCATTGCCACGCTGCCCACGTAGACTACAATGCTGACGGCTCGGCTCCGAACCTTTACCTCGTACGTCGTGATTTCTCCAACATGTCCACCGGCTCTGTCAAGCTGGGGGCAAACAAGGTTGCCATCTATAACACCGCCACCTCACTGCGCTTCATGCGTAACGACGGCAAGGGTATCTGCCAGGTCTGCCACACGCCGACCCCTGGTGTCGCGATTCACGATGCGAGCGATACGAGAAAAGAGGACTGTATCGTATGCCACAAGCACTCCAACGGCTTCAGTGCTGCCAGCTGTACCAGCTGCCACGGTCAGCCGCCGATGACCAGCTATGTTGGCGGGCCCAATGGCAAGTCTTCCCAGAACTATACCCTTGATGAAAGCCTCACGCCGCACGCAACCCATGCCGACAAGGCTTACTACAACTACGCCTGTAAGAACTGTCACTATGACGGTACCAGGCAGGACAGCCACAACACCCTCGCAAGTGGTTCCGCTACCTTCCAGAGCGTTTTCGTGGAAACCGCCGGTTCCATTGGTGCCAATGCAGGCTTCAAGAACGTACCGTCCGATTACAACGCCTCGACCAGAACCTGCTCCAACGTATACTGCCACAGTAACGGTAATCCGCGCGGCGGCACGATCGCATGGAAATCAGCAACCACCCCCGGCTGGGAACTCGGCAAGAACAAGATCCTCGGTCAGGCCTCAGAATGTACAACCTGTCACGAGTATGGCAACACTCTCGTGACCAATGCTCACTATGCACACGTAACAAGCGTCGGCCTCAAGTGCTACGTCTGCCACAACGCGACCGTTAACGCAGCTGGCGGTATCTCTGACCGTACCAAGCACGCCAACGGGGCCAAGGACATCTCCTTCGTCGTGCGTCCGGCCAACTTCGTCGGCCTGTTCAACGCATCGTTCACCGCAGCCGATGCCTCCTGCACCAACTCCTGCCACGGCAGCGCCACCCCGGTCTGGACCAATGCCACCACCGGTCAGTGCGGTACCTGCCACGCAGTACCGGCGACAACAGGTGCCCATACCTTCCACTTCAGCGACCCGACCGGTCCGCAGCTTGGTTCGTCCCAGAGTGTCTGCGGCAACTGCCATGATTTCGCTGCCGGTAACGGCAAGCACGCAAACGGCCAGATCGACGTGAAGGGCTGTACGCCGTGCCACCCCGGAACCGCGGTCTGGACCGTTGCCTCGACGGTAACCTGCGAATCGTGCCACACCGGAAGCACCCCCTCTGTTGTCGGTACGCATACCGCTCCGCTGAAGACACTCGGTGCCGGTCACAGCCAGTACTCCTCGGCCTCGCTTGCCAAGGTACGGTGTACCTCCTGTCACAACGCCAGCGCCAACCACATCGGTGCCGGTTCGACCGAGAAGCGTCTCCTGATCGCAGGCAACGCCCTCTGCGACTCCTGCCACACAACGGCAGCGAACAAGGGGCTGCCGGCAGCACGGATCGACCTCAGCTTCCATAAATTCTCCAAATATAGTTCCACCGTTCAAGAAAAGGCGACTATTGCTGCAGTACGTGCCGACGCCTGCGCCGGCTGCCACGACACCCACGGATCGACGAACCGGATGAGCGTTAGGACGACCATCAATGGCTTGACCGTGACCTATACCGGCAGCACACCGAACTTCATCGAAACGACACCCGGCGGCGATGGCCTCTACCATGGCCTCTGCCAGGTCTGCCACACCAAGACGACTCACTTCAACCGCAATTCGGCGCCGGACCTTGGTCATGCAACCGGTGAGTGTCTCTCCTGTCACGATCACAAGCACGGCTTCTTGCCGACAGGTGGCGGTTGCAGCGGTTGCCACGGTTATCCGCCGGTGAAACTGGCAATTACACGCCAGCCCGGTACGTTCGGTACCCAGGGCAACTACTCGAGCGCCAAGTTCCAGGATTACTCCGGTGGTGGCGGTGCCCACACCGTAGCCGGCCACATCAAGAAGACAGCAGCTCCGTCTGAAGCTTGGACTAACTGCAACCAGTGTCACTACAACACCAGCCATGCAACCGGCGGAACACCTGTGAAGAAGAGCTTCGTCAACGTAATCGTCGATCCGAAGTACAAGTTCAACAACGCGACGTCGATCACCTACACCGCAAACACCTGCTCAAACGTAAGCTGCCACTTCAAGCCTACACCGAACTGGGTAACGGGTAACTAATGCTGTCGGGGGGCTAGCAATAGCCCCCCCTGCATCACCAATGGAATTTAACTGTTTACAGTTTTCAATAAGGAGTTAGCCAATGAAAAATCATCACGAAGTGGGACACTTCAAAACCAGGTTGATGATACTGCTGCTTTCACTTGCTTCTGTGACAGTGATGGCAGGAGAATCAGTCGCGGCGACAACCTGCTCCTCTTGTCACGGTATGCCGCCCATCGACAGTGCTGATGGGTTACGTAAACCTGCGACAGGCGCATTCAAGGGGAATCACCAGACCCACCTCGGTGCGACTGCCACGGCAGCTGAATGTTCCAAGTGTCACGGCAATGCCGGTTATGACAGCAGCCACGCGGCAACATCCGGCTTCATGATCAACATGGCCGCAAACGTCAACGGTTCGCCAGCTACCGGTGCCTACAGCAAGGCTGCTCCCTTTGCCCAGTCCGCTACTCCTACTCTGGGAAGCTGCTCCAATGTCAACTGCCACTTCGAGAAGTCTGGTGCTTCAGCCCCGGTCTGGGGATCCTCGCCCGCCTCGACCAACTGCAGTACCTGCCATGATACGCCCCGCGGTGCCAGCGGCAGCCACGCTATCCACGAGGCCAAGTACGGCGGGACCGCATCCTGTACCCAGTGTCACCCGAATTACGGCACGACCAACTTCAGCCACGCTACAAGCGCCGGCAAACACAAGATCGTCGTCAATACAATCCTGAATTACGCAGGCGGTACCAATATCAGCTGGCTCCCGAGCCAGGCCAAAGCCTTTGGCACCTGCAGTAACGTCTCCTGTCACAGCAACGGTAAAGGCGTGTACGCTAACCCGACTTGGGGGGGCTCATCAACCGGCTGTGATTTCTGCCACCCGAATCTCAGTGCGAAACATGCTTCCCATGTCGTCGTTGCCAACCTCGCCACGGCAACCTACGGCAGCACGGTCAACAGTTCTAACGGCACGATCTATGACTTCGGCTGTGGTAACTGCCACCCGACTGATATTGCAAAACACATTAATGGCACAATCGACATCACCCTGAACAAAAACCACACCGGTCCGCTCACGTCGAAGAATAACGTATCCGACGATATCTCCGGATATGCACAGAACATGGGGGTATCTGTAACCTGTGCCGCTGCCTACTGTCACTCCAACGGCATGGCAACGCCGACGTTCTACGGTTCAACTTTCGATTGGTATGAAGGTACGTATGCCGGCGACAAGTGCGCACGCTGCCACGGCAACTCTCCCAACACCGGTGGCAGGGTCGGGTCGTCTGCACATACTGCCCACACTGTTGGTATCCATGCTGACAACATCTTCAACGGCGTAAGCCGCAAACTACCGATCGGCGGGAGCGCTACGGTTAACGCTGCCCACGGCAGGAACAACCGTTCGACGACGCTCAACTGCAATATCTGCCACGCTCTTACCGTTACCTCGTTTGCCAACGACAAGAACGGCGACTGCTCGGGTTGTCACAACGGTACGTCGGCACCGCTCAAGGGAAATGCAGCGATTGCCAATACCTCCATGCATGTCAACGGTACGGTGGATATCAGCTTCATCAACCAGAAGCTTGCTACCAAGGCACAGGTCGCTCAAACTGTCTTCAGGGGCTACACCGGTGCTACCTCTGGCTGGGCACGGAATAACAACAGCTATAAGACCTACACCAGTAGCTACGACGTGACCAAAGGTACCCTGTTTGCAGTGGCCAGTTACTCTCAGGCTCTCGGTTGCCAGAATGTCGCATGTCACAGCGGCGTAACGGTCAAGTGGACGGATACCGTCACCTGCACAAGCTGCCACACAAGACTCAAATAGTAACAGTTACATACATGAAACAAGAAAGGCCGTGGAAACACGGCCTTTCTTGTTTTTGACTGAAGCGTTATGCTAGTCTCGTCACTCTTTCCAGAACCTGCGGCTCAGCTCCTCGATCAATGGCTGCAGAGTTTTCCTGGCATTAGCAGCAATTTCAATGGCATGGAGGTCGTGACAGCTCTTTCGGATTTTCATGAAGTGAAGCGGGTTCGTGGCCTTGATTTCAGCCAGCCTGTCGCACTTGTTGAACACCAGGATCTGCTCTTTGGTGTCTAGCCCCAGTTCCGTCAGGATCGTGTTCACCTGGCTGATCTGCTCGAGGAATCGGGGATTGGTGCAATCAACGAGATGAAGGAGAAGGTTGGCGTCCTGCAGTTCCTCGAGTGTCGCGCGAAATGCCCCGAGCAATGATTTGGGCAACGACCTGATAAAACCTACAGTGTCGGTGATTATCACCTCTCGGTCCTGAGGGAAACGGAGACGGCGTGTGGAGGTGTCCAGTGTCGCGAAAAGCAGGTTTTCCGTGAACACGTGACTTTGGGTGAGGGAGTTGAGCAGGGTCGATTTGCCTGCATTGGTGTAGCCGATGATGGAGATGATCGGAAGTGCAGCCTTGACCCGTTTTTGTCGGCGCTGGTATCTGTTGTCTGACAGCTTGGTAAGCTCCCGTTCCAGTTTTGCAATCCTGTCGCGAATCCTTCTGCGATCCAGTTCCAGCTTGGTCTCCCCTGGGCCTCTGCCTCCGATACCTCCCATGAGGCGCGACATCTGTACGCCCCTGCCAGTCAGCCGTGGCAGGAGGTATTTCAACTGTGCCAGTTCCACTTGTACCTTTCCGTCGAGCGTGGTGGCACGGCGCGCAAAAATGTCCAGAATGAGCTGGCTTCTGTCGATTACTTTCAACTCGGTAATGCCTGAAATGGTGCGTACCTGGGCTGGTGTGAGTTCCTGATCGAACACGAGCATGGTTGCCCCGGACTGCAGTGCACTGATGATTACATCACGTAGCTTACCTTCACCCATAAGAAACTTGGGAGAAAATTGCCGGGGACGCTGGATAACGCTGTCGAGTACGATGATGCCGGCTGTCCTGGCGAGTTCTTTTAATTCATCTATCGAGTCCCTGGACTCCTCGGGAGTCGCCTTGCTGACGGAAATGAGAATGGCACGCTCGTTGTCCTGCGAGATATCCTTGACATCCACCCTCTTGTTCAGCAACTCGGATTCAAGTGTTTGTATGAATGCCGATAAGGGTTCGGTAAGTCCGGGGAGCAGCTGAGGTGAACTGACCTTGTAAGGAGGGGTGTGGGGAGTGGCAGGCGTCAAGTACGCGGTCTGCAGGAATATCGGCAGATGAGACGGCGATGACGCGTCCAGAGCCGCCATCATGTCGAGACGCAGGAGAGATAAATCGGTGAGGTCATCAGTCGTGATTGGCTCACCTTTCAGATGTGTATGGACAAGGCGCAAGCCGCGCAGCACTTTTTTTCCGAGCGGAAAGTTCTTCAACTCGGGAATGTAGATGCTTCTGTCATCACCTACGATGACGTACTCTACCGTACCGATACGGCTTATCAGGATGGCGATTTGCCGGCCCGTATCCTGAGAAAGCTCGACGAGAGTGCGCGCAAGTTCTCCCGAAACGAGTTCATCGGGGGAAACACGGCGACGATACAGCCGTTCAAGGCTGTCGAGCTGGCTATGTTTCAAGCCGGTAAGGTTACCGTAGAGCTGTTTAATCACCGCCTCCGGCTGACAACGTCATATTAAAGGCCGATTATATTATAGCCGTTGTCGACAAAATGTACTTCCCCCGTAACGCCGCTTGCCAGGTTGCTGCAGAGATACAGGGCCGAATTGGCTACATCTTCCTGTGTAATGTTCTTCCGGAGCGGCGCCTTGCTCTGAACAACGCCGGCAATCTGGTTGAACCCGCCAACGCCAGCAGCGGCAAGAGTCTTGATAGGTCCGGCGGAAATAGCATTGACCCGGATCCCGTCGGGTCCTACTGCTTCTGCAAGGTAACGTACGCTCATCTCCAGAGCCGCTTTTGCCACACCCATGACATTGTAGTTAGGAAACACCTTCTGACCGCCGTAGTAGGAGAGGGTGAGTGCAGTGGCGCCGGGGGCTGTCATGAGGGGCCGTGCTGCCCGCAAGCAGGCGATGAAAGAATAGGCGCTGATATCCATGGCAGTCGCAAAGCCTTCCCGAGACGTATCAAGAAACGAACCCTTGAGTTCGTCCTTGTTTGCAAATGCAATGGAGTGAACGAGAATGTCCAGGCTATCCCACTGCCGGGAAAGCGCGGAAAATGCAGTGGTAATGTCTTCATCGCTGCGGACGTCACAGGGGATGACGATCTTCGCATCGATGCTGTCCGCAAGGGGTTGAATTCTCTTTTCAAACGCTTCACCGGCATAGGTGAGGGCTATTTCAGCGCCTTCCCGCTTGAATGCCTGGGCAATGGACCAGGCTATGCTCTTTTCGTTGGCAACGCCGAGAATAACGGCTCTTTTCCCATCCAGCAAACCCATATAACCTCCGAATATATCGTGCAATCTAAAGAAATGATTCAACTGAAAACGAACTCATATCTATTACTTTAAAATGGAGTGTTTGGCAAGGATTGAAGCACTAATCCCCACTGTGCCGTTCCTGAACGACTTTCGTTAACATGTTTTCTATCACTGCGAGACGAGTCTCGATCTCCCTGATTCTGGCGAGTGATTCATCCGTTCTGGCTTTGATGCCGAACACGACGAACGGCAGAATGAACCAGATTATAGTCAGGAAAAAACCCGCTATCCATAGAATTACCAAAAAACCGCCGAAAATTTCCATATGAGGTTCTCCTTTCTCCCGCTCTCGTTCATGGAGGACGGTGCAGCACTCTTCAAGGTGCGTACGTTTATAGCAAGTGCAATGAAAAAAGTTTCTTGCAACGGGAAAGCCGTGTATAGTTTGCTGATAATATTTTCGGACAGGTTATGGCGTCAACGATCTCAAGAATAATGAGAATATGCACTTCTTCAGAGCCAAGAGACGTGTTGCTCCGCTGCTGGCTCGTTATCTTCGTAGGCATTGCAGCATACAGCAATACCTTTCCGATGCAGTTCAATTTTGATGATGCAGCAAATATAGTCAATAATCCCGTGATAAGGGAACTGAATTCTGCCGGGATCAAGCAGGCGTTTCAAACCCGCAGGGGATTGGGGATCGTTTCCTTCCAACTCAACTATTATCTGTCCGGCTTGAGCGTCGCCAGCTACCACCTGTTCAACCTTGCTATTCACGTAACGACGGCACTACTGGTATATCGGTTGCTGGTTCTCCTTACGAGATGCCCGCAGTTCAGAACCGGTGCAGGGAGCAGGCTGCATTCACTGCCAGTGCCATTCTTCACCGCCCTGCTGTTTGTTGCCCATCCTCTCCAGACGCAGGCGGTCACCTACATAGTGCAGCGGTTCACCTCCCTTGCGACCATGTTCTATCTGGCCGCGGTGATTGCCTACCTGCAGGGGCGAATCCGCCAGTCTGAATCGGGCAGGATCGTGACCGCCGGGAGTAGTGCCTGGTTTGCCGGAACTCTCCTCGCCGCCCTCTGTGCCTTCAACTCGAAAGAAATCGCCTACACGTTGCCCCTTTCCCTCGTGCTGGTGGAAGTCGTCTGCTTCAAAATGGGAAGAAGAAAGATAGCCGTTGCTGTCGTTCTGGTGGCAGCGGCACTGGCGGCCATAGGGTTAAAGCTCGGATTGGGCAACGTCTCCCTTGAGCAGGCGCTGTTTGCCGTTGATGATGCGACACGCCTGCAGACGATCATGACCCGGAGCGATTATCTCTGCACCCAGTTCAGGGTGATCCTGACGTACATCCGCCTGCTGCTCCTGCCCGTCAACCAGAGTGTGGATTATGATTTCACCCTGTCGCACAGTTTTTTTGAGCCGGCGGTACTCGGATCCTTTTCCGTGATTGCTCTGCTGATCGCCCTTGCGGTACTATTGGTGCAGAAATCCCGAGAGGGTAGACCGGAGTTGCGATTGATCGCCTTCGGCATATTCTGGTTTTTCCTGACCCTGTCGATCGAATCGAGTATTCTGCCGATCATCGACCTCATCTTCGAACACAGGGTATATTTGCCGTCGGTAGGTGCTCTTGCCGCATTGACAACGGCAGGGGTCGGCTTTGCCTGGAAAGATGGTAGGGAGTCCCGCAAGAACGCCGTCTGCCTGGCGGTCCTCCTGATCTCGGTCGTGCTTGCCGGCGCTACCTGGAAACGGAATCTCGTCTGGGCGACGGAGGTGACTCTCTGGGAGGATGCAACTGCCAAGAAGCCAAAGAACAGCCGGGCCTGGAACAATCTGGGCGGTGCCTACATCAAGGAAAAAGCGGCGGACAAGGCGCTGCGAGCACTTGTGCGTTCCATCGAGCTTGACCCGTCCAAGGCTGCCGCGTGGAACAACCTTGGCATCGCGATCGATCTGAAAGGGGTCTACCGGGACCGCTTCAACAAGACCAGCGAGATGTTCAGCTCTCCCCAGGCTGTTGAAAACAAAATCGTGAACAAGTGGCTCGGGGATGTGAATAACAATCTGGGTCTCGCCTACGAAATCCTGGGGAACCTGCCCAAGGCGGCGGAGAATTACCGTAACGCCGTGGGGTATGACCCTGCCCTGGGGGTGGCATATTACAATCTTGGCCTTGTCAGCGCCGCCATGGGTGATTATGACAAGTATATGGAGCAGCAGCAGGTGCTCTGGCTTTTGGATCCGGCTCTTGCGGGCAGGTTGCAGAGCAGGGTGACCGGGAGATAGGATGGCAGATACCCTGGTACTCATACCCGCCTTCAATGAGGCCGATGGCATCGCCACGGTGATCGACAGTATCCATAAGGCTGTTCCCGATGCCGATATCCTGGTCGTGAACGACGGTTCCCGGGATGAAACTGCCAGCAGGGCAAAGGCTGCCGGTGCCGTGGTGTTGAACCATGCCTTTAACATGGGCTATGGGGTGACCATCCAGACCGGCTACAAGTATGCCTATGCCCATGGCTATGAGTACCTGGCCCAGATCGATGGGGACGGCCAGCATGACCCGGCATTCATCGCGGAACTCCTGGCTCCGGTGAAGAACGGCGACGTCGACTTTGCCATCGGCTCCCGGTTCCTCTGGTTCGACAGCTATCGCCCGTCGTTTACCCGCCGCCTGGGCATCCTCTTCTTCCGCAAACTGGTGACCGTGATCATCGGCAGGAGCATTACCGATCCGACGTCGGGATTCCAGGCGTTCAACCGGAGCGTGATGAAGTTCTTTTCAACGGACATCTTCCCCTGCGATTATCCCGATGCCGACATGCTCATCACCCTCAACCTGGCCGGTTTCAGGATTCGCGAGCTCCCGGTGAGAATGTTCGCCAACGTGAGCGGCAAGACAATGCACAGCGGTATCAAGCCGCTCTACTACATGTTTAAAATGTGCCTTTCGATTCTCGTGACCCTCTTGAGGAATCGGCAGTTCTACCGGAGGCAGATGTGACGATCAAACAACAGATTTTCTCGTTGCTGGTGAGCATTTGCGTCTTCATGTTCACCATCGACCTGGTGAGGAAAAAGCGGGTGCGTGAGGAGTATTCCCTCCTCTGGCTGGCTACAAGCCTCACGATGATCATCCTGATATTCAAGTATGAATGGCTGGTCGGCCTGACGAGCCTGATCGGTGCCGTGTTGCCGACCACAACCCTGTTCCTCGGCTCGATACTTTTTCTGCTGATCCTCTCGGTACAGTTCTCCATCAAGATCTCCAAGCTGACCGATCAGGTAAAGGACCTGGTACAGGAAAATGCCCTGCTCCGCTATGAGTTCGAAAAGTCACGGAATAAGCCGGAGGAACGTTGCGATGACAAGGGAAAGAACCCTGAACCATGAATAGGATACCGCTTGTGCGAAGGAGCCATCAGTGGACGTAAGCATAGTCGTACCGATATACAATGAAGAGGAAAATATACCCGCACTGTACGAAAAGGTGTCACACGCCCTGAATGCCAGTGGCCTGGAGTACGAACTCATCCTGGTGGATGACGGCTCCAGCGACAGGTCGTATCTCCTGCTTCACGACCTTGCCATGAAGGACACGCGGGTGAGGGTCATCCGCTTCCGCAGGAATTTCGGCCAGACCGCCGCCATGGCCGCCGGCTTCGATGCCTCACGGGGGCGGGTGGTCGTGCCGATGGACGGTGACCTCCAGAACGACCCGACCGACATAGTGCGTCTGCTGGCAAAAATGGACGAGGGGTACGATGTCGTCTCCGGCTGGCGCAAGGACCGTCAGGACACGTTCATCAACCGGAAACTCCCTTCCATGATCGCCAACGGACTGATCTCCCGTCTGACCAACGTTCACCTCCACGATTACGGTTGCACCCTCAAGGCGTACCGCAAGGAGGTGCTGGAAGGGATCAATCTCTACGGCGAGATGCACCGTTTCGTACCTGCCCTTGCCTCCCAGGTCGGGGCCAAGGTGACGGAAATACCGGTCCAGCACCATCCGCGCCTCTTCGGCACGAGCAAGTACGGCATCTCCCGGACCATGCGGGTGGTCCTGGACCTGATGACGGTCAAGTTCCTGCTCCACTACTCCACCAAGCCGATCCAGCTGTTCGGCAAGTGGGGGGTCTATACCCTCCTGGCCGGCGTGCTCAGCGGGAGTGCCACCGTCTACATGAAACTCTTCGAACATATGAGCATGAACCGTAACCCCCTGCTGATCCTGACCGCGTTCCTCCTCTTCATGGGGATACAGTTCATCGTGCTCGGCCTGCTCGGCGAACTGAACGCCCGTACCTACTACGAGGCCCAGGGAAAACCGATTTACGTGGTCCGGGAGCGGCTGAACTTTGACTGAGGTGCACGGCAGCAGGGATCAGGTCACGGGAGCCCCTTCCCCTGCTCAGTCTCCAGCGGGATCTGAGGCCCGGGAGTCGGGAGCGCTCCGGATCCTGATGCTTGCGCCGACACCGTACTTTGCCGACCGCGGCTGCCATGTAAGAATCTATGAAGAGGCCAGGGTGGTGAAGCAGCTCGGTCACGACCTGCGCCTCGTGACCTACCACCTCGGCCGGGACATGGCTGAAATCCCCACCGAACGGATCATGCGGATCCCCTGGTATCGCAGGCTGACCGCGGGCCCCTCCTGGCACAAACCCTACCTGGATATCCTGCTTTTCTTCAAGGCCCTCAAGGTCGCCCGCTCGTTCAGGCCTCACCTGATCCACGCCCATCTCCACGAAGGCGCTTTCATCGGCATCTTCCTGAAAGCGATCCTCGGTATCCCCCTGCTGTTCGACTGTCAGGGGAGCCTGACCGGCGAGATCATCGACCACGGGTTCACGCGCCGCGGCTCCCCCCTGGCCCGGTTCTTTGCCCTCCTGGAGCGGTTCATCAACACCAGGGCGGATGTCATCGTCACCAGCTCCACCGCCGCTGCGGCAGCCCTGGTGAACGAGTGGGGGGTCCCCCCTGCAACCGTTACCCCCCTGACCGACGGGGTGAACACGGAGGAGTTTGCCCCCGGTGACCGTGGCGCTGCCAAGCGCTCCCTGGGACTCCCCCCCGATCTGCCGGTGGCGGTATTCCTCGGCCTGCTGAACCGCTACCAGGGGATCGACCTTCTCCTGGACGTGATGGGGATCCTCGCGGAGCGGGGTGTACGGGTCCACTTGCTGCTCATGGGCTTCCCCGACGAGAAGTACCGCGCCAGGGCTCGTGAACGGGGGCTTGACAAGCTCATCACCTTGACCGGGAGGATCGACTACCGCAAGGCGCCCGGTTATCTGGCTGCCGGCGACCTGGCGGTCTCCCCCAAGATCTCCCTGACCGAGGCCAACGGCAAGCTGTTCAACTACATGGCCTGCGGGCTCCCCTGTCTGGTCTTCGACACGCCGGTCAACCGCGAGATCCTCGGCGAGACCGGGATCTATGCGCGGTTTGCCGATCCGGTTGATTTTGCCGACCGCCTGGAGAGGATGCTTGCGGACCAAGCGGAGCTGGAGCGCCTGGGAGGCGCCGCCCGGGACAAGGCTGTCGCGGAGCACTCCTGGAAAAACCGCGGCGAGGCGCTCTGCCGTCTCTATGCCTCCCTCGTGGCGGGTCGTTCATGATATGAACATTTTTCTTGCCAGATTTATGGTATTCGGCTAATGTTCATGATATGAACGATCATGGTGAGAAATCCTTCGATTCATACCGTTCCTTCCTTCTCCTCTCCGAGATCGCCGGTGAGGAGCCCCTTTCCCAAAGGGAAATCTCACGCCGGCTCGGGATTGCCGTCGGGCTCGTCAACTCCTACCTGAAAACCCTTGTTTCCAAGGGGTACGTGCGGGTGAAGAATTTCCCCCGCAACCGTTATGCCTATCTCCTCACCCCCCAGGGGTTCGCGGAAAAAAGCCGCCTTGCCTACCAGCATCTCAGCTATCTCACCGGCCTGTACACGGTTGCCCGCCAGGATTACCTGGAACTCTTCCGTTCCCTCGAAAGCGCTGGCGTGACGGATATCGTCTTCTGCGGTGTGGATGAGGTGGCGGAGATCGCCTATCTCTCCCTGCAGGAGACCCGTCTGCACCTCGTGCGGGTCATGGACGAGGCCGGCACCGGGGGGGAGTTTTTCGGCAGGAGTGTGGAGCCGCTGGCTGTGCCCGGCGACCTCCCGGTGGTCATAACCTCGCTGAAAAGAGGTGATGACCTGCTGCAGCAGGTGCTGAACCTCGGGGTCGACAGGCGACAGATCGTTACCGTGAGTGGTGCGGCGAACGAGAAAGGAGCAGTACGATGAAGGTTGTCATTCTGGCGGGAGGACTCGGCACGAGGCTCAGCGAGGAGACGGTGGTCCGTCCGAAGCCTATGGTGGAGATCGGCGGCAAGCCGATTCTCTGGCACATCATGAAGATCTACTCCCACTACGGCTTCAACGACTTCGTGATCTGCCTCGGCTTCAAGGGGTACATGATCAAGGAGTATTTTTCCAACTATTTCCTCCACATGAGTGACGTGACCTTTGACATGCGCACCAACAGCATGGAGGTCCATCAGAAGTTCGTCGAACCGTGGCGGGTTACCCTCGTGGACACGGGACAGGAGTCCATGACCGGTGGGCGTGTAAAGCGGGTGGCGCCCTACCTGGATGGTACCTTCATGCTGACCTACGGAGACGGCGTGGCGAATGTCGATATCCGGGCACTGGTCGATTTCCACCGGCGTCACGGCAAGGCAGCGACCGTCACCTCGACCCAGCCGTCGGGACGCTTCGGTGCCCTGAACCTGGATACGGGTGACAATGTCCTGTCGTTTCAGGAAAAACCGGCCGGCGACGGCTCCTGGATAAACGGCGGTTTCTTCGTGCTCGAACCGTCGGTGCTTGACTACATCGAGGGGGACGGGACCGTTTTTGAAAAGGAGCCGCTGGAGGGGCTTGCCAGGGACGGGAGCCTGGTGGCGTACAAACATCATGGATTCTGGCAGCCCATGGACACCCTCAGGGACAAAGTGCACCTGGAGGAGCTCTGGAACGGGGGGCAGGCACCGTGGAAGCTCTGGTAACGAGGGCACCGGGGGGGGCATGGTAACGACTGAATTCTGGGCGGGCAAAAAGGTCTTTCTTACCGGCCACACCGGTTTCAAGGGGAGCTGGCTCACCCTCTGGCTCCATGCTCTCGGGGCAGAGGTTACCGGTTATGCCCTGGAACCGCCGACAGAGCCGAGCCTGTTCGAGCTGGCACGGGTGGGAGAGCTGGCAACGTCGGTCATTGCCGATGTCCGCGACCCGGAGCGGCTGAGCAGGGAGATGCTCAGGGCGGCCCCCGAGATCGTCATCCACATGGCAGCCCAGCCGCTGGTGCGGGACTCCTACAAGATCCCGGTGGAGACCTATGCCGTCAACGTGATGGGGACCGTGCACCTGCTGGAGGCGGTGCGCAGTTGCCCCTCCGTCCGGGCGGTGGTCAACGTGACCACGGACAAGGTCTACGAGAACCGGGAGTGGGTCTGGGGATACCGGGAAAACGAGCCGTTCGGCGGCTACGACCCCTACTCCAACAGCAAGGGGTGTTCGGAGCTGGTGACCGCGGCATATCGCTCATCCTACTTCAACCCGCGGGAATACGACCGCCATGGGGTCGCCCTGGCCTCGGCCCGTGCCGGTAACGTCATCGGCGGCGGCGACTGGGCCTCTGACCGGCTGATACCGGACATCATCCGTGCCATCCTTGCCGGCGAACCGGTGCGGATCAGAAATCCCCATGCCATCCGTCCCTGGCAGCACGTGCTGGAGCCCCTCTCCGGCTATCTGCTCCTGGCCCAGCGGCTCCGGGAAGAGGGGGCACGGTATGCCGAAGGGTGGAACTTCGGACCACCCGAGGAGGATGCCCGGCCGGTGGAATGGCTGGTGCAAAGGCTCTGCGCAGACTGGGGCGAGGGGGCGCGGTACGAGCTGGACCGGGGGGAGCACCCCCACGAGGCACACTACCTCAGGCTCGACTGTTCCAAGGCCCGGGCAGAGCTTGGGTGGCGCCCACGCTGGGGGTTGGGCGAGGCACTGGAGAGTATTGCCGCCTGGATGCGGGTGTACCGGAACGGGGAAGATCTGCGGGAAGAGTGTCTGCGGCAGATTATGGTATATGGGGAGAGAGCATGAACGTGACTACGGAACGAGAACGGGAGCTGCGCGAGGCCGCGATCAGTGCGGCAACGGAGTATTACCGTAATTGTCATGAGCCGAAAAGGGAGTTCCGGCCCGGCGATCGGATCTCCTATGCGGCCAGGGTTTTCGACGAAGCCGAAATACGAAACCTGATAGACTCATCCCTCGATTTCTGGCTTACCACCGGCAGGTATGCCGAACGATTCGAGCGAGAGTTTGCAGCTTTTCTTGGTGTGCGCCATGCCAGTCTAGTGAACTCTGGCTCGTCGGCAAACCTGCTTGCCTTTATGGCACTCACCTCTCCGAAGCTGGGAGACCGACGCATTCTCCCCGGAGACGAGGTCATAACCGTTGCGGCCGGTTTCCCGACCACCGTTGCGCCGATCATCCAATATGGAGCGGTGCCGGTATTCGTCGATGTTACGCTCCCCACCTATAACATCGACTGCAGCATGCTCGAACAGGCCCGCTCATCCCGTACCAAGGCGATCATGGTTGCCCATACCCTCGGCAATCCCTTCGACCTGGCGACGGTCAGGGCGTTCTGCGACCGCTATGATCTGTGGCTGATCGAGGACAACTGTGACGCCCTCGGCTCCCGCTACTGTCTTGATGGTCAGTGGCGGTATACCGGAACCATCGGCCACCTGGGGACTTCAAGCTTTTATCCTCCGCACCACATGACCATGGGCGAAGGGGGCGCGGTCTACACTGACGACACCACGTTGAAACGCCTGGTGGAGTCGTTTCGTGACTGGGGGCGGGACTGCTGGTGCCCGTCGGGGCAGGATAATACCTGCGGCAACCGGTTTACCCAGCAGTTCGGCGAATTACCCCATGGCTATGATCATAAGTACGTCTATTCCCATTTCGGTTACAACCTGAAGGTGACCGACATGCAGGCCGCGGTGGGCTGCGCCCAGCTTGAGAAGCTGCTCGGTTTTGTTGCTGCCCGTCGACGGAACTGGCAACAACTCCGGGATAGCCTGAACGATCTGGCCGATCAACTTATCATGCCGGAAGCCACTGCTGAAAGTGAGCCCTCCTGGTTTGGTTTCCTACTCACGGTAAGGGACGGTGCCGGTTTCACCCGTGATCAACTCGTTACCCATCTGGAACGGAAAGGGATTCAGACCAGGATGCTGTTTGCCGGTAATCTTATCAAGCACCCCTGTTTTGACGAGATGCGACGGAGCGGGCAGGGGTACCGTTGTGTAAGTGACCTTGCCACCACGGACCGGATCATGCGGGACACCTTCTGGATCGGCGTGTATCCCGGGATGAGCGACGGCATGCTGGAGTACATGGCAGAGACGATCAGGGAGTTTTCCCGGCGATGAATATCCTGTTGACTGGAGCGTCAGGATATCTTGGCAGCCACTTAGCCAGAGTGCTTGTTTCTGACGGCTACCGGCTTACGGTACTGAAGCGGGAGGGGTCGGACATCCGCCGGATTATTGATATCGGGGCTGACCTAGCCTGCTACGATATCGAGTCGGGCGGGGTGCAACAGGCCTTTCGCGGTGCGTCATACGATGCTGTTGTGCATACGGCAACCTGCTATGGCCGTGGGGGAGAAAGCGCCGCAGATGTTTGTGCCGCAAATACCGCATGGCCGCTTGAACTGATGGATGCCGCGGCATCTGCCGGAACGCCGTTATTCATCAATACGGATACCAGCCTGGAGCGGTTTCTGAATCCCTATGCTTTGTCGAAAAAGCAGTTTACGGACTGGGGACATTTATTTGCGGACCAGGGGCGGATCCGGTTCGTCAATGTCGTTCTGGAGCATTTTTACGGTCCGGGAGATTTGGAGTCCAAGTTCGTCACCAAGGTTATTCGCAGCTGCCTGAGGGGCGATCGGAGGCTCGATCTGACCGCTGGGATACAGCGTCGCGATTTCATTCATATCGACGATGTTGTTGCCGCGTATACTCTGATCCTGCGGCATGCCCTGGTTGACGGAATCCCCTTCCAGGAATTCTGCATCGGTTCTGGAACTGCCATTGCCATCCGTGATCTCGTGGTGATGATCAGGGCGCTGAGTGGTTCGGACATTGAACTCCATTTCGGGGCGGTACCCCTCAGAACCAATGAACCCATGGAGTCTTTGGCCGATACCAGCGCGCTGCAGGCTCTGGGGTGGCAACCCCGAACAGGTCTGGAAGGTGGCCTTTCGAGGACAATCGAGATTGAAAAGGAACTCATGAAAGGGAAGACACCATGAAACTCCTGATTACCGGAGGTTGCGGCTTTCTCGGCAGCAATCTAGCGGCTCACGCGCTCAAACGGGGTGATGACCTGGTCGTGTTTGACAACCTCTACCGCAGCGGCTCGGTGCAGAACCTTCAGTGGCTGCAGAAGCAAGGGGCATTCCGTTTCGTTCACGGGGATATCCGTAACGCCAACGATGTGCAACGGGTTGTTGCAGAGTTACGCCCCGATACAATTTTTCATCTGGCAGGCCAAGTGGCGATGACCACATCCATAGCCAACCCGCGTATGGATTTCGAAGTAAATGCCATGGGGAGCCATAACCTTCTGGAAGCTGTGAGGCTGTATGCTCCGGATGCGGTGGTGCTCTATTCCTCGACCAACAAGGTCTACGGCGACCTTGAGCAGTTCGGCTATCGGGAGACCGAGACCCGCTATGAATGTATCGACCGGCCGTCGGGGTTCGACGAGACGACAACCCTCGATTTTCATTCTCCCTACGGCTGTTCCAAGGGGGCGGCGGATCAGTACATGCTGGATTATGCGCGCATCTTCGGGCTCAAGACGGTGGTGTTCCGGCATTCGTCCATGTACGGTGGACGGCAGTTTGCCACCTACGACCAGGGGTGGGTCGGCTGGTTTTGCCAGCAAGCGGTTGCAACTCGGGAGGGGAGGTTTAAAGAACCATTTACCATCTCCGGCAATGGCAAGCAGGTCCGGGACGTACTTCATGCCGATGACATGATAGCCCTATACTTTTCGGCTGTTGAACGGATCGACGTTGCGCGTGGGAACGCCTTCAACGTTGGCGGTGGCATGGTGAACAGCCTGTCCCTCCTCGAACTCTTCGCGTTACTGGAAGATTTGATCGAAGACAAGCTCATGTTTACACACCTACCCCCGCGCGAGAGCGATCAAAGAGTTTTTGTGGCGGACATTACCAAGGCAAAGCGTTTGCTCGGGTGGGAGCCAAAAGTGAGTTCCCGCGACGGGGTGCGTCGGATGTTCGAGTGGGTTGCCGGAGAGGTTTTGTAGTACGTGGCCATGCTCAACAAAATTCCACCTCATCTGCTGGTGGCAGGGAGTGCCTGGTTGAGCCGTCTCATCACGGCGGCGGTTGGTCTTGTCAGCATTCGGATCTTGATTCAGGGGCTTGGAACTGACCAGTACGCCGTTTATGCTGTTCTTGGCGGGCTGCAGGGGTGGTATATGCTTGCTGACCTGGGAATTGGCACTAGTCTGCAAAACCACATTTCCGAACGGCGTGCTGGTGGGCATCACTACGAAGATCTGGTTGTGACGGCAGGACTAGTAACCATGTCATTCATGCTGTTAAGTTTCGTGCTCCTTTATGTGGCCAGCCCTTTGCTTGCACCGCGTATCATGCCCGGATTCGAGTTTCTGAATGCCTTGGAAAAAACTGACCATTTTTTTATTGTCGGGGTTATCTCAATAGTAACTTGTGCTGGCAGTGTTGTTTATCGAATCTGGTATGCCGAGCAGAAAGGGTACCTTGCGAACATCTTGCCGGCCGGCGCTTCAATTATCAGTCTGGTTGCTGTTTACCTTGTGTCGCGGGGTCACCACGAGCATAGGCTTTACTGGAGTCTTGTCGCTGCATTTGGTCCGGCAGGGATTATCCCAATTGCAGCTTTTTTTCATCGGATTGGCAGGAACTTGCTACGGATCAGGAGTGTAAACAGAGACGTACTGTTGCTGTTGCTGAAAAGAGGATTGAAGTTCTGGCTTACTGCGATAATGGCTGCTGGAGTACTGCAGGTAGACTATCTCATAATGGCCAGATATCTGCCTGCTAAAGAGATAGTTGTGTACAATCTGACGGCGAAGATATTCACGCTGGTTTATTTTATGTACACTTCAATTCTTAATGCAATTTGGCCTCTCTGTGCCGAGGCAATAGCAAAAAATTTATGGTCCGAAGTCTTGGGCTATGTAAGGCGTTATATTTACATTGGAGTATTACTGATATCCTGTTCAACCATCGTGCTGGTATTTCTTATGCCTCAGTTGGTTGGTCTTCTCGCGCCGGGTAAAGTTGTTCATGTGCCGGTATTTTTTATTATTCTCGTGGGGCTCTACAATATTATTCGAATATGGAGCGATACCTTTGCCATGGTGTTGCAGAGCATGAGTTATCTGCGCCCATTTGTCATATATATCCCTGTGCAGGCACTCATTACTATTGTCCTCCAGATGATTTTTGCTCCTCGTTTTGGTGTCAGTGGAATTTTATACGGTCTCATACTTTCGTTTTTGCTGACATCGGTATGGATACTTCCATGGTGCGTAGCCAGGCGCAGGAATATGATGGTCAGCAAGGTTTAATTTTTTAATTTGATAATCTATGGAGATACGATGAGTCGCACAACATTGTCTGTTTGTATCCCAACTTACAATAGAAAAGAGCTTTTAGCTGCTACCATTGTAAGTATTATCAGCCAGATACCATTTGATCTCAGAGATTCAATAGAAATTGTTGTCAGCGATAATGCATCTAATGACGGCACTGAAGAACTAGTCAGCGAATTGAAACGGGATTACGCAAATATCGTTTATTACAAGTGGCCAGAAAACAGGGGGCCTGACAGAAACTATCTGAAGGTTATCGAGCTTGCATCGGGAGAATACTGCTGGTTTTTCGGGAGCGACGATATCATGCTCCCCGGAAGCATGGAAAAAGTCCTGTCGCTTATTTCAACGCAACCATCCGACATCGTCCTGTTTGATCGGTCCATTTCTGATTCCGCGTTAGCTACTCCACCGGAGGTAACCAGCTGGACCGATCTCGAAACAAACGTAACGTTTCATACAATAAAGCAGCGGGAAAAATTCTTCGATTACATTGATGCATGTACCTCATTGGGAGGCTTTTTCAGTTTTCTGTCGGTCATCATTTTCAGGAAAGTTCTTTGGGATGCCGTGCCGAACAAGGATCGTTTCGCCGGCAGCGCATATGTGCATGTTCACGCTCTTTTTGCCATGATGGCCGAAGGATGCCAGTTCTCGTACTATAAGGACCCCCTGGTTTTGTGTCGCATGGGGAATGATACTTTCTGCCCCGATCAAAGTTGGGAAAGCATTTACAAAAGGGTAAAGCTGGATATAGATGGTTACCATCAAATAGTGCTTTATACGTTTGGAACTGACTCTTACCTTTCAAGAAAATTCATAAAAAAACTGGAAGCCATGTTGCCTATTGGCAAGCTTGTCGGCATAAGAACTTATTTGAAAGTTAAAGAAAAAGCACATCCTATAAATAATTTGCTGCTTAATTTAGGTTATTATAGAACAAATGCAAAAATAACAGTTTTGTCTAAGATAAAAGAAATAATCAGGCCTATACGGAAAAAAATAGGATTATAAACAAGATTGGATCTGTCCTGATATATGATAGTTGGCATTGACGGCAGCAGTCTCTTGACAGCCAAAACAGGCATTGGCATATACACCGACGCGCTTTTATGTGGGCTAGGTAGTTGTCCTGATGTTACGGTCAAAATTTATCTTCCCATGCCGTTTTTCAACCCTCAAAAGAGAACCAGGTCGCTAGTTGGTGTATCTAATGCGTATCCCTGGGCTGAGGCGACGGCGCGAACGCTGCCAACGCCGAAAATGCAGCGCTGGCTCTGGGGGCATAGTGATTTTCTCCCCATCGAAAGGGCTCTCGGAGCGGTCGATGTTTACCATGGGACGTCGTTTGTAATGCCGCCGTTGCGTACTGCAAGGGGGGTTATGACGATCTATGATCTGACGTTCATGCTGCTCCCCGGTTTCCACACGAGGGAGACGCAAAGTTTCTCAAAAGCAATTCGTCGCTATGTTGAGCGGTCTGATTGCATTATCGCAATCTCTGAACAGACTAAGCGGGATATTGTTGAGCACCTTGGCATTCCAGCAGACCGGATACGGGTGACGCTGCTGGCTGCTGATGAACGGTACCGGGTAATAGATGACAGAGGTGTCATCGAGCCCGTGCTGACAAAGTATGGCATCGCCAGTGAGTACATTCTCTACGCTGGTACCCTCGAGCCGCGCAAGAACGTGCCAGCCCTTGTGCGTGCCTTCCATGCATTGAAACGGGAGCGGCACATACCTCACCGTCTGGTCCTGGCAGGGAAAAAAGGGTGGCTCTATGATGAAATCTTTGCCGAAGTCAGCACCCTGGGGTTGGACGCAGATGTGATCTTTACCGGTTATGTCCCGGACGAGGATCTCCCCTTGTTATACAACGGTGCATCGTTGTTCGTTTATCCCTCACTTTACGAGGGGTTTGGCCTCCCCCCTCTGGAGGCGATGGCCTGCGGCTGCCCAGTGATTACGTCAGATATTTCCTCTCTCCCAGAGGTGGTTGGCGATGCGGGGGTGATGATCAATCCCCGGAGCTGTGACGATCTTGCAGGAGCCATTGCCCGCGTGCTTGAGGACAGTAATCTTGCCGGGATCATGCGCGCAAAAGGTTTGGCACGGGCGGCAACCTTCAGCTGGGATCGCTGCGCCAGGGAAACCGTGGCCATTTACCGGGATGTGTCGGGAAAATAACTGCAGAGGTGGCACCATGACCAAAAAAGCACTCATTACCGGTATTGCCGGCCAGGACGGTTCCTACCTGGCCGATCTGCTCCTTGCCCAGGGGTACGAAGTCCACGGCATCGTCCGGCGGATAGCCATCGAGGACAGTGCCCACAAGCTGAAGAATATCCAGCATGTTCACGGCAGGGTGAAACTCCATGTCGCATCCCTCGACAACGTCCTTTCCCTGATCAAGACGATCCGGGAGGTGATGCCGGACGAGTGTTACCACCTGGCAGCCTCCAGTTTCGTCAGCTACTCCTTTGAGGACGAGATGTCGATCCTCAACAACAACATCAACTCGACCCACTATCTGCTGGCGGCGCTGAAGGAGTTCGTACCCCGGTGCCGTTTCTACTATGCCGGCTCCAGCGAGATGTTCGGGGCCGTCGAGACGTCGCCCCAGGACGAGCGGACCCCCTTCAACCCCCGGGCTATTTACGGCGTGTCCAAGGTGGCCGGCTACCACCTGGTGAAGAACTACCGCCAGCAGTACGGGATGTTCGCCTGTTCCGGCATCCTGTACAACCATGAGTCGCCACGCCGGGGGTACGAGTTCGTTACCCGGAAGATCGTCTCCTCGGCCGTCAGGATCAAGCTGGGGCTGCAGGAGTCGGTCTCCCTGGGGAACCTGGATGCCCACCGGGACTGGGGCTACGCTCCGGACTACGTGAACGCCATGTGGCTCATGCTCCAGGCACAGGACCCCGACGATTACGTGGTGGCCACGGGTGAGACCCACACGGTGCGGGAGTTCGTGGAGACTGCCTTCGGGTGCCTCGACCTGGATTACCGCCAGTACGTGAAGATAGATCCCCAGTTCTTCCGCCCCGCCGAGCAGGTGCCCCTCTGCGGCAATCCGGCGAAAATCGCCCGGGACCTGGGGTGGAAGAGGACGCGGACCCTGCCGGAGATCATCCGCGAGATGGTGACCAGCGAGCTGGAGCTGTACACGACGAAATGATGATGCAACAGTACGCCTCAGGGTAACGGGACGTCATGAAGATTCTCTATGATCACCAGATATTTACTTCCCAGGTTTTCGGCGGGATATCCCGCTACTTTTACGAACTGATGGCCCACTTCCATCGGGACGGAGCGGTGGATTTCGAGCTGGCCCTGGGATTTTCCAACAACTCTTACCTGCGGGGTGCCGACTGGATTCATCCCGCACCGTTTTTCCCCGGCCGGCGTTTTTTCGGCAAGACGACCCTGCTGACCACGTTGAACGGGCTCATAAGCGGACGGAGCATCAAAAGCGGGAACTACGATGTGTTCCACCCGACCTATTACAACCCCTACTACCTCCCGCTGGTGGGATCACGGCCGGTTGTGATAACGGTCTATGACATGACCCACGAGCTGTATCCCGACCTGTTTGCCGCCACTGACCGGACGGTTGCCTGGAAACGGGCGGTCCTCGGTCGTGCCGAGCGGATCATCGCCATCTCCGAAAACACGAAGGCGGATCTTCTCAGGCTGTACCGGGTCGATGAGAAGCGGGTTGACGTTGTTCACCTGGCAAGTTCGCTCCCCGCGAGCAGCGATCCCCCCCGGCTCGCCGGCCTTCCCGGGCGGTATCTGCTCTTCGTCGGCCAGAGGGGGGGATACAAGAACTTCTCCCCCTTCGTCAGGGCAGTTGCCCCGGTGCTGCGGGACGATCCCGGTCTTTTCATCGTCTGCGCCGGCGGCGGGGCATTGTCTGACGGTGAGCTTCAGGTGCTGGGAGATCTGGGAGTCGGTTCCCGGGTCCGGCAGGTTCCCATCGATGATCGACTGCTGGCATCCCTGTACCGGGGAGCGGCGGCATTCGTATTCCCCTCGCTGTACGAGGGGTTCGGCATCCCGGTGCTGGAAGCTTTTTCAGCCGGGTGCCCGGTACTGCTCAGCAACAGGAGTTCACTGCCGGAGATCGGCGGCGACGCGGCGCTTTATTTCGACCCGGAGGATGAAGCGTCGCTCCGCAGCGTCGTTGTGCAGGTACTCTATGATGCCGCCGTGGGGGATGTGCTGGTGGCGCGGGGGACTGAACGGGTGAAAGAGTTTTCGTGGGAAAAGGCCGCCAGGGAGACACAGGCGGTGTATGAACGTGTCTGACGAGGAGTCGATGAGCCAATCTGAGAAAGTATCGATCGTCACCCCGATTTTCAACGGTGTTGACCACACCCTTGCCTACCTGGAGTCCCTGGGGCAGGTGACCTATCCCAACTTCGAGGTCATCATCGTTGACGACGGCTCCACAGACGGCTCAGCGGCGGCCATTGCCGAGCGCTTTCCCCGGGTGCGGATCCTGCAGGGTGACGGCACTCTCTGGTGGTCCGGCGGTACCAATGTGGGGATACGCGATGCCCTTGACAGGGGGACCGATTTCATCCTCACCATGAACAATGACGTCCAGGTCGCCCCTGACTTCCTCGATGCCCTGGTCTCCTGCGCCCGGGAGAACCCGGGAGCGATCATCGGCGGCAAGATCTATATCATGAATGACCCGGAGCGGGTCTGGTCCGCCGGCGGGAGGCTCGACTGGCTGAGCGGCAAGACCCTGGTGCAGGTCGGCCACGGCCAGCTGGACCGCGAGGAGTTCTGCCGGCGGGAGCCCATGGACTTTCTCACCGGCATGAACGTCCTGGTCCCCGCGGACGTGTTCGCCCGGATCGGTTTCTACGACGCTGTTCATTTCCCCCAGTACCATGCCGACTCGGAATTCACCCTCAGGGCGAGGAAGGCCCGCATACCGATCGTTTTCGAGCCCGGGGCAAAGGTCTGGAACCGGGTCGAGTCGACCTTCATGCAGCGTTTTCTCCGGGGGCGCCGTTTCGACCTGGCTGCGGTCCGGGAGCTGCTCACCTCGTTCCGGTCTCCCATGAGGCTCTCGTGCTACTGGCTCCTCCACTGGCGATACTGCCCCCTGGTCCTGATCCCCTGGGCATTTTCCCTCCGGCTGCTGAGGGTTGCCGTTTTCCTCGTCAAGATTCGCCGCGCCAGTGCCGCAGGGGGCGAATCGCTTGCAAAAATAGGGGTGTAACCTGAAGATCGGCATCAGTACATCGTTCCTCGGCAACTTGCGCGCCGGGACCTGGCAGTACACCAGGCATCTGCTCCAGGGTGCCGCGCGGCGGGGCGCTATCGCCGTCGACCGGCAGGAGCGGAGCCTGCCCGTGGACGGACTTGCCGTTGCCGCCTACCCCGGCGGGGGTGAGAAGCTGGCCAAGCTCATATGGCCCAATTTCGTCCTCCCTGCCAGGGCCGGCCGGGACGGTTTCGACCTGATCCACTGTACCACCCCCTACGGCACCTTCATGCCGTGCCGCTACAAGAATGTCATCACGGTCTGCGACGTCACGCCGCTTCTCTTCCCCGGGGCACACGGGAGTATGAACGTCTGGCACCACCGTTTCGCTCTCCCCGCGATCCTGAAGCGGGCCGACCGGGTCATAACCATCAGCGACTGCTCGAAGAGGGATATCGTCAGGCTGTACGGCCTACCCCAGGAGAAGGTGACGGTGACCATGCTGGCGGCGGATCCCTGCTACCGGCCCCTTCCCCCCGGGGGTGGGGGGGAGGCGGTGACGTCGCTGCCACGCCCCTACATCCTCAACGTGGGGACCCTGGAGCCGCGCAAGAACCTGGAGGGGCTGCTGCGCGCCTTTGCCCGGGCGAAAAAGGGGGGGATCCCCCACACCCTGGTCATCGCCGGCGCCCGGGGGTGGGGGGAGTCGCGGCTGGCCTCCCTGCCGGAGATGCTGGGGATAAGGGATTCGGTGGTCTTCACCGGGTTCGTCGCGGATGAGGACCTCCCCCACCTGTACGCAGATGCGGATTTTTTCGCCTACCCCTCCCTGTACGAAGGGTTCGGCCTTCCGGTGCTGGAGGCGATGGCCTGCGGCACGCCGGTCATAACGGCGGACTCCTCCTCCCTTCCCGAGGTTGCGGGGGAGGCGGCACTGCTGGTGGACCCCCGCAGCGAGACGGAACTTGCTGCGGCCATGGTCAGGCTGGCCGGCGACGAGGCGCTCCGGTCCGACCTGGGGAGGCGGGGTATTGCCCGGGCCGCCGGTTTTTCCTGGGAAAAGACCGTAGCGGAGACCCTGGCGGTGTACGACGAGGTGTTGGGATGACCGGTCAAAGGAGACGCGCGTGAGAATTGCCATCGATGCCTCGACCATATCGACCCAGGGGGGACCGCGGACCTACGTACTCGGACTGCTCGATGCGCTCCTGTCAATCGATCAGGACAACGAATACGTGGTGTTTTACAACGACCCGTGCCACCTGGGGAGGTTCCCCCGGGCCAAGGAGATCGTGCTCCCCGGCAAGAAGCCGCTTGCCAGGCTCTGGCGGGAACATCTCCTCCTCCCCCGGGAATGCCGGCGGGAAAGGGTCGACCTGCTCCACTGCCCGAAAAGCGCCATCCCGTACCATTCACCCTGTCCGACCGTGGTGACCCTGCACGACCTGATCCCCCTCCGGCACCCTGAAACGGAAAAGCTTGCGGCGCGCCTCTACTGGCGCCTGCAGATTCCCATTGCCGCACGGCGGAGCAGCTTCGTCATTACCGATTCGGAGCATGCCCGGCAGGAGATCATGGCGGATTTTCAGGTTGCTCCGGAGCGGATAAGGGCTATAATGCTTGGCTTCGACCCGCGCATGCTGGACCGGCCGGACCCTGCCGCAACCGCCGCAGTCAGGGGTAAGTACGGCCTGCCGGAGCGCTACCTCCTCTATGTCGGGACCATTCAGCCCCGCAAGAACATCGATACCCTGATCGAGGCGTTCGCCAGGCTGCGGGAAGCGCGGAGCGACCTCCCCGGGCTGGTGATCGTCGGCCGCAAGGGATGGCTGTACGACCGCCTCTTTGCCCGCATCAGCGAGCTCGGCCTGGCGGACGAGATCATCTTCACCGGTTTCGTGCCGGACGAAGACCTCCCCCATATCTACGCCGGCGCGGTCCTGTTCGCCTATCTCTCCTTCTTCGAGGGGTTCGGCCTGCCACCGCTGGAGGCAATGGCCTGCGGCCTGCCGGTGGTGACCTCGGACACCACCTCCCTTCCCGAAGTGGTGGGGGATGCGGGGATCGCGGTCCCTCCGGCAGATGTCGACGGAGTGGTGGCCGCCATGGCCCGCATCCTCGATGACGAGACGTTCGCCCGCACCCTGGGGGAACGGGGCCGGGAGCGGGCGAAGCTGTTCTCCTGGGAGGCCGCGGCGCGGCAGACACTGGAGATTTACCGGCAGGTGACGGAAAACACGACACGGGAGCAGTGATGAAAGACAGAACAAAAAACCTAGTGACCCTGGCGCTGCTTGCGGCCATCGTCCTCCTCTGCTTTTCCAGGATCCTCTTCACCGACAAGATCGTCAGGGCACCCGACATCATCAACGAGTTCTACTGGACCATCAAAGCGATCCCCGACACCAGGTTCGCCGACCTGTTCCATTTCAGCCTGAAAGCCGACTGGGACCCTTACCAGAACAGCGGCATGACGACGGAGGGGGGGTGGGTCTCCCAGCAGTTCCTGGTCGCCAAGACCCTCATCTTCTGGCTGATACCCCAACCGGTAAGCATCGCCTGGTTCATGGTGCTCAACCTGATCTTCGGCGGCATCGGCACCTACTGCTGTTGCCGCCTCATCGGCGCAAGCCGCCTGGCTTCGTTTGCCGGCGGGCTCATCTTTGCCATCGCTCCGGAGAACTCCTCCCTCATCAATGCCGGCCACGTGCTGAAGATCGCCACCATCTGCTTTGCCCCCTGGGTGTTCTACTGCTATGAACAGGCCGTGCGCAGCCGGCGGCTCTTCTGGTTTCTCACCACCGGCATGGTGCTCGCCTTCCAGTTTTTCCACGGCCACTGGCAGATCGCCTTCTATACCTGCCTTGCCCTGGGTGTCTACGGTGTCGTCCGCTCCTGCCTCGCCGCGGCGGGGGAGAGATGGCAGGGGGTTGGCAAACTGCTGGCCCTCAACATCGTCATGGTGGCGTTCTTCCTCTCCAGCGTGGCCATTTCCCTGGCTCCGCTGGCCTCCTGGTCGAAGGATACCAACCGCGGCGCTATGAGCGGGGAGAACAGGGGGAAGGGGGGACTGAACATGGAGGAAGCCATGTCCTGGTCAATGCCCCCGGAAGAGCTGGCCACCTTCGTCATACCCGGATTTTTCGGGCTTTCCCGCCAGGAGGGGGGTGAGAACCCCACCAACATCAGGAGTTACTACTGGGGGAGGATGAACTTTACCCAGACCAACGACTACATGGGGCTGCTCCCCTGGATGCTGCTCCCCCTGCCGCTGGTTTTCCGCCGCGACCGCTACACCTGGTTCGCCCTGGCGGCGATTGCCGGCGGGCTTGCCTTCTCCCTCGGCAAGTACTCCCTCTTTTACCAGTTCATCTACGAACACCTCCCCGGTATCAACCGGTTCCGCGTCCCCAAGATGATGATGTTCGTGCCGCTCCTCGGCCTCGCGACGCTCACCGCCCGGGGGATCGACTGTCTCCGGGATGCCGGCATCAGGTCGACGGCGGCGTTCCGCCGCTACCTGTACGCCATCTGGCTGGTGCCGCTCCTCCTCATGGTCGTATTCGCCATCCTGCACTACGGCCGGGAACTGTGGATCCAGAGGTTCGTCGATATCCTGGCCCAGCCGACCCGCTACGAACAGGGGGAGTCGCTCATCATGCAGAGATGGACGAATCTCTCCCTCGAGACGCTCATCGCCGCGGGGGTGGCGGCCCTCTACGCCTTCGCGCTGACCCTCCTGCGGGCCGGGGCCGTGGCGCGGTTCGTGCCCCTGCTGCTGATCGCCCTGCTTGTCGCCGATATTGGACGGATAAACGCCAAGTTCCTCTTCCTGGTCGATGCCCCCCATAAAACCATCGACAAGGCAACACCGGCCATGGAGTACCTTCTCAAGCAGCAGGGTCATTACCGGACACTCCCCCTTTCCGGTGAGCCGATGCCCTACTCGGCCAAGAATATCCCGGTACTGTTCACCTCGTCGCCGGTGCAGCAGCAGCGCTGGCAGGAGTTCCTCGACGGGTTCAACTTCGGTTCCCCCATGCTGGACATCCTCAATGTCAGGTACCTCGTGATGAATCCGGAGCAGTACGAGAAGGATTTCCGCATCTTCGGCGAACGGTTCGTGCCGGTCTTTGCGTCCCCCGACGGGAAGGACCTGGTGGTGGAGAACCGCCACGTGCTCCCCAAGGGGTGGCTTGTGCCGGCAGTCGTCCGCGTGCAGGAGGGGGGGCAGGCCCTGGCGATCATCCAGAACCCCGCATTCGATGCGCGGAACCTGGCCATCGTGGAGGCGGATCCCCCCCTCGCCCTGGAACAGGCTGGCGCCGCGTCGACGCCGCCAGGGGAGGTCTCCCTGGAGCGATACGAGGGGGAGCGGGTCGTCTTCCGGGCAACGGTTACGAAAAACGCCCTGCTGGTGACCGGGGAGAAGTACGCCAACGGCTGGAAAGTGCTGGTGGACGGCAAGCCGGCACGGCTCGAACGGGTCGACTACGTGCTGCGGGGGGTCTACCTGACGCCGGGTACCCACGAGGTCAGGTTCATCTTCGACCCCTTGTCCTTCAAGATGGGCAAATGGCTGACCCTCGGCTCGTTCATGCTCTTTGCGGTCATGCTCGGCCTGGAATGGCGCCGGTGGAGGAGGCAGGAGTAGGGAGTAGGGAGTAGGGAGTAGGGAGTAGGGAGTAGGGAGTAGGGAGTAGGGAGTA
>CALMBF010000025.1 GCA_937860145.1 uncultured Geobacter sp.
GATTCCGGCTGCCGTTTCGTTTACTTCTGCTTTTTGGGTGTCACCCTGAACCCCGCCTGCTCCCAGGTTCGCTGGGGGGGCTCGCTCCGGGGCGCCTTCTTCTCCCGCGGCTGGGGCGGGGGGGCGCCGCCGGGCTGGGCCTCCCTGATGGAGAGGGAGATCCGCTTGCGCACGGCGTCCACTCCCAGCACCTTCACCTTCACCACCTCCCCCACCTTGACCGCGTCGTTCGGGTCCCTGATGAAGCGGTTCGCCAGGTGGCTGACGTGCACCAGGCCGTCCTGGTGGACGCCGATGTCCACGAAGGCGCCGAAGGCGGCCACGTTGGTGACCGTCCCCTCCAGGATCATCCCCTCCCTCAGGTCGCCGATCTCCAGGATGTCGTCCCGCAGTTCGGCGACGCGGAACTCGGCCCGGGGGTCCCGCCCCGGCTTCTGCAGCTCGGCGACGATGTCCCGGAGGGTGGGGAGGCCGACGTCGTCGCTCACGTAGGGCTTCAGGTCGATGGCGCCTGCCCTGGCGGGGCTGGCCGCCAGTTCGGCCACCGTGAGCCCCAGGTCACCCGCCATCCGGTTCACCAGCCCGTAGCGCTCCGGGTGGACGGCGGTGTTGTCCAGGGGCTCGATGCCGTCCCTGATCCGGAGGAAGCCGGCGGCCTGCTCGAAGGCCTTGGGTCCGAAGCGGGCCACCTTGAGAAGCGCTGCGCGGGAGGGGAAGGGGCCGTGCCCGTCCCGGTGGCTGACGATGGCCTTGGCCAGGGTCTCGCCGATCCCCGAGACGTAGGAGAGGAGCGCCCAGGAGGCGGTGTTCAGGTCCACGCCGACGAAGTTGACGCACGACTCGACCACGGCGTCCAGGGACTTCTTCAGGAGGGTCTGGTTCACGTCGTGCTGGTACTGGCCGACGCCGATGCTCTTGGGGTCGATCTTCACCAGCTCCGCCAGGGGGTCCTGGAGGCGGCGGGCGATGGAGATGGCCCCCCGCACGGTCAGGTCCAGCTCGGGGAACTCCTCCCGGGCGATCTCCGAGGCGGAGTAGACGCTGGCGCCGGCCTCGTTGACGATGATCACCGGGATGCTCTTCCCCGCCTCCCGCAGGGTCTCCTTGACGAAGAGCTCCATCTCCCGGCCGGCGGTGCCGTTGCCGATGGCGATGAGCTCGGCGCCATGGGCCTCCACCAGGCGGAGGAGCTCTTTCCTGGCCTCGGCCACCCTGCCGCCCCCCCCGGCGTGGGGGTAGACCGTGACGTGCTCCAGGAAGCGGCCCGTGGCGTCAACGGCGGCGAGCTTGGAGCCGGTGCGCAGCCCCGGGTCGATCCCCAGCACCCGCCTGCTCCCCGCCGGGGGGAGGAGGAGCAGGTTGCGCAGGTTGTCGGCAAAGATCTTGATGGCGGTCTCGTCGGCCCGGCTCTTCGCCTCCAGGCGGAGCTCCACCTCGATGGAGGGGGCGATGAGCCGCTTGTAGGCGTCCTGGACCACGGCACGGAGGAAGGGGGTGAAGATGCTCTCCCGTGTGATGAGGATGTTCTCCAGCCCAAGGACGATCTCCCCGGTCGGGGCGACGATGGCGAGGTAGAGGACCTCTTCCTTCTCCCCCCGGCGCATGGCCAGCATCCGGTGGGAGGGGACCTCCTTCAGGGGCTCCTGGTAGTCGTAGTACATCTCGTACTTGGTGACCGTCTCCTTCTTGTCCCCCGCCACCCGGGAGGTGAAGAGCCCCTGCTCGGCGGTGAGGCGGCGGACGAAGGCCCGGGCCGTGGCGTCCTCGGCCAGCCGCTCGGCCAGGATGTGGCCGGCCCCCTCCAGGGCGGCGGCCGCGTCGGGGACCTCCTTCTCCGGGTCGACGAAGGGGAGGGCGGCCTCCTCGGGGGTGCCGCCCTGGAGCTCCTGGAGCGCGATCAGGTCCGCCAGGGGCTCCAGCCCCCGCTCCCGGGCGATGGTCGCCTTGGTGCGCCGCTTCGGCTTGTAGGGGAGGTACAGGTCCTCCAGGACGGTCTTCTGCCGGCACGCCTCGATCTTCGCCCCTAGCTCGGGGGTGAGCTTCCCCTGCTCGGCGATGGAGGCGAGGATGGTCTCCTTCCGCTCGGCCAGTTCGGTGTGGTAGGCGAGGAGGTCGGCCAGGTCGCGGATCTGCACCTCGTCCAGCTCGCCGGTCACCTCCTTGCGGTAGCGGGCGATGAAGGGGACGGTGGCCCCCTCCCGGAGGAGCTCCACGGTGCTCGACACCTGGCGGGGGGCGAGGCCGGACTCCTCGGCGAGGATGGCGAGGATTTCTTGTATGCGGGTTTCGGAGAGAGCCATGGGATGCCTTTCACTGTGCAGACCAGTTGACGGGAACCTTGCTCCGCTTGACCGGCCTTTTTCTGCTGCTCTACGGCTCGGTCGCGGAACCGCTGCCGCGGTTCCCGGTGCTCCCCTTCGCCAAGAGCTGCGACGAAAAAGCCCGGAAACGCTCCGCAAGGCTCCCGTCAACTGGTTGGTTTTGACAAGTTTAAATGGATGGACGGCAGGTGAAAGCTGCCGGAATGAGAGCCTTAGGGCTGCTTCGTCGCAATTCTTGGCGAAATGAAGCAAAAGCAGCCGATACTGTCTGAGCACGCAGTGCGAGTTTATCGGCTGCAGCGAAATGAGCCTGGAATTGCAGAAGCAGCACGTCAGCTCGAATGCAGGCGGCTTTCACCTGCCTGCCTTTGGCAGTGAGCCCATTCTGTTCTTCCTCACTCGACCGCTTCCAGCCACTGGCGGATCGTCTCCCGGGTGGCGGCCCAGGAGCCGCCGAGGCGCTCGCCCAGGAAGGTGGCGAAGAGGGAGTCGAAGAGCTGCAGCCCGCTCTCCAGGAGGTGCATCCGCTCGAAGAAGACCGCCTCCTGCTCCATCTGGCTGTCCACGGTGTTGTCCTTCTCGATCTGCACCGCCGGGCACTTGTAGGAGCCGAAGTGGAACATCTCACCCTTCAGGGTCAGCTTCCAGGCGTTCTCGTCCTTCTCCGTGTGGATCGTCGCCTCGGTGATGCTCTTACCCAGGCGGAGGGCTGCCAGGACCTCGCGGAAGTCGTCCTGGGCGCCGGCCACGGTGACCTTCTGGGTGCCGGCCTCGCCGTTGGCCTGGAGCAGCAGCCGGTCGTTGAGGAAGGCGGCGAACGGCTCGCCTTTCCCCAGGGGGCCGGGGGTGAGGACCCGGTACTCGCCCGAGCCGGCCAGGGTCTGGTAGAGGAGCCAGAGGAGGAAGTCGTGGCCGAGCCACTGGTTGGCGCGGATCAGGTCGAGGACCGATTCGGTGGTCGCCAGGTTGGCCTTCTCCAGCTCGGCCTGCAGTTCGTCGGGGACGATGGCCCCTGCGCGGGCATAGGGGTGGATCATGAGGAGGCGCAGGCCGGGGAAGCTCTTCTTGAACTCGGTCTCGAACTGGTCGATGACCTTGGCGCTGAGGGAGGCGAGGGTGACCAGGCCGCTGCGGGTGTCCCAGACCACGTCGTACATGGCCGGGGCCGGCAGGGTGCGGGCGAGGAGCCCCAGGCGGACGGCGTCCCTGATGTCCTCCCGCTTCTGCTTGGGGACCTTGAAGAAGCCGGGGTTGGCGCTGAGGAACTCGTGTTCCGCCACCCGCTGGTAGGCCTTGAGCAGGGCCGAGGGGATGCGGCGCTGGTCCTTGCGCAGGGTGAAGCTGGCGTAGTGGTCGCGGCGGAACGGCTGGGCCCCGCCGAAGTCGCTGAGCTGGTAGTCGTCGGTCCGGACCCAGCCGACCGAGAGCTCCTCGGCGCCGTCCTCGATCCCCGTGAAGGCGTGCTTGTCGAGGCATTCGGCGATCCAGTCGAAGAGGTTCCCTTCCGGCAGGTCGCCGGCGACCCGGAACTGGCAGATGCTGGCGGTGTTGGACATGATACCCATGGGCTTGTGCTCCTTTGTCAACTGTGTTTCTGGTAGAGTTTATCGAGTGTCTGAGGTGTCGAGGCGGGCGGGGGTGCCCCCTCCGAAAAAGCTGCAATTGCGCCAACGTCAGTCGTGTAGCGGGGCATGGCCGGCCTGCGAGCAGCAGCTCCTTCGGCACCATGGTGCTGCTTGCCGCACCTTTTTCTCCGGGGACACCCCCGCCCGCCTCTCTGTCCTTGGCGGCTTAAGCGGGAGGTTATGGATACACCTTTTCGGGGAGGATGACAAGAGGCGAGGGGTTAGGAGCGTATTATGAAATCCCTGAACTCGCCGGCATAGGGCTCCTCCGCCAGGTCGAGGGAGTCGACCCGGCCGGCCGGCGGGCCGCTGCGGCAC
>CALMBF010000026.1 GCA_937860145.1 uncultured Geobacter sp.
CTTTCCGGTTGTAGGCGGAGTTGACGACGGCGGTCGGCGGATCGGCATTGAAGGCGGTGACGCCGGCGACACCGGAGACCGAGTCAGGGAGGTAGCCCTGGCCGGCGAGGAGGCGGTAGACGCCGACGGCCTCGGTGGCGGTCGGCATGGCGCCGTAGGAGCCGGAGCCTTCGATGGGGAGCGACTTGTTCACGTCGCCGGAAGAGGCGGTGGCGGATCCGCCGACGACCGGCCGCTGCACCGTGCCGGCGGCATCGACGATACGGAATTTGCCGTGGGGATCGTGGCAGCTGGAGCAGGCCAGTTTCGATGCCGGGTAGGTGCCGCCCGGAGCGGTCGTCAACGTGCTGTCGGCGGCCAGGCCCAGGTCAGCCGCATTGATGTTGTGGCCGTGGCGCTCACCCTTGCTGGTGCCGGTGCCGCCATAGCTGTTGGACCAGTTGAAGGTCTCCTTGAGCCAGGCGAAGTCGCCGCCCGGGGTATAGTTGGCCGGGGTCTGGCCACCGGCGACGGCGTCGGTCGTGAAGACGACCTTGCTCTTGGCATTGGCGGCGGTGTTGGCATGGCAGCCGGACATGAGGCAGGTTGAGCTCTGGTCGCTCCCCTGGAGGAGGTAGTTGACCCCCTTCAGCTGGGTGGCGTTGCCCCCTTTGCCCATGGCAACGTTACCGGAGGAGTTGTGCATGGTGTGACACCCTTCGCAGTAGGCGGCGCCGCCGTCATGGAAGGCGAAGGCGCTGCCGGCTGCCGCGAGGGACATGAGTGACGCGGCGATGAAAAGTTTCGTTGTCTTCATTTTGTTCCTCTCTTGTGAACATTTTCCATTTTGTGATCGTTAAACTTTTCCATTTTTGTGAATCTGTAACCTGCTTTTACTACTTCACCGTGTTGAACGTTCTGCGACAATCACCCCCTTTCTCGGGCCGTTACGGCGGGTCAGTTCGTGAATACCCGGAAGACACTGACCCCCCGCGAACGGGTCTGGGCGACGTATACCCTGTCGCCATCCACTGCCAGCTCCATGGGGGCGATGAGATTGCCCGGTTCGAGCCCCCGGTAACCGAATTCGGTCCTGAAGTTGAACTCCCTGTCGAAAATCATGACCACACACCGAAGCGTGTCGGCCACGTAGATGTTTCCCTTGTCGTCCGCGGCGATGCCGCTGACGATGTTGAACTTGCCGGGTGAACTGCCGCGGCTGCCGAAGGTGCGGACCTTCCGGTCGGGGGAGACCTCGTAGGCGGCAAAGAAGACGGGGATGGTGAAGAGCAGGTTCCCCTGGCGGTCGACGGTGAAGCCGACGATGCCCGAATCCTCCCGTTTCTTGTCGGTCAGGCCGAGGATGGCGGCCAGGTTGTAGCCGGTGACGAACGTGCCGTCGGGTTCGGTCACGGCGACCTTCATGAAATTGCGGTCCACCAGGTAGAGCCGTCCCTCACGGCTCTGGATGGTGTCGGGGAGGAAGTCGACCGTGAATTCCGGCGGCAGGTTCCGGAACGCCAGCTGTGCCTGGGGCTCGCCCCGGAAGTTGCAGCGGGTGACCGTGTAGCCATGGCCCCCCCGGGAGAGGAGATAGATATCACCGCTGGCGGTCACCGTGGCTGCCGTGATGGGGCCGAGGCCGCCGTCATCGCCGAACCGGAAGATCTCCATGCCGCTTTCGTTGAAGATGCGGACGGTCTTGTCCCCCGTGTCCGTGACGTAGACCTCATGTTTGTCCATGTCGGCGAAGATGCTGACCCAATTGTAGGGGAGGGGACCGTTGAAGTCGGAGAGGGTGTAGATGTAGGCGGCGCGGAGGTCGGCCGCCAGCGATGGCCGGGTCCCCGCGGCGAGGAGCAGCAGGATGGTGACAACGGCGATGGAGAATGTTCCTGTTTTCATGAACCCGGCGTTCCTGTCCGTGTGAAGGCCATGCAGGGGTTGGAAAGTTGTTTCTTGACTGCAACTATAAAGATTGATTTCTGACACGATCCTGACCGCTGGATTACATTTTCGTCATCTTGACGGCGGAAGGCGCAATCCGGATCGTGATGCCCATGGTACGGAAGGGATTCTGACGGGGAGATGACTGTTCGATGACAATGCTGTCATCAGGGAGTGGGGGAGGGCGTCGTTCGGGAAATGGGGTCTGTCGGGGCTCGAGAACCGAAGGGTGGAACGTGGTCGGCAGGCGCTCCGCGGGAGGGCCTGCCGGTTCAGGGGGAGGGGAACTTCCGTGGAGGAGGTGGGAAATGGAGCGTGACGCTCGTCCCCTTGCCGGGGGTGCTGGTGATGTCGATGGTCCCGCTGTGCAGGTCCATGACCGACTTGACGATGGCCAGTCCCAGGCCCGAGCCGGCCGGGTGGTTGGCCCAGGTCTTTTCCCCGCGATAGAAACGGTCGAAAATCCGGGAGAGGTCCTTGTCGTCGATGCCGTAGCCGGTGTCGGTCACCGTCACCGCAAGGGAGCCGTCCCGTGCCTGGTCGAGCACCACCCCGATGCGTCCCCCGGGGGGGGAGTAATAGAGGGAGTTGGCGAGCAGGTTGCCGAGGGCCCGTTCGAACATGAGCCCGTCGCCGTAGAGGCGGCCCGAGCCGGCCACGGTGATGACCGCGCCGTACTCCTCCGCCATCGCCTCGAAGAAGGAGCAGACCTTCGTCGCCACCTCGGTGGCATCCAGCCATTCGGGGGAGATGGGGGTCGCGGGGTTTTCCGCCCGGGCGAGGAAGAGGAGGCTGTCGATGATGCGGGAGAGCCGCTGGAACTCCTCCATCCCCGATTCGATGGTGCGGCGGTACTCCTCGGCGCTCCGCTCCTTGCCGAGGATGACCCCGGTTTCCACGAGAAGGTTGTTGATGGGGGTGCGCAGTTCGTGGGCGAGGTTGGACGAGAGCTGGCTGAGACGGGTGAAGGACTCCTCCAGTCGCCCGAGCATGCCGTTGAAGGCGACGGCAAAGCTGCGCAGCTCTTCGGGCCAGGATCCCGGGTCGGTACGGGTGGCGATCCGGGCCGCGGTGATCTGCTCGGCAACGGCGGTTATCTCCTTGATGGGGCTCAGGGCCTTGCGGGCGACGATGATCCCGACCCCGGTCGCCGCCAGGATGCCGAGCAGGAAGAGAACGACGATCATCCGCTCCTTCTCGGCAATGACATGATCCCCGTTGGTTATGTCCACCGCCAGTTGCAGGGTCCTCTTCCCCTCCCCGCCGTACGCCTCCACGGTCACGGCGTTGAGCAGGTATGAGCGGCCGTTACGGCTGTAGCGCAGGGGGGGGGCTCCCGCTCCCCTCCCCCTGGTGACGGCGGGGAGGAAGCTCTCCACCGGCACGGCCCTGATCATGCCGGGGGTCTCGAGGAGGATCCGGCCGCTGTCGGTCAGGACCCGGGTGTAATACTCGGGGAGGTCGGCATAGGCCCCCTCCCAGTCGATGTCGTTGCGGATGATGTCGAGGTGGGAGGGCTGGTTTTCAAGGATTGAGCGATAGACGCGCAACCGTTCGGAGAGGAAGTCGCTTTCCTCCCGCATCATGGTGTCGCGCAGGGACCAGCAGAGAAAAAGTGCCACGCTGACCAGGGTGACGAGGGCGGAGAGGGTATAGAGAAAGGCGAGCCGGGTGGTGATGGACCAGTGTTTCAGGGGCGGTTGTGCCGGATCAGCGCGCTTCGAGAACATAGCCGACTCCGCGGATCGTGTGGATGAGCTTCTTGGGGAACGGATCGTCGACCTTGGTGCGCAGCCGCCGAACCGCCACGTCGACCACGTTGGTGTCGCTGTCGAAGTTCATGTCCCACACCTGGTCGGCGATCAGGGAGCGGGAGAGGACTTCCCCCTGGCGCCGGGCGAGGAGGGAGAGGAGGGCAAACTCCTTCGGGGTGAGATCGAGCCGCTCCCCGCCGCGGCTCGCCTTGTGGCGCAGGAGATCGATGCGCAGGTCGTCGATCTCGATCACCTCGGGCTGGCGCATCGGCCCGCGGCGCAGGATGGTGCGGATCCGCACCAGGAGTTCGGAAAAGACGAACGGCTTGACCAGGTAGTCATCGGCCCCCAGCTCCAGCCCCCTGATCCGGTCCTCGACGGCGTCCCGGGCGGTGAGAAACAGGGCAGGTGTCTCCTTCCCCTGGCGGCGCAACTCGGAGATGATCGACCAGCCGGAGCGCTCGGGCAGTGACACGTCGAGGACGATGAGGTCGTAGTCGCTGGTAAGCGCCAGGTGCAGGCCATCGTCCCCCTTGTGGGCAACATCGACGACGAACCCGGACTCCGTGAGCCCCTTGCTGAGGTAGGAGGCGGTCTTGATCTCGTCTTCGACAATAAGGATGCGCATCGCTATCTCATCTCCGTGGGAGAATGCCACCACTTCTCATTTTAATAAAGAAACAGGTTCTTAGCAACTGCGCCGGCGGCCGGCGTCGCGTCAGGGGGAGCGTCTCGTGCCCGGAGAGAGCACCCTGGTCTAGAGCATCTTGCGGAGGAACTGGCCGGTGTAGGAGCGGGTGACCCTGGCCACCTCCTCCGGCGTGCCGGCGGCGACGATCTCGCCCCCCCGGTTCCCCCCCTCGGGGCCCAGGTCGATGATCCAGTCGGCGGTCTTGATGACGTCCAGGTTGTGCTCGATGATGACGATGGTGTTGCCACCCTCCACCAGCTTGTGCAGCACCTCCAGGAGCTTGGCGATGTCATGGAAGTGGAGGCCCGTGGTCGGCTCGTCCAGGATGTAGATGGTCCGGCCCGTGGCCCGCTTGGAGAGCTCCTTGGCCAGCTTCACCCGCTGGGCCTCGCCGCCGGAGAGGGTGGTGGCCGCCTGGCCGAGGCGGATGTAGCCCAGTCCCACGTCTTCCAGGGTCTGGAGCTTGTTCTTCACCCGGGGGATGTTCTCCATGAACTGGAGCCCCTGGGAGACGGTCATGTCCAGCACCTCGGCGATGGACTTCCCCTTGTACTTCACCTCCAGGGTCTCCCGGTTGTAGCGCGCCCCCTTGCAGACCTCGCACTGGACGTAGACGTCCGGGAGGAAGTGCATCTCGATCTTGATGATGCCGTCCCCGGAGCAGGCCTCGCACCGCCCCCCCTTGACGTTGAAGGAGTAGCGCCCCGGCTTGTACCCCCGCAGCTTGGACTCGGGCAACTGGGCGAAGATGTCCCGGATGTCGGCGAAGACGCCGGTGTAGGTGGCCGGGTTGGAGCGGGGGGTGCGGCCGATGGGGGTCTGGTCGATGTTGATGACCTTGTCCAGGAGCTCCAGGCCGGTGATGTCCTTCACCGCCCCCGCCTTCTCCCGGCTCCGGTAGAGCCGCTGCCCCAGGACCTTGTGGAGGGTGTCGATGATCAGGGTCGACTTCCCCGAGCCGGAGACGCCGGTGACGCAGGTGATCACCCCCAGGGGGATCCGGGCGGTGACCTCCTTCAGGTTGTTCTCGCTCGCCCCTACTACGGTGATGAACTTGTCGCTGGTCCGGCGGACCTTCGGGACCGGGATGGAGAGCTCGCCGGAGAGGTACTTGCCCGTGAGGGAGGCGGGGTTCTCCATGATCTGCCGCGGCGTCCCCTGGGCCACAACCTCGCCGCCGTGGACCCCGGCGCCGGGCCCCATGTCGATGACGTGGTCAGCCTCCAGGATGGTCTCCTCGTCGTGCTCCACCACCAGCACCGTGTTGCCGATGTCCCGCAGTCGCATGAGGGTCATGAGGAGGCGGGCGTTGTCCCGCTGGTGCAGGCCGATGGAGGGCTCGTCCAGGATGTAGAGGACCCCCACCAGGGAGGAGCCGATCTGGGTGGCGAGGCGGATCCGCTGCCCCTCCCCGCCGGAGAGGGTGCCGGCGGTCCGGTCCAGGGAGAGGTACTCCAGCCCCACGTTGACCAGGAAGCCGAGCCGTTCCCGGATCTCCTTCAGGATACGGCGGGCGATCTCCGCCTCCTTGTCGGAGAGCCGGAGGTCGGTGAAGAACTCCATACACTCCTTGATGGAGAGGGCGGTGACCTCCCGGATGTTCCTCTCCCCCACCCGGATGAAGAGGGACTCCTTCTTGAGCCGCGCCCCGTCGCAGGTGGGGCAGGGCATGACGTTCATGTACTTCTCCAGCTCCTCCCGCACGCTCTCCGATTCGCTCTCCAGGTAGCGTCGCTCCAGGTTGTTCAGCACCCCCTCGAACTCCTTGTAGTAGGTGTGCTTGCGGCCGCCGTCCTCCTCCCACCAGAACTCCACCTTCTCCCCCTTGGAGCCCCGGAGGATCACCTCCCGGGCGCTCTCCGGCAGGTCGCGGAACGGGGTGCGGATGTCGAACTTGTAGGCCTTGGCCAGCGCCTCCAGGGTCAGGTGGTACCACCCCGAGAGCCGCTTCTCCCACGGGGCGATGGCCCCCTCGCGGATGGAGAGGTCGGGGTTGGGGACCACCAGGTCGGCGTCGAAGTACATCCGGGTCCCCAGGCCGGTGCAGTCGGGGCAGGCGCCGTAGGGGTTGTTGAAGGAGAACATGCGGGGGGTCATCTCCGGGTAGGAGATGCCGCAGTCGATGCAGGCGAGCTGCTCGGAGAAGAGGATCGTCGCGCCATCGATGATCTGTACCTTGGCGATCCCCTCGGCGTGGTGGAGGGCGGTCTCGAAGGAGTCGGCCAGCCGCCGCTCCAGCCCGGGCTTGACGATGAGCCGGTCGACGACGATGTCGATGTCGTGCTTCCTGTTCTTGTCGAGGACGATCTCCTCGGCCAGCTCCTTCGCCTCGCCGTCGACGACCACCCGGGTGAACCCCTCCTTGCGCAGGTTCTGGAGCTCCTTTTTGTACTCCCCCTTCCGCCCCCGGATCATGGGGGAGAGGAGCTGGAGCTTCGTCCCCTCGGGGAGGGCCATGACCTGGTCCACCATCTGGGAGACGGTCTGGGAGGAGATGAGCTTGCCGCAGCTGTAGCAGTAGGGCTTGCCGACGCGGGCGAAGAGGAGGCGCAGGTAGTCGTAGATCTCGGTGACCGTCCCCACGGTGGAGCGGGGGTTGCGGCTGGTGGTCTTCTGCTCGATGGAGATGGCCGGGGAGAGCCCCTCGATGGACTCCACGTCCGGTTTTTCCATCTGCTCCAGGAACTGGCGGGCGTAGGCGGAAAGGGATTCCACGTAGCGCCGCTGCCCCTCGGCGTAGATGGTGTCGAAGGCCAGGGTGGACTTCCCCGAACCGGAAAGCCCGGTGATGACCACCAGCTTGTCCCGGGGGATCTCCACGTCGATGCACTTGAGGTTGTGCTCGCAGGCGCCTTTTATGATGATTGAATCGTGTGCCATAACGTAATCCCGGTTCCGGCTTCAGCTCGGCCGTAATTCATTTACATGCAAAAACCTTTGCACCGCCCGTTCGCTCTGCTTACTCAAGACGCAAAGGACGCGAAGGTTACGCAAAGAGAATCAAGACATTGTTCCAGGTCTCTTTGCGGTTGCTTTGCGCGCTTTGCGGCTTTGCGGTGAGAGGATCTTTATCTATACCCCGGCGATATCTTTCCCCGCAGCCAGGAGCGTCTCAACATCCGCCGGGGAGCCGGCCTCGCTGTAGACCCGCAGCACCGGCTCGGTGCCCGAGGGGCGGATCAGGAGCCAGGCGCCGTCGCTGAAGAAGAACTTGAACCCGTCGCTGAAGTTGGTCCCCGTCACCGTCCGGCCGGCGATCTCCGGCGGGCCGCCGGCGGAGAGGTCGGCGATCAGCTTCTCCTTGGCAGCCTGCTCGATCTGCAGGTCGAGGCGGCGGTAGAAGAAGTGGCCGATCTCGTCCATGGTCTCGTCCAGGAGCTGGCGCAGCCCCTTGCCGCTGGTCGCCATGGCCTCCAGGAGGAGGAGCCCCATGAGGATGCCGTCCCGCTCGGGGATGTGTCCCTTCACCCCCAGGCCTCCCGACTCTTCCCCCCCCATGAGGATGTCGTGCTCCAGCATCAGCTCGCAGATGTGCTTGAAGCCGATGGGGGTCTCGAACAGCTCGATGCCGTACTTGGCCGCCAGGAGGTCGATCATCCGGGTGGTGGAGACGGTCTTCACCACCCCTCCCCGGAGCCCCTTGTTCTCGTAGAGGTGGCGGAGGATGACGGTGTAGATCATGTGGGAGGAGAAGAAATCGCCGTTCTCGTCCACGGCACCGATCCGGTCCGCATCCCCGTCCAGGGCCAGGCCGACCCGGTATCCGCCGCCCCGGACGGTCGTGGAGAGCTCCTGCAGGTGCTCTTCCGTCGGTTCGGGGGGCTGGCCGCCGAAGGAGGGGTTGCAGTCGCCGTGGATCTCGGTGGAGCCGGGGAGGAGGCGGGGGATGGCACCGCTGCCGGCGCCGTACATCGGGTCGACGACGAACGGGATCCCTGCCCTGCGGATGAGGTCGATATCCACGTAACGGCGCAGCTGGTCGTAGTACTCCGCGTTGGCATCGAACAGTTCCACCAGCCCCGACTCGACCGCCTCGCCGTAGGGGGTGGAGAGGATCTCCCGCCGGGCGGCGCAGTTGGCAGCCACCTGCTCCTCGATGACCTTGGTGGTCGAGGGGCGGGCGGAACCGCCGTAGCTCTCCTTGACCTTGAAGCCGTTGTAGACCGGCGGGTTGTGGCTGGCGGTGATCATGATGCCCCCTCCGGCACCCCGGGCGTGGACCGCCCAGGAAACGGCGGGGGTGGGGGTGTAGTCGGCGGTGAGCAGCACGCGGATGCCGTTGCCGGCGGCGATCTCCGCCACCCGCTCGGCGAACTCACGGGAGAGGAACCGCCGGTCGTAGCCGATGACCACCCCCTTGTCGGCAAGGCCCTCCCGGGACAGGTAGTCCATGGTCGCCTGGGCGACGATGGCAATATTGTCAAAGGTGAAGTCGCGGGCAATGACCCCCCGCCAGCCGTCAGTACCGAATTTTATAATCTGCGCCACATGATCCTCCGGTCGTAAATTTTCAAAATAGCTCATAATTTTCGCCCTGACGCCGGGCATTGTCAATCATTTCTTGCGCGTGCGAACTTGACCGGAGTGGCGATTTGTCCTAAACTGCTGACGATAAATTACCCTCCGGAGGTCGAACATGTTCAGACGCCTGTTGTATGCCACCCTGGTTCTGCTTGCCCTTGGCTGTACGGTCGCTACTGCCGCTGAAAAAAATCCCGTGGTGCTGATGGAGACCAGCATGGGGAACGTGAAGATCGAGCTGTTTGCCAAGGAGGCCCCGATCTCGGTGAAGAACTTCCTTTCCTACGTTCATAACGGCTTCTACAAGGGGACGATCTTTCACCGGGTCATTCCCGGGTTCATGGCCCAGGGTGGCGGCCTGACCGCCGAGTTGCAGCCGAAGCCGGGGAACCTGCCGTCGATCAAGAACGAGGCCGACAACGGGCTCAAGAACGACCGGGGGACCATTGCCATGGCCAGGACCGGGGCGCCGGACAGCGCCACGTCCCAGTTCTTCATCAATGTGGTCAACAACGACCGGCTGAACCGCCCCAGTCCCGACGGCTACGGCTATGCCGTCTTCGGCAAGGTGGTCGAGGGGATGGACGTGGTCGACAAGATGATGGCCGCTCCCCAGTCAAGGAAAAATGCCGTGTTCCAGAACGTGCCGAACACGCCGATCGTGATCAAGGACGTCAAGGTTCTGAACGGCAAATAACAGGAGGAGTTTCGCACCCAATGCTTACGACATCAGATTTCAAGAAGGGGCTCATCATCCAGCTGGACGGCGCCCCCTGCGTCCTGGTCGACGTCCAGTTCCAGTCCCCCTCGGCCCGCGGCGCCAACACCATGGTCAAGACCAAGTACCGCAACCTCATCACCGGCCAGGTGCTGGACAAGACGTTCCGCTCCGGGGACAAGGTCGACGAGGCCGACTTCGAGCGCCACAAGGGGCAGTTCCTCTATGCCGACGGCGGCCGGGGGGTCTTCATGGACCTGGAGACCTACGAACAGTTCGAGATGGAGGAGGACAACTTCGCCCTCATCTCCCCCTACCTGCTGGACGGCCTGGAGGTGCAGCTGGGCCTCTTCCAGGGGCGGATGATCAACGTGGACCTCCCCATGACCGTGGAACTCACGGTCACCGAAACGGCACCGGTTCTGAAGAACGCCACCGCCACGGCCCAGACCAAGGAGGCTATCCTGGAGACCGGGCTGAAGCTCCAGGTCCCGCCGTACCTGGAGGAGGGGGACCGGATCAAGGTCGACACCCGAGACTGCCGCTTCATCTCGCGGGCGTAGCAAAAAACTGTTGACACCCCCCGGGAATACGGCTATATAGAATGTTCTTTTTGCCCAGATAGCTCAGTCGGTAGAGCAGAGGATTGAAAATCCTCGTGTCGGCGGTTCGATTCCGTCTCTGGGCACCAGTTAAACCAATGAAAACAGGCGCTTACGATACCGACCGTAAGCGCCTGTTTTTTTAGTTGTGACTGGTATGTGACTGGTCACACGATATAAGCTCGCTATGCTTAAGTTCAAGCAACTTCTCCACAATCTCTTGTGTGCGTATTTCGTTCTCAACCATATCATTGCAGATCCGGCTGATTAAATCAGAGCGATTTTTAATGTCCATTTCTCTAACAGTCTGCACTGCTGCCCGTTGACCCAAATGTTCGACAGCAGTCTTAAAGTGAATACGCGCCTCCTGAGATAGGTTCAGCCCCTCAAGAAGCTTGAGAACCTCAGCTGGATTGTCGGCATCGATCTTATCAAACGTATCCCTGTCAGTCTCCCTTTGTGCAATTTGCACTCTTGTTTCATTTTCTGTGTTCTGCTCTTTAGTTTCATCGTGTTCAATCAGCACTTTTTCAACAACATCCTCAACAATAGCTGTGAATCGGCATGCAAAAATGACCCACCTATAGCCTAAATCGGCGTCCAAAT
>CALMBF010000027.1 GCA_937860145.1 uncultured Geobacter sp.
GAAGAGCTGTGCAATCTACAGACTCTTCTCCATCATGTCAATAGCTTTTTTAACCGCCTGACGACAAATACCTCAATTCTTGTCTAGTCGGCGTGTACAGCGCAGAAGTACAGTATATATTCCAGCTGCAACCTCTCAGCTCGCAACATTCACGACCTTTGCGAACCGTCTCTTGCCTACCTGGAGGATGTAAGTGCCTTCGCACTTCAACTCCAGGAATTCGTCACTCACCTTTTCGCCGTTCACCTTAACCCCACCCTGCAGGATAGCTCGCTTCCCTTCGCCGTTGGAGGCCACCAGACCCGTCATGGCAAGAAGCTTAAAAAGTGGCACTGTACCTTCTGCAAGATCAGCGACAGCGTTAATAGTATACTCCGGCATCTCATCCGGGATCTGGTTATCCCTGAACCTGCTGACAAAGCTCTCCTCGGCAGCGACCGCAGCAGCCTCACCATGGTAGCGGGCCACGATCTCGCGGCCCAGTTGCTTCTTCACCGCCATCGGATGAACCGCACCGGTCTTGATATCCTGCTTCAGTGTTTCCAGGTCGGCAAGGGAAAGGTCGCTCAACAGCTCATAGTAGCGGACCATCAGCTGATCGGAGATCGACATGATCTTGCCGAAGATCTCCTCGGCCGGCTCGTTGATGCCGATATAGTTACCGAGGGACTTGGACATCTTGTTGACACCGTCGAGACCTTCGAGGAGCGGCATGGTCAGAACCGACTGGGGGCGCTGCCCCCACTCACGCTGCAATTCGCGGCCAACGAGCAGATTGAACTTCTGGTCCGTTCCGCCGAGCTCCACGTCCGCCTGGAGCGCTACCGAGTCATACCCCTGTATCAGGGGGTAGAGGAATTCGTGAATACTGATCGGCATCTGGTTGGCATAGCGCTTGCCGAAATCATCCCGCTCCAGCATCCGGGCAACGGTGTAACGAGCCGCCAGGCCGATCATCTCCGTGGCAGTCATGGCAGAAAGCCACTCAGAATTGAAGACGACCCTGGTCTTCTCCGGATCGAGGATCTTGAACACCTGCTCCTTGTACGTTTCCGCATTGCGAAGCACATCTTCCCGGGTCAGGGCCTTGCGGGTCTCCGACTTGCCGGTGGGATCGCCGATCATGCCGGTAAAGTCACCGATCAGGAAGCAGACCTCGTGCCCGAGTTGCTGGAACTGGCGCAGCTTCTGGAGAAGAACGGTATGGCCAAGATGGAGGTCGGGAGCAGTAGGGTCGAAACCGGCCTTGATCCGCAACGGGGTACCGGTCTCGATCGATTTTGCAAGCTTTTCCTCAAGCTCCTTCTCCACAAGGATCTCGACCGCACCACGCTTGATTATGGCCATCTGCTCGGCAACTGTCATAACTGTCTCCTCTGAAAACTCTATCGAATCACTCGCACGACACATTGATCCGCTCAATGGCAAGAGCCTTGCCGGACACCTCGTCAACACGTACCACGACACCGTTCAGGCGGATATCCTTCTTGGCCACCTCGAACTTGGCGGGGAGTTGGGTGAGAAATTTCTGAATCGGCTCATCCTTGCGCACGCCAATGACGGAATCGAAAGCTCCGGTCATCCCCGCATCGGTGATGTAGGCGGTGCCGTCGGTGAGAATCCGCTCGTCGGCTGTCTGCACGTGGGTATGGGTGCCGACCACCGCGCTCACCCGTCCATCCAGATACCAGCCGAGGGCGGTCTTTTCCGAAGTTGCCTCGGCATGGAAATCGACGAAGATGATCCTGGTGCTCGTGGAGAGCCCGGCAACTTCCCGGTCGGCCACCTTGAAGGGGCACTCCAGGTTGTTCATGAAGATCCGCCCTTCGAGATTGATGATTCCCACGCCCACCCCTCCGGGGGTGAACACCATGCGCGCCCCTTTGCCGGGGGTGCCGTCGGGATAGTTGGCCGGACGGACGATACGCGCTTCCCTGTCCAGATAGTCGAAGGCATCCTTCTTGTCCCACACGTGATTGCCGGTGGTGATGAACTGGATTCCCGTGGCGAAAAGCTCCCGGGCGGTCTCGACGGTTATGCCGAAACCGCCGGAGGCGTTCTCACCGTTGGCGATCACCAGGTCGATGCGGTGCCGGTCGACCAGGCGGTGCAACTCACGGGAGACCGCCTGCCTTCCCGGTTTGCCGACGATGTCGCCGATGAAGAGGATGTTAACGGGCATACTCTATCGCCCTGGTCTCGCGAATGACGTTGACCTTGATCTGACCCGGATAGGTCATGTCGGCCTCGATCTTCTTGGCAATATCCTTGGCCAGGACAATGGCCCGCTCGTCGGTGACTTCCTCGCTGGCAACCATGACCCTGATCTCGCGTCCGGCCTGGATGGCAAAGGCCGTGGTGACGCCGGGAAATGACGTGGAGATCTTCTCCAGGTCTTCGAGTCGCTTGACGTAGGTTTCCATCATCTCCCTTCGGGCGCCGGGGCGGGCACCGGAGAGGGCGTCGGCAGCCTGGACCAGGACGGCAAGGACAGAATTCGGTTTCTCGTCTTCGTGGTGGGCCATGATCGCGTGGACGATCTTGGGAGACTCGCCGTATTTCCTGGCGAGTTCAGCGCCGATGACCGCATGGGAACCTTCCACCTCGTGGTCCACCGCCTTGCCCAGGTCATGGAGCAGACCGGCACGCTTGGCCTGCTTGACGTTGATCCCCAGCTCCGCCGCCATGATCCCGCAGAGGAACGCTACCTCCAGGGAGTGGAGATAGACGTTCTGGCTGTAGGAAGTCCGGTACCTGAGGCGTCCGATCAGCTTGAGAATCTCCGGATGGATGCCGTGGACACCGAGGTCAAAGGCAGCCTGCTCACCCGCTTCCTTGATCGCCTGCTCGACCTCCTCTTCGGCCTTGTGCACCACGTCCTCGATACGGCCCGGATGGATTCGTCCGTCGGAGATCAGCTTTTCCAGGGCAATGCGAGCGACCTCACGGCGAACCGGGTTGAAACCGGAAAGGATGACCGCTTCGGGGGTGTCGTCAATGATGAGGTCGATGCCGGTCGCCGCCTCCAGCGCCCTGATGTTGCGACCTTCCCGGCCGATGATCCGCCCCTTCATCTCGTCGGAGGGGAGTGGCACGACCGAAACGGTCCGTTCGGCAACATACTCGCCGGCATAGCGTTGGATCGCCAGGGAGAGGATCTCCTTCGACTTCTTGTCTGCGGTCTCCTTTGCCTCCTCCTCGATAAGCTTGATCTTCTTGGCGGCATCGAGCTTGGCTTCGTTCTCCATCTGCTCCATGAGAATACCCTTGGCTTCTGCCGCCGTCATGCCCGATATTTTCTCCAACTGCCTTTTCTGCTCCTCGATCGCCTGCTCGATCTTCTCGGCTTTCTGGGCAATGGCCTGCTCCTTGGACGCCAACCCCTGCTCGCGCTTGGTGAACTCCAGTTCACGCTGGTCGAACAGGTTGATCTTCTTGTCCAGGTTCTCCTCTTTCTGCTGCACCCGTTTTTCAAGGGCCTGCAGGTCCCTGCGCTTTTCAGTGGTCTCCTTCTCGAAATCAGCCTTGGCCTGGTAGACGACATCCTTGGCCTGGATGGCTGCCTCCCTGATGATCGTCTCCGACTCCCGCTTGGCATCTTCGAGGATTTTGACCGCCGTTTCCCCGGCATGCACATTTTTGCCCTCGTCGCGTTTCTTCATGAAAAATGCAAGTGCAAAGCCGGCACCGACAGCCACTACAGCTACTGCAAACAGCACGAATATCTGTTGAACATTCATAATCTCTCTCCTTCTCTATTTTAGCAGTACGGGGGTGACAGCCCGCCGCTCTGTTATTACCCTGTCCATGATGACATCGTGGGGCTCACCGGCAATCTCGTCCACCAACTGGAAGTCATAGCAGATGCCGACAAGCTTCCCACCCGACTCGAAGCGGTGCAGGGCCCGGTCATAGTAGCCACGCCCGTAGCCGACCCTGTGTCCCTGCAGATCGAAGGCGACTCCCGGGATGACGAACAGGTCGATGGACTCGACCGGTGCCGGCCTACAGCCCGCGCCAGGTTCCGGAATGCCGAACCGGCCGGGAACCATGTCCGCGTCGCAGCCGATGCGCCTGAAGACGAGGCCACTCTTTTCAACAGCCGGCAGCAGCACCTTCTTGCCTGCCGACAGCGCCTCGCGAATCATCCCGGCCGTGGGGACCTCGCCGCGAAATGCCGCATACAAAGCCAGCGAACCGGCCGCGGCGTATTCCGGCAGAGCGGTCAGGGATGCCTGGATGAGGGCTGCAGCACGAAACCGTTCCTCTTCGGCCAGATGGTCGCGGGCAGCCAGCATCCGCATTCTGAGCGCGCTCTTGGGCATAACTGGACCTTGGTGTGGCCGTAGCGGCCGTTGACGGACTGCACTGGGGAGTACTTGCGGGAGAAACCCGGAGAGAGCGAAGAGCGGGTAAGGCGAGAAAGTTCCTACGAGGTCGTAAGGGCAGCTGACAAACAGGAGTTATGGCTATGGGTCAACATCATGACCCGACAGGCGGGCCACCGATATGCTACTCCTCCATGTGTATCAGCAACCGTGCATCCGCGGGAGCAACCATCTCGCGGAAAGACAGCACGGGGAATCATTCTCTGACCATCCAGCACTTATATATAAAAAAACTCTCCGGGAGGACTCCGTCACTCCAGAGCTTTGTCAATCTTGTGCAAAATCCGCCCGACCGCATCCCGATCGGGTGAAGCCTCCGCCCCCCCCTGACCCGTGACGGCCAGATAGGCTTCGGTTATGTTCAGCAGTGCCAGGAGTGCCACAAGCTGCTGATCGGCATGGGGGATGGAAGAGGCAATCTCTCCCAGCTTCTGGTTGACGAAGGATTCGACCTCGTGCACCCTTTCCGCCGGGGAACTGCTGCGCACCTGGATCTCGCGCCCCATCACCCTTATGCGGTGGGCCACCTTCACGGGAGATCAGCCTCGTCGAGCCTGGCGATCAGGGAATCAAGGCGCCCCCTGACCTCATCCTGCTGCCTTCCCATGGCAGCAAGCTGTTCCCGGAGGTGCAGATTCTCCTCCTTTACCCGGGCAAAAGCAGCCAGGAGCCGGTCAACGCCCGCCTCTAGTTCTTCAATGGATCGCTGTGCCATTTATTCCATCCCGCGGGGGGTTACAGTAGTAAATAAACCCACAAAAGTCAATGATTTATTGGAAAAGAGCATCCACGAACTGCTGCGGGTCGAAGTCGCGCAGGTCCTCAACCGATTCACCGACGCCGATATACCTCAAGGGGATTTTCAGCTCGTTGCAGACGGCAACGGCAATCCCCCCCTTGGCGGTGCCGTCAAGCTTGGTGAGGGCAATGCCGCTGACCGCGGCGGCGTCCCTGAACAGCTTTGCCTGGGAGAGGGCATTCTGGCCGGTTGCCGCATCGAGCACCAGCAGGGTCTCGTGGGGCGCGCCGGGGATCTCCCTGCCGACGATGCGGAAGATCTTCTTCAGCTCCTCCATCAGGTTGACCTTGGTATGCAGCCGCCCGGCCGTATCGATGATGAGCACGTCAACCTTCCGGGCAAGGGCCGCCTTGCAGGCATCGAAAACAACCGCGGAGGGGTCTCCCCCCTCCTTGTGTCGGATCAGGTCGACCCCGGCCCGCTCTCCCCAGATGGAGAGCTGGTCGGCAGCCGCCGCCCGGAACGTGTCTCCGGCGGCCATCAGAACCTTTTTCCCCTCCTGGGTAAACCTGCTTGCCAGCTTGCCGATGGTGGTCGTCTTGCCGACCCCGTTCACGCCGATGACAAGGATGACGAACGGCGCGGGGCCGGAAATCGCCAAGGGACGGGCATAGGGTTCCATGCGGGCGAGGATATCGTCACGCAGCGCCCTGCGCAGGGCGTCTCCGTCCCGCAGCTCATCCCTTTTCAGCCTCTGCTCCAGCCCCCTGATCAGTTCCACCGTCGTGGTGACGCCGATATCCGCCGTGATGAGGATCTCCTCCAGCTCTTCCAGGGTATCGGCGTCGATCTCCTTCTTGCCGAGCAGCAGCCGGTCAATCCGTCCCACCAGGCTTTCGGAGGTTTTGCTCAGGCCCTGCCTGAGCCTCTCGAAAAACCCGCTGCGGGGTTTTTCCTGCTCCAGCGGCCCGGCTGTCACCTCGACGGCAGCGGATGGCGGCGTTTCAGACGCTACGGGCATCTCCTGCGCCTCACCCGCGCCGGTCAGCTTATCCATCAGGTTGCCGAAAAATCCTCTCTTTTCGGACATCAGTAAATCTCCTTGTACATTCGCTCGAGAGCCGACTCGAAGCGGCGGACGGCCAGGCCGACAACCGCCCCCCTCGCCAGGGTCATCACCAGCAGGTAATCGGGGCCGATCGGCCCGACGAGGAAGTGCTGTGCAGCGGTGGATATCACCGTGTGGCGGATATCACCGACGGCAAGCTTCTGGTGCATCTCCTTCATCATGTTGAGCAGGATTCCCTTGTGTGCCCCTATGACCTTCAGTTCATAGACATCGTAACAGCAGCACTGCTCGACAGCCTCACCCTCCCAGTCGGCAAGGATCGCACCGGTGGCCCCGGGGACGGTATCCATGAGCTCTTTCAGTATCATCTTGAACGGCACGTGCCACTCCTTGTCCTGGCGCTAGCCTGGCAGCTGATGCCGGCATGTCGCCCCTGCTGCTGCCTCACTGCAGCTTGACCGAAACCAGCTTCGACACCCCCGGCTCCTCCATGGTCACGCCGTAGAGGGTGTCGGCCACCGCCATGGTGGTCTTGCTGTGGGTAATGAGAATGAACTGGGAGAAGGAGGACATCTCCCTGATCATGTCATTGAACCTGCCGATATTGGCATCGTCCAGCGGCGCATCCACCTCATCCAGCAGGCAGAAGGGAGATGGCTTGATGAGAAAGATGGAGAATATCAGGGCAACGGCGGTCAGCGCCTTCTCCCCTCCGGAGAGGAGCGAGACGTTCTGCAGCTTCTTGCCCGGCGGCTGCACGATGATATCCAGGCCGGTCTCCAGCATGTCCTCTTCATTGGTAAGTTTCAGCTCGGCCCTGCCGCCGCAGAAGAGTCGCGGGAACACATCCTTGAACTTTTCGTTCACCAGCTCGAAGGTCTCGGCAAAACGTTTCCTGGTGGTCCGGTTGATCCGCTGGATCGCTTGCTGCAGCGAGTGGAGGGACTCCTCCAGGTCAGCCTTCTGGCCGGCGAGGAAATTGTGCCTCTCCTCCAGCTCCTGGTACTCCTCGATGGCGGTAAGGTTGACCTCGCCGATGTCATCGACCTGCTTCTGCAGCTCGGCCTGGCGCCGGCGAAGCTCCTCGTCGCTCCCTTCCCGGGGCGGCACCTGGCCGGCAAGTTCGGATATTTCCAGGCGGTAGCGCTCGCGGAGCAGCTCCTCCAGGTGATTCAGTTCCAGGGACTGGGAAGATATCTGCAGGTTGATGTCGGCAAGGTGACGATGGAGGTCGTCGGCCGTGCCCCGCAACTCCCTGACCGCGCTCTCCCCTTCGCGGAGCAGCTGGGCCTGGGTTTCGTACCGGCCTTTGACGGCGGCAAGCTTTTCTTCCCGTGCGGCGTGGAGCAGGACGAGCTGGCGCAACTGGACTTCGGCCTCGGCTGTTGTCGCCCGCAGCCTCTCCAGGGAAGCCTCGCCGCTTACCTGCTCTTCGTGCTGCCGGGCTATCCTGGCAGCTAGGTCCAGCTGGAGCTGCCCGACCCGGTGCAGTGCCCGGGCGGTCGATTCGCGCTTTTCACGGAGGGATGCCGCCCGCACCTTCATGGCGGTGACCTCTTCCCGGGCATGCTCGATGGCCTGCCGCTTCTCCGCGAGCCGCGCCTGCAGCTCCTCCACCTCACCCTCCAGCGCCGCCTTCTGCCCTTCAAGGGCTGCTCGCCTGGTTTCGGCATCGGCCATCTCCCGGAGGAGGATCTCCCGCTCCTCGCTCAGCTGCTCATCCTCCAGCGCTTTCACCGCCAGCCGCTCGTCAAGCCGCTGGCGTTCCTCCTGGGCGCGCTGCAGGTCCTTCTGGTGGGTGAGCAGGGCGATTTCCGCCTGGTGCAGGGTCTGTCGCCCGATCCGGATCTCCTCCTCCACGGCGTGCAGCTCGCCCTTGCGGGCCTCGCGCACCGCCGTAAGCTCCTTCACCCGCTCCTCCAGGACGCTTACCATGGCGGTCAGCTCCCGGATCTCCCGCTTCTTGTGAATCAACCCCTGCCCGGCCGACTCCCGGGACCCGCCGTCAACAACCCCGCCACCGTAGGCCATATCCCCTGCGAGCGTCACGAAGGTGTAGGCAGGGTGACGGCGGGAGAGCTCGATGGCGGTCGCCAGGTCGCCTGCCAGCAGGACATTGGCCAGTAGCGGCTCGACAAGGCCCCGTTTTCCGGCGGCGATCCGCACCCTTTCCATGAGCGGCTGGCACCCGGGAGGGGCGGGGCATGACGGCGCAGGGGCCAGTCCGGAGAGGAGGAAGCTGCACCTGCCGCCGCTGCCGCTTTTGAGAAAATCCACCGCAGCGAGGACATCATCCCCCCCGTCGGCCAGGACCGCCTGGAGCCGCTCCCCCAGGGCCGCCTCCACCGCTGCCTCGTACTCGTCGTCAGCCTCCACCGCATCGGCGACGATGCCGGCAAAGCGCTGGCGGTAGCCATCGTCCTGGAAGAGGGTCCGCACCCCCTGGCCGTAACCGGCGAACTGGGCCTCGAGCTCCTGGAGCGACTGGAGCCGTGAGGCAACCCTGCTCAGTTCGTCGCGGGCCGACTGCAGCTCGCCGTCATCAGCGGCAATGCACCGTTTCAGCTCGACCTCACGCGCTGCCATGGAGGCCAGGGAGCTGTTCAGGTTCTCGATGGCGCGACCCTCGGCAGAGAGCCCCACCTCGATGCCGGCAACCTTGCCGGAGGACTCCTCAAGCCGCTCGCGGATGGCCAGCTCCTCGCTGTGGCTCCGCGCCCCCCGCTCAGCCAGCCCGTCGAGCCTCTTCCCCATGGCAAGATGCTGGTTGGCAATCTGGCTGATCTCGTTCAGGAGGCTGAACAGTTTGCGCCGTGCCTCCTCCTGTGCGGCAAAGGCGGATCGCTCGGCCATGGTCAGCTCGTCCAGTTCGGCAACCCGGGCCTCGAGGGCATGCTCCTCGCCGGAGGACTCGTCGACGAACTCCCGGCTGCGCAGCTCCAGGGCGGCCTGCTCCGCCACGGCCTCCTCCATCTGCTGCTGAAGGATGGCCAACTCCTCACGGGAGCGGATCAACTGGCGTTCGATCCCCTGGGCCTCCTTCCCCTGGAATTCAAGCCGGTTCTCCACCCCCTGCAGCTCGGCCTTCCCTGAGAAGATCTCTTCCTGCACGGCAGCAAGCTGCTGCTCCTCGACGAAGAGATTGACCCGAAGGCTCTCTACCGCGCCGATCTTGGCCTCCAGCTCGGCAAGGAGACGCTGCTCCCGGATGACGAGCTCGGACGCCGCCGACTCGAGGGCACTCCTGCTGCGGCAGAGTTCCCCATGGCGGAGGGACGCGAAGTAGAGCTCGATCCCCCTGAGCTCTTCCCGCACCTCCTTGAACCGCTCGGCCTTTTTCGCCTGGCGCTGCAGGGAGTTGAGCTGGCGTTTGATCTCGGCCACGATGTCACCGATGCGAAGCAGGTTCTGCCGCGTAGCCTCGATCTTTTTCAGTGCCTGCTGTTTGCGCGACTTGTATTTGGTAACCCCCGCGGCCTCCTCGATGAGGAAGCGCCGCTCTTCCGGCTTGGCCATGAGGATCATGCCGATCCGCCCCTGCTCTATGATGGAGTAGGCCCGGGCACCGACGCCGGTATCCATGAACAGCTCGGTAATATCCATCAGCCTGCAGGGGGTCTTGTTGAGCAGATACTCGCTCTCGCCGTCCCGGTACAGTCGGCGGGTAACCTGGATTTCCGAGTAGTTCAGGTATTTGGCCGGGATGTGGCCGTCCTCCGTGGAGAAGACCAGCGACACCTCCGCCATCCCCAGGGGCTTGCGCGACTCACTGCCGCCGAAGATCACGTCCTCCATCTGGCGGCCGCGCAGGTTCTTGGCGGACTGCTCCCCCATGACCCAGCGGATGGCATCGACCACGTTCGACTTGCCGCACCCGTTCGGGCCGACGACCGCGGTAACTCCGGCGGGGAAGTCGAAGGCGGCTTTTTCCACGAACGACTTGAAACCCGATATTTCCAACCTTTTTATTTTCATGGCCCGTGCCTGGTATGACTCTCCGGCTAAAATCGGAGCATCGTAGCGTAAATCAAGAACGGCGGTCAACGATAAAAGCCCGGATACGGCAGTATGGCTTGCAGACTCACTCCCCGACAGGTATACTTTTTCCCCGCATGACAAATCCCCCGACGGTGCGCAGAAAGTTCCCCATGCCAGCACAACGCAGCCGGATAAAAATAGCCGTCTCCCTTTCCCTTCTCCTCATACTGCTCGCAACAGCAGGAACCCTGCTCCTCCCCCGTCTGCTCGACCTCGACACCTACCGGGAGGAGATTCTCGCCGAACTGCGGCACGCGCTGAAACGGCCCGTAACGTATGCCTCGGGCGCGTTCACCTTCAGCTACGGTCCGGCCATATCCTTCAGCGGCGTCGTCGTCAAGGAGCCCGATGGTTCCTCGGACTTCGTCACCGTCGACAGGCTCACCTGCCGCATCGCCCTGCTCCCCCTGCTGAAAAAGCACGTTGTCCTCAGAGGACTCCAGGCGGACCGGCCGATGATCAGGCTTGAACGGAACCAGGAGGGGCGGTTCAACTTCTCCGACCTGCTCGAGCAGCAGGAACCGACCACACCGCCGCTCAGCATCAAGCAGATCAGGATCAAGAACGGCACCGTCCGCTTCAAGGATATGCTGGTAAGTCCCGTCGGCGTGGTAACGAAGATCGGGGAGACCGATCTTCACCTGGACAACCTCGCCCGGGGGGGGAAAGGCGACGTGAAACTCTCGGGGACGTTCACCGAAGGGGGGAGCGGCAGCTTCGTCGTGGGCGGCAAGGTCAGGCTGGCACCGAAGGACAAGCCCCTCAGCGACACCGTCATGGAGGTCAAGCTTGAGGCCAGACAGCTGGATGTGGGCCATTTCTGGCCGTACTACAGCAACTACGTACCGTTCAAAAAGATTCTGGGCCGGCTGGATGCCCACACCGACTTCAGCGGAAAGCTGCGCGAATTCACCTCCACGGGGAAACTAGCTTTCAGCGGCCTCCGCTTCGACTACCGGCCCGTGTTCAGATCGGCACTCACCCCGTCATCGCTGCAGCTCAAGTACAACATGGAGCTCACCCCAAATGATGTGCTCGTCAAGGCGCTGGAGGTGGCCGTCGACGGCGTGGATATCAAGGGGAGCTGCGCAATCCGCGACATCACCACCAGGGACCCGCGCATCACCGCCCGTGCGATCACCTCCAGCTTCGATTTTCAAAAGTGTCAGCAGTACATCCCCTACGGCATCATCGTCAAGGATACGGCAGACTGGATCGAGCAGCACATCAAAGGGGGTATCTACCGACTGGATGACGGTCGTCTCGACGGCAGGGTAAGCCAGATCGTTCACATGGAGAAAGGGGATAATTACAACGTCCTCTATATCAATGGTCGCGTCGAAAAGGGGGTGGTCAGTTACGGCAGTACCGTCCCGACCTTCAACAGCATCAAGGGGGTCCTGGAGATGAAAGGGAAGGACTTCCTCCTCCACCAGGCATCGGGCAGGTTCGGCACCGCCCCCTTTACCCTGGAAGGGCGGATCACCGACTACCCCCTCGTCACCCCGTGCGCCTACCCCTTCAAGATGACCATCAGCCCGGGGCAGGAGGAACTGGCATGGCTCCTGGGCAAGAGCCGGGGAAGCCGCCTGTTCTACAACGGCAACGGCTCCCTCAACCTGAGCGGGGAAGGGTTCACCAGCGGCTACCACCTGGCCGGCGCCTGGAACCTGACACCTGCCGCCTACTCCTACACCGGCATGGTGTCGAAGCCGGTGGGGGTTCCTTCGTCGCTCAATTTCCGGCTGGACCTTACCCCGAAGGACGCAACGGTGCCGGCACTTCACTACACCCTCGGCCCCCTGGCCCTCGACCTCACCGCCAGCTACCCCTTCGCCAACGGCAGCAAGCTCGACCTGGGCATCACCACCAACATGTTCAACATCGGGGAGGTTGCCGGCATGATGCCGGCCATCAAGAAATATCAGCCGGCAGGAAGAATCCAGCTCTCGGTGCGGGGCGAAAATGCGGATGCGGGGAGCGACAATTTCGCATGGCGCGGCTCCCTTTCCCTGGTGAACGCCTCCTTCACCCCCTCCGACAGAATCAAGCCGGTCACCGCCATTAACGGAAGGATCGCATTCGACGAGGCGGCCATGGAGTCGTCCCAGCTCTCCGCCAGGATCGGCAGCAGCATGTTCAGCGGCAAGGGGGCCATTGCCAGCTTCACGCCACTTGCGGTCAGCGCCACCTTCTCCGCTCCGCGCATCGACCTCTCCGACTTCGGCTTCACCGCCGGCAAACCGGTGCAGATCTCCAGGGTACGGGGCGACCTTACCTTGAGGGACAACAACCTGCTGATAAAAGGGGTGTCCGGCCAGCTGAACTCGTCCCACCTGCAGGTAAAAGGCACCATACTCAACCTGGACAACCCTGCCATCGATCTGGCAATAACCTCCCCCTTCCTGAACATCGCCGACATCCTGGCTGTCACCGAGCTTGAAAAGAAGCGGCTGCCGGGGGATAAGGGGTCCTCCGACATCACCCTGCAGGCGGCCGTCAAGGCAGAGAGCGGCACGTTCAGGGATATCCCCTTCGAAAAACTGAACGCCACACTACAGCTTGCCAATAAGATCGTCTACCTGCAGCCCCTTGAGGCCGCGGTCATGGGGGGAAGGCTCACGGCGAAGGGGAGGATCGACACCCTATCGCAACCGGGCAGATACCAGGCCGAGTTCAAGTTGGTCAATGCTTCCGCCGGGCAGATCCTCCAGCAGCTCTCCATGGACAAGAAAGAGCTGACCGGCACGATGAACGTGGAAGGGGAACTGACCGCCAGGGGGGAGTCGGCGGCCGACCTGAAGAAATCGATCCTCGGCTCGGTGAAGGTATTCGCTCATAACGGTTCCATGCGCCAGTTCTCCGGGCTCTCCAAGGTATTCTCCATCCTCAACGTCTCGCAACTGTTCAAGTTCAAGTTGCCGGACATGGTGTCAGAGGGGATGCCGTACAACACGATCAAGGCCACCCTGGCCATCAAGGACGGGGTCGCGGCAACCAACGACCTGTTCGTCACCAGCAACGCCATGAACATGTCCCTCATCGGCAAGTACGATTTCGTCCGCGACAACCTGGACCTCACCCTGGGGATACAGCCGCTGCAGACCGTCGACAAGGTCGTCAGCCACATACCGATTGTCGGCTGGATCCTCACCGGCAAGGACAAGTCCCTCATCACGACCTACTTCGAGATCAAGGGGAAGTCAGCCAACCCCCAGGTATCGGCAATACCGGTCAAATACCTGGGGAGAGGCGTTCTGGACATCTTCAAGCGGGTCTTTCAGCTGCCGGCAAAGCTCATAACCGACACGGGAGAGGTGGTGCTCGGGAATTGACGCGGCGCCGTCCCGGGCCGTGTGGTACCACGGAAATAACCGGGAGGCGGGGTCTTGATTACTTTTTTTTTATTGTCAAATAATTCGATCCTGTGATAATTTGCCTGTTGATCTTTAACCATCCAACAATAGGGAGGATAAACGTGAAGAAAATTGCTGTTGTTCTCGCAGTACTCGCACTGGCCGCCGCCGGTTGCCAGAAGAAGGAAGAAGCCCCTAAAGCTGCCGCTCCCCAGGCAGGCGCTCCCCAGATGCCTGCTGGTGCTGCACCGGGTGGCGATCCCCATGCCGGCCTCAAGCCGATGGACATCCCTGCTGGCGCTGGTCACAAGGGTAAAGTGCTCCAGACCATGGATGCTGGTTCCTACACCTACGTAGAGGTGGAAGAAAAAGGCCAGAAGCTCTGGATTGCCGTTATGAAGGAAGCCGTTGTCAAGGAAGGCGTCAAGGTTGGCGACACCATCGAGTTCCCGGACTCACCCCCCATGGTCAACTTCCAGAGCAAAGAGCTGAAGAAGACCTTCGACAAGGTCATCTTCTCTGCCGGTCTGCGCAAGTCCAAGTAAGCAGAAGATCCTAGCCGGACAAACAAAAAAGGCGGAACCGAAAGGTTCCGCCTTTTTTGTTGCTGTAACTTGCGGCATGCCGCCAGGCTGGCGGAGCAGGGAGATTTCAGGGGAGATCAGGGCTTGGCGTTCGCATCCAGCCCCAGGGTATCGTTCTTCTGCGCTTCGTCCGCAAACTCCTCCTCGACGCCGAGCATCAATTCGTCCAGGTTGAGCCGGTCGGGGTTGATCTTGGCGACCCGCTTGGCGCCGATGAAACGGGAACGGTAGTAGGGGGTGTCGACGGACGAAATCACCACGCGGCGATCCCGTGAAGAGGCATGTATCATCCTGTTGTTGCCCAGATAGATGCCGACATGGGAGGGGAAGGACGCATATGTCCTGAAAAAGACCAGGTCACCCTTCTGCATGTCACCCTGAGTGACCACTTCCCCTTTCTCATACTGCTCCCGTGCGGTCCGGGGAAGATTCACGTCCATTTCATTGAACACCTTCTGCACGAAGGCGGAACAGTCGAGACCGTTCCTGCTGGTACCGCCGAAACGATACCGGGTACCGAGGAACCCGAAAGCCTTTGTCTTCAGCATCTTGACATTGTCGGCCGGAGCATCCGCCCCCCGGGAAACACCAATGTTGACCCCGTCCTGATCAAGCAACTCGGAAAGACTCTGCTCGTACTCCTTGTCATTGAGCAGGTCGGGATACCGCAAGGTCGGTTTCGCTGCGGCGGCGACCTGGACCGTCTCCCCCTTGTCCCTTTCGACCTCGCGCAACGCGAGGACCTGCCCGTTCTTCAGTTTCCCCTTGCCGAGACCGTTGAGCCGCTTGAGCTGAGCAACCGAGACCCCCGTCTTCCGGGCGATCTTCTGCAGGTTGTCGCCCTTGCGGACTTTATAGGTCGAGGATGAAACCGTGGCGGCACTTTTGCCGGTCGCAGCGGACGCTGAGCGTGGCGGGATGACCAGGACATCACCTGGCTTGACGCTGGAGTTGGGGCGGGTGTTAGCTTCTTTCAGGTCGGTTATCGAGACATGGTATTTTTTGGCAACGGAGGCGAGGGTTTCGTTTTTCTTAACTTTATGGGTCTTTGCAGCAAAAACGAGGGAGGGAATGGCCAACAATGTCACGAGGAGCAATATGGTAAAGCGATGAATCATATCTTCCCCTTTTCATGTTGTTTTAAAAACGTTCTTTCGGGTGTTGCTTTATATAACAAACAGCCCCTCTTGTCAAGTGCAACCTCAAAACCTGGGCCATGAACATGGCCGGGCACGACAGAGTACCGGCTCGCAACATGGTTTCACGAGGGATGCAATGGGTGGGCCAAGTAATCCCCACCACCGGAAGATCCAGGCGCCACCGCCCCCCAGCCGTCCTCCCCTTCCCCTGGCAGGCGATCGTCCTCCCCCGTCCAGCAGGGGTCCGGCGGGAAATATGCCCGGAAAATAGCCAGGGAGCGAGACCGTGCCGGGCAGCGTTGGAGAAGCGGCTGTCCCTAGCGGGGTGAGGTCACGATCTGCACTTTGACCGGATCGTCCCGGCGAATTCGCACCTGCGGCGACGGGGAGACCAGTTTCAGGTCAACCGTCTGGCTCTTGCGGATCGTGGCGAGTTCCAACGGTTCCGTCTCGATGCGTCCCAGCCGGAGGAGCTCCGACTCCGGCCCTTCAACGGTGACGCGGGGAGGCTCCAGCCGGACCGACCTGATACGGACCCCGGGGGGGAGGCGGCCGCTCTTGCCCAGGGAGAGCGGCAGTTCCCGGTACCCTTTCCTCTCCGCAACGACCTTCAAGACCGAGGGGTTGACCCGGACGACCGAAACCCCCAGGGGGAGCTGGAATGTCTTGCTGTCGAGGGCAAGGCTGTTCGAGCCTTCGCGGATTTTCGCCAGGTCCAGGTCCGCGGTCACATCCAGCTTCTTGGAGGTGCTGAACGGGTTCGCATGCACCTTCAGCTGCACCTCGACCTCCTCCGGCGCGCCGGCCTGCAACACGAGGTTTTCCGGCAGGTTATGGAACTTGACCTGGGCGTTCACCGTCTGGAGCCCCCCTTCCCGCGCCGTCAGGGTCAGCCAGCAGGCGAAGACGAGCAGCAGGGTGACGATTTTCGGGACGAAGTTATGGAACAGCCTCTGCCGCAAAGACGTGCGGCCAGCCTGCTTGGGCACGCTCTCCAGGTGCCGCTGGAGCAGCTCCACCAGCAGCTCCGGCGACGCCACCCTCATCAGCTCCCCAGCGACGGCAAGGGAGACTTCGCCCCGCTCCTCGGAAACGACGACCACCACCGCGTCCGAGCGCTCGCACAGGCCGAGGGCGGCCCGGTGACGCGTCCCCATATGCTGGGGAAGGTCGCCGCTGGCAGAGAGGGGGAGATGGCACGATGCCTCGGAGATGCGGCCGTTACTGATGACGACCGCGCCGTCATGGAGGGGGAGCCCCTCCTCGAAAATGCTGACGAGCAGTTGACCGCTGATCAGGCTGTCGAGCCTCACCCCGTGGAGCAGATGGTCATCAAGCTTCTCCTGCCGGGCAAACACGATCAGGGCTCCGGTCCGCCGCTCGGCCATGGCGAAGATCGTTGCCGCCAGATCCTGGAGATTCAGGGGGTCGGACTCCCCACCCCGGTCGAAGAAGTTGCGCATCAGGCTGAAACGGTAGAGGGCCTGGCGAATCTCCCCCTGGAACACGACGATGATCAGCACGAAAATGACCGTCCCCAGTTCCTGCAGGATCCAGCTGGTCATGAACAGCCCGAAGTTCTTGGTGACGAGGTAGAGCACGACCAGGAAACCGAGGCCGATGACAACCTGCAACGCCCTGGTTTTCCTGAACCAGATGTACAGCTGGTAGACGAGGACGGTCATGATGATGATATCGGCAAGATCCTGGAGACGCATGGGCAAAACCTTTAACGATTTATCTGGCAAGGCTGCGGACAGTTGTGATACTAAATTGCCTGCAGTGTACTGGATCGGGTGCTGAGGATATCTGCATCAGATAGCATTTTTACGGGCAAAAGGACAGGGATAAATGTACCGGCTTTCCAACAAAGGCGAACGGATACGGGAGATGTTCGACACCATCGCCCCACGTTACGATTTTCTCAACAGGCTGCTCAGCCTCGGTATCGACCAGCGCTGGCGGCGCTTTGCCGTGCGGCAGATCCGCTGCTCCGCCACGGGCAGAGTGCTCGACGTGGCAACGGGTACCGGCGATGTCGCCCTGGCCATTGCCGCGGCAACCCCCGCCACGGTAACGGTCACGGGCATCGACTTTTCCCCCCAGATGGTCGGCCTGGGGGTGGAAAAGGTCACATCATCCCCCTATGCCGGACGGATAACCCTCCAGGTTGCCCCCTGCGAGGCGATCCCTTTTGCCGACGACACCTTCGATTCGGCCACGATCGCCTTCGGCATCCGGAACGTGGTCGATCGGCTCAGCGGCCTGAGAGAGATGTGCCGGGTCCTGAAGCCCGGGGGACGGGTCGTCATCCTGGAGTTTTCCAACCCCCGCTCCAGGCTCTTCAAGGCACTCTACAACTTCTACTTCCTCCGGGTACTGCCGGTCATCGGCGGGCTCTTCTCCACCTTCAGCGCCTACAAGTATCTCCCCGACTCGGTCCTCGAATTCCCCCCCCAGGAGGAGTTCAAGCGGACCATGGCAGAGGCGGGGTTCCGCAACGTCGTGCACCATGACCTGACATTCGGGATTGCAACGGTCTACGTGGGAGAGAAGTAATGCTGAAACTTCGTTCCGGCTCCCCGTAACGAAGTCCGCCGGTGCGGCTGGGATGAAGCTTCATTTGAAGTGGATGATGAACCTGGTGCCGAACTTTTCCTCCTGCTCGTTTACCCCCGGCTTGTCCACCCTGCCGAACATCGACCGGTCGTAAAAAAGGTTGAGATCGATCCCCTTGCCGAGATTGACCCCCAGTTCGCTCCGCCAGGAGAGATTGCCGGGGTTGCGCATCAGGTCCGTCGTGACCTTCCCCTCGCCGGAGGAGAGGAACTCCCCGAACCTGGCCTCGTGGGAGTAGAGGGGGATCTTGGCAATGGCGGTCAGCGATACGTTGTCAAGCAGGGTAAGCGTCCCCCCCGCCTCGCCGTGAATCTTGTGCGTCGTCTGCCGTACCCCCACACTCCCCGTACTCCCCACGTCTTCCCTGGCCGCATGGGATAGTCCGAAATGTGGTTCGAGGGTCCCGGGTGTCTGCGTCGCCTCGCCCCTGGTGGTCACCCTCTCCGTGTCGAAAAACTTCTCCTGCTGCAGAGGCTCCGAGAGCACCGGCGTACCCAGATCGACGGCCAGCGACACACCCCTCCACCCCGGCACGAGCAGCATGGATACCGCCAGCACAACCAGCCTGCACCTCCATCCTCGCCTACGGTGAACACTCATGGTAACCGTCCGTCAGGGGCGCCCCGCCAGCCCCCCCGGGAGCTTCCCCCACCGCGGGAG
>CALMBF010000028.1 GCA_937860145.1 uncultured Geobacter sp.
CCCAGTCCACACCGCTGGTCAACGGCCAAAACTACTCCTGGTATGCGCGGGCGAAGAACGCGGGGGGCAATGGCCCATTGAGCACTTACAAGAGCTTCGCGGTAGCGATTCTACCGGCAGCCCCCGCGTTGGTGTCGCCGTCGGGCACCATCAGCACCACCACGCCGACCTATACCTTCACCGCGGTGGCAGGTGCAACGGGATACAGTGTCCGGTTGTGGTCCAACTCAGCCAATGCCAGCACCGACACGATATGGTTCACGCCGGCGGAAGCGGGGTGTCCCGACAACACCGGGACCTGCAGCATTCCCCAGTCCACACCGCTGGTCAACGGCCAAAACTACTCCTGGTATGCGCGGGCGAAAAACGCGGGGGGCAATGGCCCATTGAGCACTTACAAGAGCTTCGCGGTTGCGATTCTACCGGCAGCCCCCACGTTGGTGTCGCCGTCGGGCACCATCAGCACCACCACGCCGGCCTACACCTTCAATGCAGTAACAGGTGCAACGGGCTATAGCGTGCGCTTGTGGTCCAACTCGGCCAATGCCAGCACCGACACGATATGGTTCACGCCGGCTGAAGCTGGGTGTCCCGACAACACCGGGACCTGCAGCATTCCTCAGGCAACGCCGCTGGTCAACGGCCAAAACTACTCCTGGTATGCGCGGGCGAAGAACGCGGGAGGCAATGGCCCATTGAGCGCTTACAAGTCGTTCAGCGTCTATCCATAACTTTACTTTAAAATTCAACTGGCTTATCTTGTGGGATAACTGAATTCAGTTATCCCACAAGAGTTTCTCGTCCAATATTTTTGCATGAGATTTCAGATCGTTACGCATGTCCTTGCTTGATAGAACCATAGTAGCTGCAGCCTGGAATTATCTGGGTACGGGTGCACGTATAATCGGACAGCTGGTGGCACAGATAGTTCTAGCCCGTTTGATTGGTCCGCACCCCTTCGGAATCGTCGCACTCGCAATACTGCCGATTCTGTTCAGCTGCCTGATTGTTGATCTCGGTCTTGGGTCGGCACTGGTACAGCAACACAGTCTCACTCAAGACGAAGTCGGAGCTGCCTGGTCGCGGACGACCCTTATGGGGCTCATTGTAACAGCGGTGCTTTGCCTGGCGGCACATCCACTGTCGATGTTGCTGGGCACTTCCCAGATTGAACCAGTCATTCGATGGCTTTCTCCGGTTACCCTGCTGTATGGACTGTCCGTCGTCCCAGTTGCCGCGCTGCGTCGTCAGCTCGACATGAAGAGGATACAGTTTTCCCAGTTGGGAGCATACCTTACCGGGTATGTGGGTGTTGGCGTTTTTACAGCATGGCTGGGCGCGGGGGTATGGGCACTGGTTGCTGCTTGGCTCACCTTTTATGCAATGGCATTTGTCCTGGCTCTGTATTTTTCGAGGCTAAAGCTCCGTTTCGGCTCACCGTTTCGCGGGACTGGGCAGTTGCATAATTTCGGCAAAAAAATCATGTACACGAACCTGTTAAACTGGGTCGTGGAAAATTTCGACAATCTAGCCGTTGGTAGATTTTTTGGCGCTCAATCGTTGGGGCTGTACGCCGTCTCGTACAATCTTACCCGGGCACCGGCAAATCACATCGTGACCAGCCTGCAGGCGGCCCTATTTCCTGCAAGCGCCCGCATGCAGGACAATGCAGCAAACCTGCAACGCGGCTATCTTGCAGTCGTCTCGGCCATCTCGCTTCTGGCCATTCCAGTGTTTCTCTCCATGGCAGCCGTGTCACAAACGCTTGTTCTTGCATTGTTCGGGGACCAGTGGGAGGGGGCTTCGGGTATTGTCGCGCCCCTCGCCATAGCCATGATTTTTCATGTCATCATGGCTGTTTCCGGGCCGATACTGGCAGGGCAAGGACGCCCGGAAATCGAATTGCGTGTGCAGCTGTGGACCGGCCTGCTTTTCTTTGGTCTTCTCATCGCAGCGTCAACATCATCATTAACTGTGATTGCATGGAGTGTACTGGGAATTTACGTCATTCGCATGGTTTGGTTGACAACCGCGCTTCTGAAATGCCTTATGATCACAGGCACGAGCTTTATGAGGGTTTTGTACGGCCCGGTGACGCTTGGCGTTGTTGTGGCTGGTGCAATCTGGGGGTTTGACAATCCATCAATGGAACCAAGTCATTCTTTTCGGCTGGCAGGAGACATTTTGCTGTCGGTCTCTGTCATGTCAATCCTGCTCCTCTGGAAGCCGACATATTTTCTTTCCGACGAGTTGCGAGAGGTTGCCTGTCGAGTGATCGACACTCATCCTTCTATTAAAGGCATTGGTCTATTGCGCCGGCTTGTCGTTTCTTGAGCGGACACGTAACTACTGCGTAAGCTGGTTTCCATGAGAGTGCTGTGGCTGACACATATTCTTTTGCCCGAATTCGCCGAACACCTCGGGTTCGCGCCTAATCCGAGCGGCGGATGGGTACAGGCTCTGGCCGGCGCCTTCTCTCGCTGTGAGGGGGTTGAACTTGCCGTGGCAGTCAACCTGCCACGCGTTGATCCCCAGAAGGTAACCCTCGGGGGAATTCGGTATTATTCGGTACCAACAGGCCGCGTTCCTGCTCGCTGTAACGCATTGCCCAAGCAGTTGGTCCGCCATTATCAAAGTGTCATAGATGATTTCAAGCCGGATATCGTCCATATCCATGGCACGGAAAATTTCCATGGGTTATTAAGCGGTGACAGTCTTATCAAGGTCCCGACGGTCATATCAATCCAAGGAATTTTGGATATATGTTGCCAAGAGTACTACGGCAACCTGACATGGAAAGACATATGGACCAAACGAACTTTGCGAGATTGGGTTCGGATTGATGGCCTTTTTGAGCAAAAATTGAAGATGGAACGTCGTGCTGTAATCGAACGAAAAGTATTCGCATCAAACAAGTACTTCATTGGACGCACAACATGGGACAAGACACAAACTGAGCGGCTAAACCCGGAGGCCACGTATTACCATTGTGATGAATTGATACGCCCGGCTTTTTATGCCAAAGAATGGCAGTCGGAAAGAATCAATCGCCATACGATCTTTTCATCTTCAGCGTCTTATCCACTCAAAGGCTTTCATGTCCTTGTACGGGCAGCGGCAATTCTGAAAAATGAATTTCCAGACATCCTGATCAGAGTACCACTGGCGTCGTTTTACCCGCACCTGTCTGGCATTGGCAAACTCAGGAAGAATTGTCGCTCGACCGGTTATGCAAGGTATCTAACCGATCTGATCCTGTCAGAAAGAATGGAGAATCACGTCGAGCCGCTGGGTAAACTCGGTGAGAGTGAGATGGCTGGCGAATTCGAGACGGCTCATGTTTTCGTGCTGCCATCTTTTATGGAAAACAGCCCAAACTCGCTTGGCGAGGCAATGATTGTCGGCACTCCTTCAGTTGTATCCGGTGTTGGCGGAGTGTTTTCGATGGTCGAAGATGAGGAGACTGCCTTGGTCTTTTCCGCTGGAAATGAAATAGCACTGGCCAAACAGATACGACGTCTGTTTTTAGATGACGATCTTGCCGTTCGGCTCTCTGGCGAAGCTAGAAAAGTGGCGGCAAAACGGCATGCGAAAAACGACATCCTGTCCCGAATGATGACAATCTACGAAGACGTGATCCGGAAAGAACGGCCTTTATGATCAGACGTGTTTACTATAAGTTGCTGCAAATCTGGTGGAGCATTTCTGTTCCTTTCCGTTTACGTGCCTTGGGAGTGCGTCTCGGCAACGGTGTTCAGTTTTTGGGGATGCCCATAGTGAGTATGTCGCGCGGTTCTACGATACAAATCGGTGATCGTGTTGTTCTCTGCTCAGATAGCAGGTTTACGGCGTTGGGAGTCAATCATCCGGTAGTGTTGAGGACCTTGAGACAAGGCGCCGAGATAGTCATTGGTGACGATACCGGAATCAGTGGAGGTACTATTTGTGCTGCGGAGAGAGTAACCATCGGTAAGGAGTGTATGTTTGGTGCAAACGTTACCATAGCGGATACTGATTTTCATGCACTCAAGCCTGAGGGCCGCAGGTTTAATAATAATATTCAGGATATTGGCGCATCGCCAGTTACAATCGGTCAGAACGTATTTATTGGCACTGGTGCAGCAGTATTAAAAGGGGTGAAGATAGGTAATAACAGCGTAATCGGAGCATTTGCTATTGTGACAAGAGATGTATCATCCGGGACAATTGCAGGTGGTAATCCAGCAAAGTTTATAAAAAACTTACAATAAATTGACTCAAAATATGACTATGATTTATGAATAACAATAAGTTTTATTTTTTTCTTACGTTTTGGGTAATTGCCATTTCCGGCAATCCTGCAATTAATGTACTCGGTAAAGAATTTGTACTAATCTTATCAGTAACATTATTTATCATCATATGGGCCGTTAGACCTAATAAATTGACCTCTGAAGACAAAGTGATTGTTGGTACTTTTGTGCTGTTAGTTGCACTCCATGCCATTATATTCGGAACACTTGTTGTCTCAGCATCTTTGGGTTTTTTGATTAAACTTGTCATCGCTTTATTATCTATTAGGTTGATACCGGAATTTTCAAGACGCTATGTTTCTGTAATATATCTTCTTTCAATTATCAGCCTTGTTTTTTTCATCCCTCTTTCATTCGGGGTGAACATGCAAGAGCTGATGGCAGAAATGCGACTTCCTGTTAATGATCATTTTCATATTGGGATATATAACTTACGAGAAGAATTTGACGGATCCATCCGGAACATGGGAATGTTTTGGGAACCTGGAGCTTTTGCCGGCTATCTCATTCTGGCACTTTTTTTTCTGATCCGTGACAGGAATTACCATACAGTACTATCAACGAAAGGGTTGGTAATTATTGTAACATTGCTATCGACGCAATCTACTACCGGGTATGTTGCATTTATGGTGCTCGTGATCTTATATTCTTTCGAAGCAAACTGGATGAGAAGCAGGTTTGGAAAGTGGATACTTATACCGTTATTCCCAATTGTATTTATTAGCTTTTCTCTTGTAATTTTTAGTCAAGCCTCCTTTCTTAGTGAAAAAATAACGAACCAGATCAAATCCGCAAGTTATCGTGAAGATGCCAGCCGAATCAATCGATTCGGAAATTTTTTATACGACGTAGAATGGATTGCTGAAAGGCCGATAATAGGCTGGAGTGCAAATCCGGAAACACGTGCATCTAGCAATCCTGAAGTGCTCGATCTGGTAGCCGGACAAGGAAATGGCTTGACCGGTTTCACGGTCAGATTCGGGCTGATCGGCTTGATTCTGTTCCTTGGCCTATTCGCTAATAATACTCGACGCATAGCTGGTGCACGCATTGCAGCCTTTGGTGGTGGAGTTGTGTGCATCCTTCTAACGGGAGAACAATTTCTGAATTTCCCCATATTTCTGACACTCATGTTTCTACCCCACGGGATTGAGACCTTGTCGAGATCACATTCGACAAGCCAGATTATCACCGTTAGCCCATGAAGCAGACTGGATCTTAATTTGAAAATCGCAACGCTGCTTACCTGCCATAACAGAAAGAAACAGACCCTTGCCTGTCTTGAGGCACTATACCAAAATCGACTGCCAAGAGAATCCACGCTCGATGTTTTCTTGGTCGATGATGGCAGTACGGATGGCACAGAGCAAGCTGTGCGTGATCTCTATCCCCAGGTCAACGTCATAACAGGAGATGGCAAATTATACTGGAATGGTGGCATGCGTGTTGCCTTTGCCGCAGCTCTTGAAAAAGGGTTCGATTATTACTTGTGGCTAAATGACGACACACTCCTCAAACCTGAAGCCATTCATGAAATGCTTGAGACTGCCCCCAAAGACATGGGGATAATTGTCGGTTCCTGCCAAGATCCGGTTACAGGGACTTGGACCTATGGTGGAAGGTCAACACCGCACGGCGGAAAATCACTTACCGGGACCCCTGTTATCCCAAGTAACGCGCCACAGAGATGTCAGCAGATGAACGGAAATGTTGTTCTGGTTCCTCACACCGTTGTTGAAAGAATCGGCATTCTTTCAGAAAAATATACTCATGCGATCGGCGATTTCGATTATGGATTCAGAGCGCTGGATGCGGGCATTTCCTTGATCATCCCCCCACATTATCAGGCAACCTGCTCTGCAAATCCGCTATCCGAGTGGTGTAATCCTGCTACTCCGTTGCGTAAGCGCCTTGCGTTGTTCATCGACCCCAAGGGCATCAACTTCCCCGAATTCATGGTGTTCTGCTATAGGCACTTCGGAATAAAGTGCATTTTGACCGGCAGCAAAGTCTTAATCAGGTTGTTCCTCCCCAGACTATGGCTAAAGAAAGCCGGGAACCGAGCATGAAAGCGCCGATTGCGGTCATAATATTCAACCGGCCTGATCATGCAGCTAAATTACGTGACTGTCTGCGTAGCGAAGAGTTTCGTGAACTATTTGTCATCTCGGATGGACCACGTCCAGATAAACCTGGTGAACGCGAGCGGGTAGACGCGTGTCGGGAGATCTTCAGAGATTGGCCTGGTACCGTACATTATAATTTTGCTGAAACAAACATGGGCTGCAAAGCCCGAGTCTCTTCAGGCCTCGACTGGGTTTTTGCACATGCCGACCGTGTAATTATACTTGAGGATGACCTCCTCCCTCTGCCTAGATTCTTTACTTATTGTGATGAGATGTTGGAGGCATATTCGGATTGTAAAGAGATTATGTCTGTCTGCGGTACCAAAGTATATCCTGGCGATTGTCTAGACATGGATATTTACTTTTCAATGTATGCCAACTCTTGGGGGTGGGCAACATGGAATAGAGCGTGGGCTTCATATAATGACAAATTTGAGTTATCGTTCACTCCTTTTATTGCCAAACTGCAAAAACGGCTTGGATCATACCGCGCTGCTATATATTGGTATATACGTATTCGGCAAGTAATAAACGGCACAAAAAGCTCTTGGTTTTATTGCTGGAACATCAACTGCGTTCTTAAAGAGGGCTTACACATATATCCCGGATCAAATTTGATTGTAAATCATGGTTTTGGTGATCAATCAACGCACACTGCGAAGCAAGAGACTTATATGCCCATAACATATGGAGACCCCTTGCCATTAAAAATTAAACTTCCTAAAAAAATTGAAATTTATAGAGTTGCAGACGAATGGATAGAAGACAATATTTACAGTAAGTCATTGCCGGTACGTATCATGTGGTTTTTGAAAAAGTTGCATATGTCAAAATAAATTGCATGGCAAGTTAACTCTATCGAGGAACCATACATGCTAAAGAAAATCTGGCAACTCATTTATCGATTATATGCAGTCAGAAAAAATGTCATAACCGGGGAGAATTTACATCTCGGAATTGGCACAATTCTGTGGGCTCCCAATAGATTAATTATAGGCAATAACGTCTATATCGGGAAATATTGTGCGGTTGAGTGTGACGGCTCCATTGGCGATAACGTGATGCTTGCTAACCATGTTGGGCTGATTGGTCGCTACGACCACGATTATACCTGCGTAGGCAAACCTATAAGACTTGCACCGTGGATTGGCTCGCCCGATTATAATGGGCCGGGTAAGGGTTTGCAGGTAATCATTGAGGATGATGTATGGATTGGTTTTGGTGCTGTAGTGTTAACTGGTGTAAAGATTGGCAAAGGCGCTATTATCGCTGCAGGCTCTGTTGTAACAAAAGATATCGAACCATATTCGATTGTTGGTGGCAACCCTGCGAAGAAGATTACCGAGCGATTCATCAATAAAGACGATCTGGCACGACATGAGGCCATTCTCTACGGAATGCGTTAGCCTCAAAGGAAAGTTCCTCGTTGGCATCAATGAGAAAAATTAAACCGTCATGAAACCACTGTTACCATGGATCACCATCCTCTTGTCATGGTGCGCCGCATATGCCCCCTGTCCCCTCTGCGCTGCAGTCGCCCCACCCCAGAAGCAGTTTATCGTCGCAACTACCGGCAACGACCATAACCCCGGCACGCTCAACAAGCCCTTTGCCACCTTGGAACGTGCCCGCGATGCAATCCGCGAACTGAAACTGAGGGGTGGACTCCCCACCGGCGGGGTGACGGTATCGATCCGTGGCGGCACCTATGCCCTTGCAAAAACATTCGAGCTGTCCGAGCAGGATGCCGGCACCCAAACCGCTCCGATAGTATACCGTCCTTACAGGAATGAGGATGTGCATCTCGCGGGGGGAAAGGAAATATCCGGCTTTACCCCCGTCACCGATTCCGCCATCATCAACCGCCTCGATAAATCCGCCCGCGACCACGTGCTGCAGGTTGACCTCCTGACCCACGGCATCACTGACTTCGGGGGGCTGAACCCGCGCGGGATCGGAAAGCAGAGTATTCCCTCGGCATTGGAGCTGTTTTTCAACGACAAGCCCATGACCCTTTCCCGCTGGCCGAACACCGGCTGGACAAAGATAGCCGCCACCCCCGCCGGCCCCAAGGGGGGGCGGTTCACCTACAAGGGGAACCGGCCAAGCCGCTGGGCGCAGGCCGAAGACATCTGGCTGCACGGCTACTGGACCTGGGACTGGGCCGATTCCTACGTCAACGTGCAAGCCATCGATACCCGCAACAGGGAAATCGTTACCAAAGAACCCCATGGCGCCTACGGCTACAAGCCCGAGGGGCGCTATTACGCTTTCAATATCCTGGAGGAACTGGATGAGCCGGGGGAATGGTATCTGGACCGGAAAAGCGGCATCCTCTATTTCTGGCCCCCCGCTCCCATTACCCGGGGGAAGGCAATTGTCTCCAGGCTCCCCACTGTCATCGCCCTGCGCGCTACCTCCCACGTCACCATCCAGGGGATAACCGTCGAATGCTGCCGCGGCACGGCCATAACCGTTGCTGGCGGGACGGATAACCGCATCGCCGGCTGCACCATCCGCAATGCCGGTACCGATGCGGTCAAGATCGCCGGGGGAGCCCGCAACGGTGTGGTCGGATGCGACATTTACCAGTGTGGCGAATGCGGCATCCGACTCGGCGGAGGGGACCGAAAGAAGCTGCTACCGGCAGGGAATTACGTGGTTAACACTCGCATCCACGACATCAGCCAGTGGGTGCGGACCTACGTGCCTGGTATCGCCATCGACGGGGTGGGGAACCGGATCGCAAACAATCTGATCTACAACGCACCCCACTCCGCAATCCTGCTCCATGGCAACGACCACCTGATCGAATACAACGAGATCCACCATGCCTGCCTGGAAACCGCCGATTCCGGTGCCTTCTACATGGGACGGGATTATGCGGAGCGCGGCAATGTGGTGCGCTTCAACTATTTCCATCACCTGAACATGGGGGATGTGCAGGCGATCTACCTGGATGACTTCACCAGTGGCACAACGGTCTACGGGAATGTCATTCATAAAGCGGGTAGGGGTGTGTTCATCAGCGGCGGAAGGGATAACATCATCCGGAACAACATCTTTGTCGATTGCGATAAGTATGCAATCCATCTGGACGCCCGGGGCTTGGCCGGGTCGAAGAAGTATTTCGACGGCACCGATACCACCCTTACCGACAGGCTTAAGGCAGTCAATTACAAGGAGCCCCCTTATCGCACCCGCTACCCCGGTCTGACGACCCTCTACGACGGCAATCCGGCACAGCCGGAGGGGAACGTGTTTGCCAATAATATCGTCTACCGGTGCAAATTGCTCGAACTCACCAACGGCCTCACTACCCGGGATGTTACGCTGGAAGGGAACCTGGTGGAGGGAGACCCGATCTTTGTGGATTATGGCCGGAACGACTTCCAGTTGAAGCCTACCTCGCCTGCGTTTAAGTTAGGGTTTAAGCGCATCCCCATGGAGAAAATCGGCCTCTTTAAGAATGAGTTTCGCAAGTAAATCACTGATAACTGATAAAGACCAATGATCAGACACCGCATCATCAGCATTGACGTCACTACCGGCCCCTATCCGGTGTTCATCGACGAAATCATCCACCTCGCCCGTGAGCGCCACTCCTCCTACGTCTGCGTTGCCAACGTTCACATGTGCGTTGAAGCATCTCTTGACCGTGACTTCGCGCAAATTGTCAATAACGCCGACGTAATCACCCCCGACGGCATGCCGCTGGTCAAGGCGCTGAAACTCCTCTACGGCATTGACCAGGAACGGGTTGCCGGCATGGACCTGTTTCCCGACCTGCTTGCCGCCGCCGAACGGGAGGGGTTGTCCGTCTTCCTCTACGGTTCGACGGCTGAAATCCTGCACGTCATCTCCCGCCGCATTGCCGGTGAATTCCCCCGGCTGCGCATCGTCGGCACCCATGCGCCGCCGTTCCGGCACCTCACCGCCGACGAGGAGCACGCAGACGCAGACCGGATCAATGACTCCGGAGCGCACCTGGTCATGGTCGCCCTCGGCTGCCCCAAGCAGGAGCAGTGGATAGCGCGGATGCGGGGGAAGATCAATGCAGTCATGCTCGGGGTCGGCGGCGCCTTTCCCGTCTATGCCGGCATGCAGAAACGCGCCCCGGCCTGGATGCAAAAATTGTCACTGGAATGGCTCTATCGCCTCTACCAGGAGCCGCGACGACTCTGGAGACGATACCTTGTCACCAACACCCTCTTTCTCGTCCTGCTGGCAAAGGCACTGCTCCGCACGGGAAAGCGTACCCCCGTTACGTTACGGAAGTAACCGAGGATTCTCCGACATCACATTGGCACGGATAATGCTGCTATTTATTATAGGCTGTCACGCAACCACTCTTGCGGTTTCAGAATGAAATCTGCTACAGTTCATTTTCCGCTTCCCCGGACTGCCACCATGTAACCATGCGTCATGAAACTATGTCATGAGCCCCACGGTGTGGGGAGAGGGGATTCTTCATGCTCAAAGAGCAGGCTCGCCTGATAACCAAACTCAACATCCTCATGGATGTCTCCACGATCTGCACCGCCTTCTGGCTCTCCTACCAGATCAGGGGACAGTACGGCGGACTGCTCGGCATGCAGCACTACTCCTGGGTACTGCTGGTCGTCATCCCTCTCTGGATGTATCTGCTCAAGCATTTCGGCCTGTACTACTCCCAGAGAACGAGCAGCTTCAGGGACCTGCTGGTCAAACTTGCCAAGGTTCATCTCTCAGGCGGGATCATCGTTTCATCCGCAATCTACCTCGCAGAGCCGCACGGCTACAGTCGCGGGTTCTTCGGCCTGTTCATAACCCTTCTCTTCTTCATGCTCGGCACGGAACAGCTGGTGGCCAGGTCAGCGCTCAGGCAGATCCGCCAGCAAGGGTACAACTTCCGCAATATTCTGGTGGTCGGAACCCAGCGCTCGGCGGAAAAACTCATCGACCTCATCGAACTCCACAAAAGCTGGGGGCTGCGCATTGCCGGCATCATTCAACCGGAAGAGGGTGAACTGAAGCGGGAGGTACGGGGGCAGAGGGTCATCGGCACCCTCGACTCCCTGGTGCAGGTCTGCAAGAAAAATCCAATCGACGAGGTCATCTTCTGCTCCAGCCACGAAGAGTGCACCTTCGACATTGCCCACTACATGGGGGTTCTTGATGAACTGGGGATTACGGTCCGGACGGTTCTCGCCGTATCATTCAACCTGACCGACAGGACGGAATTCAGTGTGTTCCACGATCAGATCCCCCTCCTGACGTTGAAGCCGACTGCCCTGACCAATGAACAGCTCTTCGTCAAGCGGTGCATCGACATCGCCGGCAGCATCGTCGGCCTGGCTCTTGCGCTGCTTCTTGCACCGTTCATCGCCCTGGCGATCAAACTTGAATCCCCCGGCCCCCTCTTCTTCGGCCAGACGCGGGTGGGTCTGCACGGCAGGACATTTACCTGCTGGAAGTTCCGCACCATGTTTGTGGATGCCGAAGAGCGGAAGAAGGAACTGATGCACCTGAACGAGATGGGGGGGGCGATCTTCAAGATCGCAAACGACCCGCGCATCACCCGGGTCGGCAGGTTCCTGCGCAAGACGAGCCTTGACGAACTGCCCCAGTTCTGGAATGTGTTCAAGGGAGAGATGAGCCTTGTCGGCACCCGTCCGCCGACCCCCGACGAGGTGGAGCATTACGAGAACTGGCAGAGGAAACGGATCTGCATGAAGCCCGGCATCACCGGGCTCTGGCAGGTGAGCGGGCGCAACAGCATCAAGGACTTCGACGAAATTGTCCGCCTCGATCTCCGCTACATGGAGGAGGGAAACCTCTGGCTGGATATCAAGCTGCTGTTCAAGACCGTAAAAGTGGTGTTTCTCCGCGAGGGAGCCAGCTAAGGGGTCGGGTTACCACTGGCGGCGGCAGTGCTTCATCTGTTGCCGGCGCCGTAAGTCCGGTAGGCGTCCCGCATCCTGAGAAGGTTCTCCCGTACGTACCCCTCCGTCAGCCTGTCCCTGTTGTAGAATACCCGGCCGATATTGTACGGGGTCACCGGCTTGATGCCGGTGCTCGTGCCGATATAGTTCCAGCTCCCCTTCTTGGCGATCTCGCTCTCCTGGCTGTAACTCCACTCCTCCGAGCCCCGTATCTGCACCGGGGATTGCGACATGTCCCGCCGCGGGGTAAGCGGCAGGCTGACCTGGAGCCCGACGGCCTGGTGATTCTGGTGATCTTCGGCAGACGAGTTCTTGTAGTAGACGGTCAGGGCCGTATCGCCAAAGAACCTCTTCAGCTCCAGCATGACGCCGGTATCCTGTGACCAGAACTTGCCCGCCGTTGCTTCCAGGTATGTCTCCAACGGCGCATGGTAGTAGCGATACCCCCCCAGGTAGGACTCCCTCCTCCGGTCGTCGTCATCTACGGTAAACAGCTGCATCACCCTGAACCGGTGCCGCCCTTCATCAAGAAGCCAGACGGCCTCGTTGGCCGTGCCATAGGCGTCGTGGGTCACCATCCCCCCTCCGAAAAGCGCCATGATGCCGGGAGCCGGCTTGATCGCCTGAAAGAGCATGAGCCGTTCCATCCTGCTTTCGTGGCGGTCGCTCCTGAATCGGTTGCCATCGTCGAAATTGTCGCTCCAGAGCAGCGGGATGTCCCAGAGGGCGTTGACGACGGCCCCTTTCCAGAGATTCAGGTAGAGCTCTGGGTCGAGGGAGAGGAGGTAGTCGAAGGGAGCGACCTCCGTCCCGAGATATGTCTTGAGCCCAGGATACAGGACGAGGGACGACCGGAGCAGGGAGGAGTCTCCCCTCTCCTCCAGATAGGTTGCGCCGGCATCGTCGCCGATCGTTTCGCTGACCGTGAGCACCGCCTGCAGCTCTCCCAGCGACGCCGCATCACGATAGAAATCCCTCAGGGGTGCGGCCGGCGCGGAGAGTTGCAGCATCCGGATATTCTTCTTCTTGCTGATCAGCCTGAGCTCCCTGATGCTGTCCGGGAGCTCTGCCACGGCCATGCCGGCAACGACACCAAAGGCATCGAGCTCGTTCTGGTTGAAGCGGCTGTTTTCAAACTCGACGATCAGGAGAGAGCCTCCCATGGTACCGATCCTGAGGTTCTGAAAGCCCTGGTCGACAAGTTTCCGCTGCAGGGAGAGGAGCCCTGCGGTGACACCGGGTGACCGTTCACCCTCCTTCTCCTGTGGCGGTGGGGGTACGGGGGATGTCGCCTGTGCAGGGGGGTGCGAGGGCGAGGTCTCCCGCGGCAGGGCCTCGTCCCTGACCGGTGGGGGGAGCTCGATGGGGGTCGTGCTGTGATGCGTGTAGCCAAGGGGGAACTGCAGCCCCGCGCCGATTTCGAAACTGCCGGGATGGTAGTCAACCGATGTTTTCACCGTGACGTGGAGGTTCACCGGGTAGCCGAACAGGTGCGGCGTCACGATACGGGCGCCAAGATTGGTCTCCCTCGTGTCGTAATCGCCGACGAGGTAGAACCAGTCGCACGCCTTGAACTCGGCCCCGCCGAATAGCCCCTCCATCCGCTGCGGTCCTGTGCCGTAGCCGAGACTCAGGCGCAGACGCCAGAAATCCTTGCTTGCCACGCCGTAGTAGGTCCTGAGCAGGTTGGCACCCTTGCCGCCGCTGATATCCTGCACCCCCACGGCAAACTGGGGGAGGAGGCTATCCCTCGGAATGAACGGGATCTGCAGCTTGCCGTTGAACGAGAGGTCTCTCCCCGCACCGGGCGCATCGAAAAACCTGCCGCCGATTTCTACGTGATCGTACAGCCCCAGGGAGAGGAGGTAATTGTCCTGGTGGGGCGTCCTGGCACGCCACTTGTTCTCTTCCTGGTTGGAATACAGGGCATACCCTTTACCCTCCTCCGTGACATAGGCATTGGGCGTGTTGAGCAGGCCGGTAAAGCCCTGGAGGGAGATGGCGTTGTGAAAATCTGCGGCAGCGGCCCACGAGATGGTCAGGAGCGGGAGGAGGAGTGCGGCCAGAAAGGAGTGCTTCACGGATTTTGCGCAGGAAAACATCGGTGCCTCGTCATAGAAAAAGGGGGGCATCTGGGAAAGATGCCCCCCGCTCATGTTGTATGCCGTATCAGAAAGAGAGGGATCAGATCCCGCCGCCGCCACTGCTCCCGGTCGTGCCGGTAACCGATGTGAGGAAGCTCCAGGTGACATCGTTGATCATTCCCACGCCAGCGGCGCTCTTGACCCCCCTCTTGATGGTGACCGTCACGGTTGTGCCGCTGGGCAGGCCGGCTGCCGGCATCGTACTGAAGGTCCTGGTGGCTCCGTTATAGGTGATCGCGCCGAGACCGATGGTCGTCGTACCGGCCTTGACGACCCAGTTGACAGGGTTGACTGCCGAACCGGCATCGCCGACAGCGGCAAGCATATCCGCGGTGAAGGTGACGCTGAGCACCGGCCTGGTCCCGCCGGCCACGGTGACGCCGTTATCCGGGAGAGAGGCCGTCACCGAGGGAGCGGCAACCATCGCGACAGGCGGAGGGTTATAGACAGGGGGCGTGGCGGCTGTCACGAGTCCAGGGTCGGCGGCAATCGTCGCAGTGGCGCTGGTGGTGGCGGCAACGATGGCAGTGGCAACCGTCGGGGTAACGAGGGCCGCCTCACCTCCGCTCACGGCCGAGGTCGACGCGGGTTTTGTCAGGTTGGCCGAGCCGACGAGTGCGATGGAGGTCGTGATGATCGAGTCGAAGACGGCCTGCTCAGCTGCAGCTGCAGCAGCCGGGGTGATGGCAATGTTGGCATTTCCCGGCGCAGCGGCGATGTTTGCCAGAGCGGAGGAGACGGCCATGGATGTTGTCGAGGCAATCGTGTTCGGGGTACCGAGCCGTAATGCCGTCATATCAGGCTTGGCGATTTCCGCGGCAATGCTCGCAGCAACCTCAGCCTGGATGGCGGCAAGCTGGGCAGGAGATATCTTGTCGGAAGCGTCCGTGCCGATTGCCGTGGACACAGCCTGTACGGCGGTTTCCACAGCCTTGACCAGCAGGATGGCAGCCGGGCTGCAGATGCTGGAGAGATCCGTGTCGAACCTGGCGCCGGCAGGCAGGATCGCCTCGATTTTCGCCTGAACCGTACCGGTCGTGTCGAGTGCCACCAGGGTGGTAAGAGGGGTGACGTTTGCCGAACCGGCCGGGGCAATCATGCGGATTGCCGGCTGATTTGTCAGAATATCGATCCCCCCGGCAGAGACAAGCACATGGGAGTACGCCGGCTTGGTCGGCAGCTGGAAGCTGCCGTTGACATCGGTGACGGCAAAGAGCTCAGAGGCATCCTGCACCATCCTGTTACCGCCCGCCAGATTGTCCGCAAAAACCGTCGCCCCTTTGACGGGTCCCTGGACAGCCTTCCCCGCCGGGCCCGCCAGACTCGATGCCGGCGTGGTCGCGGTCGAGCCGCCTCCGCCGCCTCCGCCGCCGCAGGCGCTCAGCGCCGTAACAACAACCATGCAGGCAGCCATCTTCCCCAGTGTCCTGAGTTGCTTCATCCTCATCCCCCATAACAAAATCAATATCAAGCTTTCCAAAGAGTTACCTTATCACACAGACAGGGTTCGGTTGTCAATCCGATACGATGCCGCTGCCGTGCTACTTCTTACTGTTCAGCATCTGCTTCCAGCGCAGCACGAACCCTTTCCTTATCCCCTGCTCGTTATAGCGGGTAATCTCCGGCGCGGGCATCATGACCTTCAGCCCCCTGCCGGTCGGGAGCTTCTGCGGCTGGCGGGTGATCTCCCCGCCGGCAGCATCTCCCCGCACGGGGAAGAGGTTCTCCTCCCGGGCGAGGATCCCCTGTCCCCGGGGGGTGAGGATGTAGTCGATCCAGAGCCGCGCCGCGGCAGGGTGGGGAGCGCCCTTGGTCATCAGGATGGTCTGCGGCGTCGCCAGGGTATAGTCGCTGGGGTAGAGAACCCCCACGCCGGGGTCGGCGCCGGCCTTGCGGAATGCCTCGTTTGCGGGGACATTGTACCCGAAAAGCGCCTCCCCGGCCGCGACTTTGTCCAGCAGTGCCCCGTACTCCGGATAGGTCTGCAGGCCGGCGGCTCCGAACGCTTTCACCATGTTCCAGAACGAGAACCCGCTGGTCTGGTCATGGGCCAGAAAGATAAAGGCCCGGCCGTTTTTCTCCGGGTCAGCGGTGGCGATTTTCCCCTTGAAACGCTCCTCACCCAGGGATTTCAAAAGCGCCTTGTGGCTGGCCGGCACGTCCTTCTCCGCCAGGAGCTTGCGGTTGTAGACCATGGCAACCGGCTCATAGGCAGTGACATAGGCCTGGTCGCCAAAGTTTGCCCAGGAGAAGATGGCACCGCTTTCCGGCGAGTGGTAGCGCGCCGCGTAGCCGTCCTTCACCAGCGCCGCCTGCAGCTCTGTCTCGCTGCTCCAGAGGAGGTCGGCAGCCTCGCGCCTCTTCGCCTGGTCATACATGTAGGCATTGAAGACCTCGGCCCCGGCCATGTCCACCAGGTAGACCTTGATGCCGGGATAGAGGGTGTTGAAGTCCTGCACCAGCTGGTCCGCCGTCCGCCTGCTGATGGCGGCGTAAATGACCAGTGCCCCCTCCTTCCGCGCCCCGTCCAGGTGCGGAGAGGGCGCCGCGACAACCTCCGGAGCGCCGGCAGCAGCGGCTCCCACCCCCGGGGACAGAACCAGCAGCACCAGCACAACCAGCCGGCATATCCCGTTCAGCAGAAAAACTTTCTTCATAACCTCTCCTCCCCGTGGCAAAGAGCGCACGGCCGCGGGAGCCGCAGCCGCGATGGCGACCTTCTGCTCCCGGCTCATCACTTGCAATAGCCGTTCCCTATCCCCCGGCCCGTTCGGCGTCGTCACCCTCGCGGGAGCCCGGCTGACGCAGGGGCAGCAGGACGACGAACTTCGCCCCGGCCCCGGCGCTGCTCTCCACGCGGATCTCCCCGCCATGGTCCTGAACGATACCGTAGGAGACCGCCAGCCCCAGGCCCGTGCCCCGCTCCTTCGTGGTAAAGAACGGGGTGAACAGCTTCTCCATCTGCTCGGGGGTGATACCGCACCCCTGGTCCTGGATGATCACGCCGACCTGCCCATCCTCGCTGCCCTGTTCGACGTCAAGGAGCAGCTCCCCCCCCTCCGGCATCGCCTGCAGGCCATTGAGTATCAGGTTGGTGAAGACCTGGCGGAGCTGGTCCGCGTCCCCCTCCATCGTCACGTCGCGCCCCCAGTAGCAGCGGGACAGCTGATAGCGCTCCAGGGGGACCTGGTGCCCCAGCTGGTCGATGATCTCGTCCAGCAACTCCCCGAGGGAAAACTCGCTGATCCGTTTCAGCCCGCTGCGGGAAAAGGTCCGCAGGTTGCCGACGATCCTGCCGATGCGCACCGTCTCGTCGACGATGGCATCCACCTCCTCCCGTTCCTCGCTCTCCGGGGGGATGGCAGACTGCAGCAGCTCGGCATTGCCGCGGATGATCGCCAGGGGGTTGTTGATCTCGTGGGCCACCCCGGCCGCCAGGAGCCCCAGTCCCGCAAGCCGTTCCGACTTGGCCAGCTTCTTCTGGGCGGCAAGGAGCTGGCCGCTCTTCTCCTCCAGCTCCAAGGTCCGCTGGGCAACCTTCTCCTCCAGGGTCTCCTTCAGGCTGGTGACCTCGAACGCCATCTGGTTGAACTCGTCCGCCAGGAGCCCGATCTCGTCGTTCCCCGCACTCCTGATCGGCTCGACCCGCTCGCCGGCCGCCATCCGCCGGGCGGCCTCGGCAAGGGCCCGTACCGGCATGGCCAGGCGGCGGCTGATCCAACCGGAGATGACGATACCGATACAGGCCACCAGGAGCAGGACCCCGGCGAAAATCAGGTTGAGACTCCTGCGCATCTCCAGGAGGGGACGCTCCGGCATCCCGACGTAGAGGGCGCCGACGATCGTGCCGCCAGGATCGCGCAGCGGTTCGTAGGCCGAGATGAACCAGTCGCTGAGCACGAAGGCCCGGTCGCTCCACCGTTCACCCTGCTCCAGCACCACCCTGGCCACCTCCCGGGACATGAGGGTGCCGAATGCCCGGTTGCCGTCGGCATCGCGCACGTTGGTGGCGATGCGCACGTCGCCGAGGAAGACCGTGGCCGCGCCCCCCCCTTCCCGGTCGAAGACCGTGCTGGTGACCGTATCGACCACCCGGCTGTCGCCGTTGAGCATCATCCCCGCCTGGAGCACCCCCACGACCGTGCCGTCGGCACCCCGCACCGGTGCCGCTGCAACCAGCAGGAGCCCCCGCTTCTCGCTCCCTCCGGTCACGGTCCGTCCCCGGGGAGTGGGCCTGATCTCCACCACGGCCCGTCCCGGCAGGGCGGGGTTCTCCAGGGCCAGACGCTCGGCGGGGTACACCTGGGTGGCGCCGGCCGGCTCCCCCCCCAGCGCCCGGGCCACCACCGGGTCACGGGAGAGGTCGTCACCCCGGGCTCCGGGGTTGGTCACCCGGTAGCGCACCACCCCCCTGGCGTCGATCACATTGAGAAAGCCCAGCCCCTCGTCCCTGCAGAGGTGCTGGAGCAGGGGCTCCACCGGGGCAAACCGCCCCGAGTCGAGGGACGCCGCCATCTCCGGTCCCAGACCGGCCACCTTGACGATGCTCCCCAGGTGGTTCACCTCGTCGTTATACACCCGCCGGGCCGAGTTGAGATCGCTGAGCACCTTGAGCTGGGCCTGGCGAAAGACCCGGTCCGTGATCAGGAGCGAGCCGATCAGCCAGCAGAGGAGGATGGCAACGGTCAGGGGGAGGAGGGTGGCGAAGAGAAGCTTGCGCCGGATGGGCGAGCGGACGCGTTCCATGGCCTATGAATCCCGTTCCGCCGCAGAGGCACCATGGGGTGCCCCTCCACAATCTCTCCCGGGGTCCATCACGCCTGCCCCTCCCCGTCCATGAGTCCGAAATCCGCGATGCGCCGGTCCAGGGTCCGCCGGGAGATGCCGAGGATCTCGGCGGTGCGGCTCTTGTTGTAGCCGGTCTCCCTCAGGACCGCCTCGATGTGCTGCCGCTCGATCTCCTCAAGGGGGACCAGGCTCGGCCGGCGGGGGGCAGCGGCGCGGGGAGAGGGAGACGGTGCCCCCCCCAGGGGGATGACCGCCGGAGTGATGGCGCTACCCGCGGTCAGGATGACGGCCCGCTCCATGACGTTCTCCAGCTCACGCACGTTCCCCGGCCAGGTGTACCCCTGCAGCACGTCCATCGCCTCGGTCTCGATGGAGCGGATATCCTTCCCCATCCGGGCGGCAAAGCGCCGGAGGAAGTGGTGGGCCAGGGGGCCGATGTCCTCGGTGCGATCCCTCAGGGGGGGGAGGTTGACGGTGATGACGTTCAGGCGGTAGTAGAGGTCCTCGCGGAAACGCCCCTCGGCGACCTCCCGCTGCAGGTCCTTGTTGGTGGCGGCTATGAAGCGGACATCCACCTTCTTCGGTCGGGTGGAGCCGACGGGGATGAAGTCCCGCTCCTGGATGACCCGCAGGAGCTTGGCCTGCACCGCCGGGCTGACGTCCCCGATCTCGTCCAGGAAGAGGGTCCCGCCGTCCGCCTCCTCCAGCATCCCCTTCTGGTTCGTCACCGCGCCGGTGAACGCCCCCCGGAGGTGGCCGAAGAGCTGGCTCTCCAGGAGGGTGTCGGTGAGGGCGGCGCAGTTGAGGGAGACGAAGGGGCGGTCCCGGCGGTGGCTGTTGTTGTGGAGGGCGGCGGCGATCAGCTCCTTGCCGGTCCCCGACTCCCCCAGGACGAGGATGTTGGCGTCGCTGGGAGCCACCTTGAGGGCCAGGTCGTAGACCTCCCGGAAGCGGGGGCTGGCAAAGACGATCTGCCCTCCTCCGGAGAGCTCCTCCCGCAGGCGGCGGTTCTCCTCGGCCAGGCGCTTCATCTGCAGCACGTTCTCCACCATGCTGAGGAGTTTCTCGTTGGGGAACGGCTTGGTCAGGTAGTCGTAGGCCCCCAGTTTGATCGCCGCCACCGCGTCGTCCACCGTGGCGAAGGCGGTCATGATGATCACCGGCAGCTCGGGCCTCGTCCGGCTCACCGCCTTCATGATCTGCAGACCGTCCAGTTCGGGCATGCGCAGGTCCTGCAGCAGCAGGTCGATCTCCCCTCCCCCCGGCTCCTCCAGGCGCACCAGAAGATCCACCCCCCGGCTGAAGGTCTCCACCCGGTGCCCCTTCAGCACCTTCTTCAGGTACTTGAGGATCCCCTCCTCGTCGTCGCAGATGGCGATATGTGCCATGGTTCACCTCTTTTTCGCGTCATCTCATCCTTCCAACGTTCCCTTCTCCCCTTGGAGAAGGTGGCCGAAGGCCGGATGAGGGGTACGCCGGGCGTTTCCCCTCACCCTGGTCCTCTCCCCAAGGAAGAGGGGATGACAACATCAAGACAGTTTTACACAGTATTGGTCAAATCTGCACAGTTTGCAAGGGGCAAAATGCGTACCGTTCCCGCCCCGGTGAACGCCTGTCCCTCCTGAAACCCCGCCACGCAACGCCCCGAACCCGCGCTGATTATTCCGTAAACGCCTTGGCACAGGGTTTGCCGTATACAGCGTGGATTTCATTAATCGAGACAGTTTTGCACAAGAACCATTTTCGCGCGGAGACGCGGAGGCGCAGAGTCGTTCACCAACAGTTTGCGTGCTTTTCTCAGCGTCCCTCCGTCTCGGCACGAGACCGGATTTATACTGTAACAACACGAAAGGAGAAGTTTTCATGGGAATGTCGCGAAGACAGTTCCTGCAGGGGGGGGCGCTGGCGGCAGCCGGCGTTGCTCTGAGCGGGAAGCCGGGCGAAGCCAGTGTCGATTCGCCCGAGATGCGCACCAAGGGGGCGAAGAGTTCCACCACCATCTGCCCCTACTGCGCCGTGGGGTGCGGGCTGATCGTCCACACCAAGAACGGCAGGATCGTCAACATCGAGGGTGACCCGGACCACCCGATCAACCAGGGGTCCCTCTGCTCCAAGGGGAGTTCCCTCTTCCAGGTGGCGGTCAACGACCGCCGACTGCAGAAGGTGATGTACCGGGCCCCCGGCTCTGACCGGTTCGAGGAGAAGTCCTGGGACTGGGCCCTGGACCGGATCGCCCAGAAGATGAAGGAGACCCGGGACCGGACCTTCAAGGCCACCGAGGTCAACAAGAAGGACAAGAAGGAATACGTGGTGAACCGCACCGACGGCATGGCCTTTTTCGGCGGAGCCGGCCTGGACAACGAGGAGTGCTACCTCTGGTCCAAGTTCTCCCGCGCCATGGGGGTCGGTCAACTGGAACACCAGGCCCGATTATGACACTCCGCCACAGTCGCCGGTCTGGCGGCTTCGTTCGGTCGTGGTGCCATGACCAATCATTGGATCGACCTGAAGAACAGTGACGCTATCTTCATCATCGGCTGCAACCCGGCCGAGAATCACCCCATATCCTTCAAGTGGATCGAGCAGGCCGTGGACAACGGCGCAAACCTGATCGTCGCCGACCCGCGCTACACGAGGAGCGCCTCCAAGGCCGACATCTACGCCCAGCTCCGCCCGGGGACCGACATCGCCTTCCTCGGCGGCCTGATCAACTACGCCCTGCAGAACAACCTGATCCACGCCGAGTACGTGCGGGAGTACACCAACGCCGCCTTTATCGTGAACGAGAAGTACGATTTTCAGGACGGCCTGTTCTGCTCCTTCGACGACCAGGAGAAGAGCTACGACCTGAAGTCCTGGGCCTACGCCGTGGACGGCGCCGGCAACCCGCGCCGGGACATGAGCCTGAAAGACCCGCGCTGCGTCTACCAGCTGCTGAAGAAGCACTACAGCCGCTACAACGTGGACACGGTCTGCAACATCACCGGCACCCCCAAGGAGGCCTACCTGAAGGTGGCCAAGGCGTTCTGCGCCACCGGCCGCCCCGACAAGGCCGGCACCATCCTCTACGCCATGGGGATCACCCAGTCGACCCACGGCACCCAGAACGTCCGGGCCGTGGCCATGCTCCAGATGCTCCTCGGGAACATCGGCATCGCCGGCGGCGGGGTCAACGCCCTCCGCGGCGAGTCCAACGTCCAGGGCTCCTCGGACTACGGGCTCCTGTTCCATCTCCTCCCCGGCTACCTCAAGTCGCCGGAATTCGACAACGTGGACCTGAAGGCCTACAACGAGAAGTGGACCCCAAAGACCAAGGACCCGAAGAGCGCCAACTGGTGGGGGAACACCCCCAAGTACGTCACCAGCCTGCTCAAGGCCTGGTACGGCGACCATGCAACGAAAGAGAACGACTTCTGCTACTCCTATCTTCCCAAGCGGATGGGGAGCTACGCCTACGGCAAGATCATGGAGAAGATGGGCAAGGGGGAGCTGGAAGGGCTGGTCTGCATGGGGATGAACCCAGCCATGGGGGGCCCCGACTCGGGCAAGGCCCGGGAGGCCCTGGGCAAGCTGAAGTGGCTGGTCACCGTCGACCTCTGGGAGACCGAGACCTCCATTTTCTGGAAGCGCCCCGGGGTGAACCCGAAGGATATCCAGACCGAAGTCTTCATGCTCCCGGCCGCATCGAGCGTGGAGAAGGAGGGGTCGATCTCCAACTCCGGCCGCTGGGCCCAGTGGCGTTACAAGGCGGTCGAGCCGGTGGGACAGTCCATGAGTGACCTCTGGATCATCGACCAGTTCTACAAGCGGATCAAGGCGCTCTACGTGAAGGACAAGGGTGCCTTCCCCGAGCCGATCACCCGCCTCTCCTGGAACTACGGCGAGGGGCACGAGCCGGAGGTCCACCTGGTGGCCCAGGAGATCAACGGCCACTTCACCAGGGACATGACCATCGTCGACAAGGACAAGACCCTGGAGTTCAAGAAGGGTGACCCGGTCCCCATGTTCAAGTACCTCCAGGACGACGGCTCCACCACCAGCGGCTGCTGGATCTACACCGGCTCCTACACGAAAGAGGGGAACCAGATGGCCCGCCGCGACCAGTCCGACCCGACCGGCCTCGGCCTCTTCCCCAAGTGGGCCTGGTGCTGGCCGGTCAACCGCCGGATCATCTACAACCGCGCCTCGGTCAACCCGGCCGGCGAGCCGTTCAATCCCAAGCGTCCGGTCATCGCCTGGGACGGCCTGGAGAAGAAGTGGAAAGGGGATGTCCCCGACGGCCCGTGGCCGCCGATGAAGGACGACAAGGAGGGGAAATACCCGTTCATCATGCTGGCCGAGGGGCACGCCCGCCTCTACGCCCTGGACATGAAGGACGGCCCGTTCCCCGAACACTACGAGCCGATGGAGAGCCCGACGAGAAACCTCCTCTCCAAAGTGCAGAACAACCCGGCCGTTGCCGTCCCCAAGAACGTCTCCAGCGACCTGGCCAAGTTCCCGTTCATCGGCACCACTTACCGGATGACCGAGCACTGGCAGGCCGGCGCCATGACGAGGAGCCTCCCCTGGCTGGCCGAACTGGTCCCCGACATGTTCGTCGAGATCAGCGAGTCCCTGGCCAAACAGAAAGGGCTGAAGAAGGGGGACAAGGTCCGGGTCGTCACGGAGCGGGGCTCCATCGAGGCGGTGACCCTGGTCACCTCCCGGCTCAAGCCGTTCAACGTGGGTGGCACAATGGTCGAACAGGTCGGCATGCCGTGGCACTTCGGCTACGCCGGGCTGGCCACCGGGGACAGCGCCAACATGCTGACCCCGACGGTAGGGTGCGCCAACACCAGTATCCCCGAGTTCAAGGCGTTTCTCTGCAACATCGAGAAAGGGGGTAACAAGGGATGAGCACCACTTCCATCGACTTCAATAAAACCAGGACGTTCCTTATCGACACCACCAAGTGTACCGGCTGCCGCGGCTGCCAGGTCGCCTGCAAGCAGTGGAACCAGCTGAAGGCGGAGAACACCCACTTCTTCTCCGGCGAGGGGTACCAGAACCCGCCGGCCATGTCCGAGTACACCTTCACCCGGATCAAGTTCAAGGACTACCAGAAGAACGGCCAGAACGAGTTCGCCTTCTACAAAGAGATGTGCATGCACTGCAACGACCCGGCCTGCGCCTCGGTCTGCCCGGTGGGCGCCTTCAGGAAGACGGCGGAAGGGCCGGTCATCTACGACGACAAGCGCTGCATCGGCTGTCGCTTCTGCATGATGGCCTGCCCCTTCGGCGTCCCCAAGTACGAGTGGAGCAAGGCATTTCCGCTCGTCAAGAAGTGCACCGGCTGCTACAGCCGGGTGAAGAACGGCAAGGAGCCCGCCTGCGCCACCGCCTGCCCCACGGCCATCAGCTACGGCCCCCGGGCCGAGATGGTCAAGGAGGCGGAAAAGCGCCTCAAGGCCAAGCCGGAGCGGTACTTCCCGGCCATCTACGGCAAGGAGGAGGCCGGCGGCACCAGCGTCCTCTACCTCACTCACCAGCCGTTGGACGAGCTGGGGTTCAAGCCGATCACCAAGCGCCCCCTCCCCTCCTACACCTGGCAGGCGCTCCGCTTCGTCCCGGGGATCTTCCTCGGCGTCGGCGGCACCCTCTCCCTGGTCTCCTGGTTCCAGCACCGCAAGGACCGGATCAGGAAGGAAGAGGAAGAACGTGCAGCCGCCAAGGCTGACTCCACCAAGGGGGTGAACGAATGACCGCAGCAGCACGAATCGTCATGAATGAAATCAAGGGGTACCACAACTTCATCAAGCTGATGATGGTCCTGGTGGGTATCGGTGCCCTGGCTTCCCTGGTCCGCTTCATCTTCGGCCTCGGGGTGACCACCAACCTGAACGACACCTACCCCTGGGGACTCTGGATCTCCTTCGACGTGGTCACCGCCGTGCCGCTGGCTGCCGGCGCCTTCACCATCGGCATCGTGGCCCACGTCTTCCACATCAGGAAACTGGAGCCTCTGGTCCGGCCGGCCATCGTCACCGGCTTCCTCGGCTACTCCCTGGTCTGCGTCGGCCTGCTCCTCGACCTGGGGCAGCCCCAGCGGGGGATCAATGTCCTGCGCTACTGGAACCTCCACTCACCCATGTTCGAGGTCTCCATGTGCGTCATGGCCTACACCACCGTCCTGACCCTGGAGTTCCTCCACCCGGTGGCGGAGCGGTTCGGCTGGCACCTCCCCTTGCGGCTCCTGAGGACCCTGGAGCTCCCCTTCGCCATCCTGGCGGCGATGATCTCCACCCTGCACCAGTCCACCCTGGGGACCTTCTTCCTCATCGCCGTGGACAAGCTCCACTCCCTCTGGTACAACCCGCTGCTGCCGCTGCAGTTCTGGCTCTCCGCCATCTTCACCGGCCTCTCCATCGTCATCTTCGAGGCCAGCCTGGTGCACAAGTACATGGGGCAGCCCGACGAGTCGGAGCTCCTCGCCACCCTGACCAAGATCATCCCCTGGATCATGGGTGTCTACCTCTGCATCAAGCTCTACGCCCTGGCGTTCCTCACCCACGGCCCCCTGTTCGACCGGCCGGTGCTGCTGGCCCTGTTCCTGGCGGAGATCGGCGCCGGGGTCATCCTCCCCATGGGGATGTTCTTCACCCGGAAGATCAAGACCGACAAGAAGATGCAGCTGCGGGCCGCCAGCCTGGTCATCTTCGGCCTGGTGCTGAACCGCTTCAACGTCTCCATGTTCGGCATGGAGCAGCCGGGGCAGCTCATCTACGCCCCGTCGATCATCGAGTCCCTGGTGACCATCGGCATCATCGCCGCCCACGTCCTCTTCTTCGTGCTCATCGCCAAGTACTTCCCGATCTTCGAGCACCACCCCGAGGCCACGGATTACACCATCCCCGACCACTTCCACCGCATCGAGGGGCATGAATCGAAGGCAGGCCATGAGCTGAGGGCTGAGGGCTGAGGGCTGAGGGCTGAGGGTCATGGGTCGGGGCTCAGGGCTGGGGGTTAAGGGCTTAGAATCTTAATTTTATTTGAGCCCCGAACCCTGGGCCTGGTGTCAATAAGGATGGAAAACGTGATCGGTTCTGACATGAAACATACAGCAAAACTGACCGGCATCACCGGCGTCATCCTGGCAGGGGGGCGCTCCAGCCGGATGGGGAGCAACAAGGCGCTCCTCCCCTACCGGGGGGGACTGTTCATCGAGGCGATCCACCGCCAGCTCACGGCCCTCTTCCCCGAGGTGCTTCTGGTCACCAACACCCCGGAGCAGTACGACTTCCTCCCCTGCCGGAAGGTGGGGGACCTCCATCCGGACATGGGGGCCCTGGCCGGCCTGCAGAGCGGCCTGTATCACAGCACGACGGAGCACATCTTCGCCGTGGCCTGCGACATGCCCTACCTTGACAAGCGGCTCATCAGGTACCTGGCAAGCCGGCGTCACGATGGAGACCTGGTCATCCCCGAGGGGGAAATCGGCCCGGAACCGCTCCACGCCCTCTACGGCAAGGGGTGCCTCCCCGCCATGGATGCGTCCCTGGCGGCAAACCGGCGGCGCATCGTCTCCTTCTTCGAACGGGTCGCGGTGGTCACCGTCCGCCGGGAGGTGGTCCGTGCCTTCGACCCGGACTTCCGCTCCTTCAGCAACATCAACACCCCGATCGACTACTACCACCTGCGGGGTGAGGAGCAGGAAACCGACACCGAAATCCTGCCCCAGCGGCAGCTTTCCCGCTGACCCTTCCTCCATGCGACACGCAGACGGCCGGCACCCCCTCCCGGGTGCCGGCCGTTACTATTTAGCGTGTAAAGAATCTTTACACTGTAAAATTTCTTTACACCTCCCGTAACCCGCCGTTAATAGCCAGTTCCCGGCATTGCCAATCCTGATGTGTAAAGTTTCTTTACACGCCGCCCCTCAATATTCCCCAGACGCCAGACACAAGCCACGATGCTAACCCTCTGATTCAACGCGTGATTCATGGTTGAATATCCCTTACGTCAATTTTGGCACCATCTGTGCGTGAGGAGGTGACAGCAACAGTTCATGAACAAACGATTAATCAACTCATTTCTATGAATCGTATCGGCCTGCATAGTATCTCAGCGGCCCTTTCTACGCATGTTTGCACACAGCACGACACTTAATTAAAGTTGACTTACTGCACCATTTAGGCTAATGTGTGCCCGCACATAATGACACAGACTCATGAAAATTAAAGATCTGACGGTAACGGGGCGGAAGGGCCTGATTCCGTGTCGAAAGATGCTTCCCCTTTCTTTAATGATCATCGCCGGTAACACGGCATTTATTGGCACCCCCACAACCAGACCATGAAGGAGATTTATGACATGAAATGCTCTTTGCCGGTCCTGCTCGTTCTCGCCATCCTCCCTCTGACCTTTATTCCCCCGCTTGCCCGGGCTGCCACCATCCAGCTACCGCAGACAGGACAGACGACCTGCATCGATGCCGCAGGTGCCGTCATAGCCTGTCAAGGAACCGGGCAGGACGGCGACATCCGGGCAGGAATTCCCCTGCCCAGCCCACGATTTGTGGACAATGCCGACGGAACGGTCACCGATAACCTCACCGGCCTGGTCTGGCTGAAGGATGCCAACTGCTTTGGCACGAAACTGTGGAAAGATGCCCTCACCGCAGCCAATACGCTGAAAGGTGACGGCACCCAGTGCAGCCTCAACGACGGATCCGTTGCCGGCGACTGGCGACTGCCTAACTTCAACGAACTGAAAAGTCTCCTGGACCGGGGACAATACCCGATGATCGCCCCCGGATCTCCATTCACGGGCATTGCTGCCTCGTACTGGTCGTCCAGCAGTGCAATCGATACCTGGTTCGGAATATATAATTCCTCTGCATGGGTAGCAACCAGTTATTACGGCTACACACTCGCAGACGCCTATCAAAATTTCAACAATGTGTGGCCTGTACGTGACGGACAAGCCGGTGTGGTGCAATTGCCGAAAACCGGACAAACAACGTGCCTTGATGGCACCTCAACAATTGCTTGTGCCGGCACCGGGCAGGACGGCGACACGTTGCGAGGAGTCGACCTGCCTACGGTAAGGTTTACGAACAACGGCAACGGCACGGTTACCGACAACCTGACCGGGCTGATCTGGCTTCAGAATGCCAACTGCAAGGCCGACCCGTATGGATTCTGGAGCCAGGCAAAAGAGGGTACCTTGAGCTGGACAGACGCCATGGCATGGAGCAACGGCCTTAAATCCGGTGACTGCGGCCTGGCCGACGGCAGCCTTGCCGGGGACTGGCGCCTGCCCAACATCACAGAGTTGCAGAGTTTGGTAGACATCACTGCCAAGTCGGCTCCTCCCCTTCCGTCAGAGGCGTTCTCGAAATTCACCAATATCTGGAGAGATGTTTTCACTTCGCCCTATTATTGGTCAAGTACCAATGATGTGAAGAGCGGTGCTTTTATGATGGGCATTTACAACGGATCTATCAACAACAGTCAGATTCGTTCTGATTTCCTCTATCATGCCTGGCCGGTACGAGGCGGCCTGCTTGGGGGTGCCACGATGACGGTTTTCCCCGGAGCGAGAGATTTCGGCATCCTGGCACCGGGAGAGAGCGCCAGCCAGGTTGTTACCATCAGCAATACGGGATCGACGACTCGCCTGCAGGTAGGCGCCATAACCCTTTCGGGGACGGATGCCGGAGAGTTTGTCCTGAATGTCGGTAACGGCACGAACGGCACCTGCGGCAGCACGATGCCTATCATCGCTCCCGGTGCATATTGCACCGTCACGGTCAGCTTCAGCCCCGCCACCACCGGCACAAAAAGCGCAGCGCTGAGCATCTCCACCGCTCAACTCTCCACTGTAGCGCTAAGCGGCACATCCCTGGTCAACGGGGTTTGCGGCACGGCCAACGGCGGGTTGTTCAACACCGCCCCCTCAACAAATCTCTGTGTTTCAGGTACAACGTCGGCCATGAACGGCACCGGACCATGGACATGGGACTGCACCGGCGGGGGGGGCGGCACAAGCGCAAGCTGCTCGGCAAACATCTCGACCAATACCGTCACATTCAGTCCCGGAGCCCACGGTTCCCTAACCGGGGTTGCCAGCCAGGTGGTCAAGTACGGTGACACCGCAACCACTGTCACCGCAATCCCTGACCCAGATTCCGTCTTCGTCAACTGGACGGAAGGAGCAACGGTTGTGGGATCAAGCGCATCGCTTACTGCCGTCAATATAATCGCAGCTCACAATTATACGGCCAACTTCGCTTTACTTAATGGCACCTGCGGCACGAGCAACGGCACTACGTTACCCGTTGCCCCGACGAGTAACCTCTGTGCAGGCGGCACGGCGACCCCCCTGAGCGGTACCGGCCCCTGGAACTGGCAGTGCGTCAGCGCCTACGGGGGAACGACGGCAAACTGCTCCGCCAACATCCGCACCTACACCGTCACCCCGACGGCAGGGACATCCACTACCATCTCCCCGGCCACCCCCCTGACGGTCAACCATGGCGGCAAGGCAACATTCACCATCACCGCCCCTGCAGGATACGGCATTACGGGTACGGGCTGCGGCGGCACCCTGAACGGGACGACCTACACCACCGGTACGGTCACGGCTGACTGCACCGTCAGCGTCAACGCGGTCCGTCGCACTGCCGACTCAACCGGTGCCGGCCAGCCCACGATCCAGGATGCCCTGAGGACGCTCCTTGCGTACAACGGCAAGGTACAGCTGAGTTCGGCGGAAAAGATCCTCTACGATGTCGCCCCTCTGGGGAGCAACGGGCTTCCCGTCGGCAACGGTATCGTGGATTATGCCGACATCATCATGATCATGCGCAGGATCGTCGGCATCGGCAGCTGGTGATCGGCAGGGATTCAGTGAAGATTGACACGACGTCTACCCTCTGGAGGTTATGCATGCTTAAACAGATCCTGTTCAGGTCACCACTAATAGTGGCACTCTTTCTCCTTGCCGCCTGCGGCGGCGGAGGCGGGGGGAGTAGCAGCACTCCCGTGGCAGCCCCCGCCCCCACCTACTCCAAGGCCATCGTGAAAGTGGCCCTCGTCGGCACGCTACCCGCCGGCAGCGCCATCAGCGGGACAAGTTTCGCTCTGTTCCTGAAACCCGAATTGACCCCGGAGGTGGCTGGCGGATCGGTTGTTGCCGGAGTCGTCACCCCCTCCGGCACCTTTGCAAGCGGCACCCAGCTCACGGACTGGACCCCTCCGAACGCAACGACGCCGACGGGGAAGATGATGATAGACCTGGCGGACACGACCCCTGCGGGCGTGACACTGGTGGGGGAAGTGGCGACCATAACCCTGCAGCTCGTCAACAAAACGGCCCCCTCCGCAGGGAGCTATGTTCTGGCCCCCTACGGGGTGGCTGACCTGTCGGGGAATCCCATACCGACATTGCAGGCCACCATCGCCGAGGTCATCCTCCAGTAATCCGGGGGCCCCGTCACCAATAGCCACTCTTCCGCCGACGGTTTCCGTCCGCGAAACAAGAAGGCCGACACCCCCTCCCGGGTGCCGGCCTTCTTGTCTGCCGTATGTGCCGCCGTCATGCCGGGGAGCGGCCGGTATGGGCCCCGGCAGAAAACGCCATGACCTGCGTGACCGCCAACTGGCCAGGGTCGGGAGTCCGCATATCCCGGTCCGCCTGCAGAATAGTCAAGCAACCTCTTCGCCTGCGGCGCGGAAGTCCCCAGCCCCGCTCCGTTTTGGCGCGGGGGGGCCGGCGCGACCAAAACAAGGGTGCACTCCCTTGACCTTCAGGAAAAGTCTGTTTGACTTGGAGGTGAACGCAATTTCAGCCGTGATGCAAACGGCATACTGACGGGAGGGGATCAATGAAAGGAAACGAGAAAGTCATCGAGCATTTGAATATGCGGCTCGCCGAGGAGCTGACAGCGATCAACCAGTACTTCGTCCACGCGGAGATGTGTGAAAACTGGGGGTACGAGCGGTTGCACGCCATGATCAGGAAACGCTCCATAGACGAGATGAAGCATGCGGAAAAGCTGATTGCCCGCATCCTCTACTTCGAAGGGAAGCCGATCGTCAGCAAGCTGAACAAGGTCCATATCGGCGCGGCGGTGGAGAAGATGCACTTTTTCGACCACGAGGCAGAGGTGGAGGCGATCAAGGGGTACAACGAGAGTATCCGGGTCTGCGTGGAAGCAGGTGACAATGGCACCCGCGAACTGCTGGAATCGATCCTCCGGGAGGAGGAGGAGCACGTCGACCTGATCGAGGCCCAGCTGGACCAGATCAAGCAGATGGGCCCCCAGAATTACCTGGTGGAGCAGATAGACTGACCCCCGGGTCGTCACCCCCGTCTCCCCCCCGCCGGGAGACGGGTTTTTTCACTCCTTCTCCTCCCCTGCCACCCCCATGGCCCAGGCCAGGTTGACCCTGGCGGCCAGGTAGTCCCGGGATGCCCGGGCCAGGCTGCTGCGGGCCTGGAGCAGGTTCAGCTGGGCATCCTCCACCTCCAGCCTGATCTTCACCCCGTACTCGTACCCCTTTTCCGCCATCTGCAGCAGCCGCTCCGCCTGGCGCACCGTGCCGGAGAGGGCGGCAAGGATCTCCCCCGCCTCCCGCAGGTTGCTGAGAGCGGTGCGCACCTCAAGGGAGATGGAATCCGCCAGTTTCCTCTCCTCGATCATCCTGGTGGAGAGGTCGCTCTCGGCCTGCTGGACCCGGCCGTCGGTCCGGAACCCGTCGAAAAAGGGGAAGGTGAGGTAGACCCCGACGTTCCAGTTGGGGCCGGAAGCGTTGAACACACTGCTCTCCAGGGTCCCGTAGCCGGCCCCCCCCTTGAGGTCGAGCCGGGGTTTGTCGTCCGCCCGTGCAATGGTCACGAGCTCGCTGTACATGCCGATGCGGTGCCGCTGCTCGGCCAGTTCGGGGCGGTTGGCCACGGCCTTCTGCAGGCTCTCCGGGAATCCGGGGACCGGGCCGGGAACAACCGACAGGCTCCCCTCCACATCGAGCCCCTCGTCCTCTCCGGCGAGGAGGAAGCGGAGCCGCTCCCGGGCGATGCGCAGCTGGTTGCCGGTCCGGATCTCCTCCGGCCTGGCGTTCTCCACCGCCACGTCGGCGGCGAGCACATCGTAATCGGTGGCGACCCCGGCGCTGAAGCGCTTGTGGGCCTCGTCGGCATGGCGCTTCTTCTGCTCCAGGTTCTCCGTTGCCAGGCGGCCCAGCTCCCGCTGCAGCAGCACGTCGTAGAAGGCGATCGACACGTCCCGCCATGCCGCCTGCCGTGCCAGGCGAAGCTCCTCGTCGGCGGTTTTCACCCCGGACTCGGCGGCGCGGATGGCGGCGCCGATCTTCCCCCAGGTGTAGAGGGGCTGGGAGAGGGAGACCCCCGCGGAGCCGCTGTACATGACCGTCTTACCCCCCATGACACCCGGCTGGCCGTCGTCCCGGGAGGCCTTGTACCCCCCCGTCAGCGCAAACTGGGGGAGTGCCGCGGCCCGCTCCTCCAGGTAGCGCCCCTGGACATACCGGGCATACTGCCGGGCCTTGTCGATATCCCGGTTCTTCTCCAGGGCGATGCCCAGGGCCTGGTCGAGGGTGAGCCTGCCGGTTGCGGCCCCGGACGTGGACACCAGCGAGAGGAACAGCAGGGTCAGGGCAATAGGTTTCACCATTCACAACTCCTTCAGCACTGCCCGGCGCCAGCCGCGCAGCGAATTGATCAGCCAGATCTCCTCGGCCCGGGCCAGGTCGGCCGGATGGATGGCCGCCTCCCGGATGTCGCCCCGCTCCAGCAGTTCGCCCCGCAGCACCCCCGGGAGGAGGCCGCTCTCCAGGCGCGGGGTGACCAGGGAGCCGTCCAGGCGCAGCACCAGGTTGTGGTAGCTCCCCTCGGTCAGTTCGTTGCGGCTGTTGACGAAGAGCACCTCGTCGCAGTCGCTCCGCCCCAGTCGCGCCCTGTCCAGCGGCTCCCGCCGGCTGGTCTTGTGGTAGCGGAAGGGGTCCTGGGGGTCGATGGTCAGACCGGCCAGCCCCAGCCGCAGGGGTTCGCCGTCAATAACCAGGGGCGAGGCGGTCAGCCCGAACCCGCCCCTGGCATCGAGGGTCAGGCGCAGGCGCAGGGGGGTGCCCGTGTCCGCTGCGGTGGCCAGCAGGGCCAGGGCCCGTTCCCGGTCAAAGGGGTAACGGAAATAGGCCGCCGACGAGGCCATCCGGTCGAGGTGCCTCTCCAGCCGGGGGATGGCGCCGTCCTCCCCTCTCATGGTCTCGATCAGCTCGAACGGCGCGGGGTCGGCATGGAGAAAGGCGGATTTCCCCACGCATTCCCGGTATTCGTCCGCAGCGATGGAGTCCCACGTGACGCCGCTCCCGACCCCCAGGATGAGCCGGGAGGTGGTCCGGTCCAGCAGGAGCGTGCGGATGGCCACGGAAAAGGTCGCCTCCCCTCCCGGGGCGACGCAGCCGATGGCACCGCAGTAGACCCCCCGGGGGGACCTCTCCAGGCCGGCGATGATCTCCATGCTCCGCCGCTTGGGGGCGCCGGTCACCGAGCCGCAGGGGAAGAGGGCGCGGAATATCTCCGGGAGCGATGTCCCCCGCCGGAGGCGGGCAGTGACCGTAGAGGTCATCTGGTGCACCGTGGGGTAGCTCTCCACGGCGAAGATCTTCTCCGCCCGCACCGTCCCGGTCTCGGCAATGATTCCCAGGTCGTTGCGCAGCAGGTCGACGATCATCAGGTTCTCCGCCCGCTCCTTGGGACTTGACGCCAACCGGGCGGCCAGCTCCCGGTCCTCGGCCCCCCAGCGCCCCCGGGGGGCGGTCCCCTTCATGGGACGGGTCGTCACGACCCCGTCGCGGCAGGCGAAGAAAAGCTCCGGCGAAGCGGACATGACCACGAAACGGCCGGTGTCCAGGTAGGCCCCGAAGGGGGCCTGCTGCCCCTCCCTGATCCGCCGGTAAAGGGCACGGGGATCTCCCGTGAAGGTGCCGGACAGGGGGAAGGTATGGTTGACCTGGTAACTCTCCCCGGCAGCGATGCGGGAGCGGATCTCCTCCAGGTCGGCGGCATGCTCTGCAGGGGAGAGGAGGGGCTCCAGCACCGGCGGCACGCTGGCGTGCGCCGCGGGTGCGGGTTCCTCGCCGGCCGGGCAGCGCTCCCGGTAGAGGGCGAACCAGGCGACGGGGAGTCCCCCCTCCGCCGGCCGGACCGAGAGGACGGGGTCGAGACCGGGGGCAGCCTCGTAGGCGACGTAGCCGGCGGCAAAGAGCCCCTCTGCCGTTGCCCGCTCCACCCGTTCGAGGAGCGCCGGCACCTCGGCGGCAGTGGACGCCGCCAGGGTCTCCACGTACCCCCCGAAGCGCCAGGAGGCGGGGAAGTCTCCCCCCCCGCAGGAGTCCATGAGCACCACGGGCTCTCTCGCCACCGGGAAGGACATCAGCGGAAACACCCCCGGAGGGCCGGGTCGCTGGCGATGATCCGCTCCACCTCGGGGGCACAGTCGCGGGACGAGAGGATCGTGTAGAAATCACTCTTCAGTGTCGGAGCGAGGCGGACCGCCTCCAGCCACTCCCCGGTCTCCATCGGGTCGCGGCGGACCGCATCCCAGAACCCGCTCCGTCTGAACAGCTCGCCGATGGCATCGCTCTGCCCCTCCTGGAGGATGCTGACGATGTACGTGGCCACCCCCACCTGCAGGCCGTGGAGGCGGGGACGGGCCGAGAGCCGGTCCAGGGCGTGGGAGATGAGGTGCTCGCTGCCGCTGGCCGGCCGGGACGAGCCGCAGACCTCCATGGCGATGCCGTTGAGCATCAGGGCGGTGGCCAGCAGCCGGGCACCCTCCCCGTCCCGCAGCGGCCGGGAGATGAACTGGTGGACGGTGGCATCGGAAAGGAGGGCGGCAAAGTCGTTCACCGCCTCCCCCCGGGCATGGAAGGCCAGCTTCCAGTCCCGCACCGCCGTCAGCTTGGCCGCCAGGTCCCCCACCCCCGAATACCAGAGGATCCCAGGGGCGGCCAGGCAGACGTCCAGGTCGATCACGACCCCGTAGGGCATGGCCGCCGGGAGGGACCGCTTGCGGCCCTCGATGGCCAGGCTGGCCCCCGGGCTGCAGAAGCCGTCATTGGAGAGGGAGGTCGGGAGCGCCAGGTAGGGGAGCCGGGCGAGGAAGGCCACGTACTTGGCCACATCCAGGGCCCGTCCGCCCCCGATACCGACCACGGCGTCGATCCCCGGGGGGAGGGCAACGAACAGGCGCTGGGCCTCCTCGAAGGAGGCGGCGGCAGAGACACCGGTGAAGGGGATCGTGATGCCGCTTTCGGCCAGGCTTACCCTGACGGGATCGAGGATCTCCGCGGGCAGGTCGCTGCTGGTGACCAGCGCCACCCGGCTATGGCCGTTACGCAGACAGTAGCTGCCCAGCCGCCCGAAGGCCCCCCTCTTGATCCGTACCAGCGACGGTATGGCGATCATCGTCCCGTTCAGCATGGTCCACCCCCCAGGAGCAGGGCAGGAGCGATCTCCCGCCACCTGGTGAACGGGGTGAACGGCTCCCCCAGTCGCGTCAGCTTCCCGGCCAGCCACCCCCGGGCGAAGCGCCGACCGGGGGGGAGGAGCAGCAGCGGCTCCAGGTCGGGCCTGCCGTCGCCGGCGTAGGCCACGTCCGCACCCCGGGCGAGGAGGTCGCGGACGATGGCCCCCTTGTCGATGCCGGTGCCGGGCGAAAAGTAGGGGGAGGCCACGGGGAGGGTCATCACCACCCCCCTCTCAGGGGAGAAGGAGCCGGGGTTGGCGTGGACCAAGAAACTCAGGCCGTGCTCCTCCAGGAGGCGCTGGATGTAGCAGCCGCAGCCAGCCGAGGCGACCGTGACCCCCCATCCTCCCCGCTGCAGCTCCCCCACAGCCTCGACGATCCCGGGCTCGAAGCCCATCTCGGCCAGCATGGCCCCGTATTCGGCGTCATCCACCCGGAGCCCGGCGAAGATGGCGGCCAGGGCGGCGAAATGGGTGATCTCCCCCCTCTCGTAGCGCCGCCAGTGCTCCAGCGCCCCGGCCGGCAGACGGGAGAGGGCCACCAGGAAGAAGTCCCGGGACGTCATGGTCCCGTCGAAATCGGTCACCAGCATTCTCTCCTTCATTCGCGCCTCCACTTCCGCTTCAGCCAGCTCCCCAGGTCGTCCATGTAGGTGTACATCACCGGCACCACCAGAAGGGTCAGGAGGGTGGAGGTGAGGAGGCCGCCGACCACCGCCCGGGCCATGGGGGCACGCATCTCGGCGCCGGAACCGATGGCGAAGAAGAGGGGGAGCATGCCGAAGATCATCGCCAGGGTCGTCATGATGATCGGCCGCAGCCGCGTCCTGCCGGCCAGGATGACCGCTTCCCGGCGGGGGAGGCCGTCCCGGTTCCGGAGCACCTTGGCATAGTCCACCAGGAGGATGGCGTTCTTGGTCACCAGCCCCATGAGCATGATCAGGCCGATGAGGGACATGATGTTGACCGTGTCGCCGGTGATCCTGAGCATCCCCGCCATGCCGACGATGGAGAGGGGGAGGGAGAGCATGATGGCGAAGGGCTCGAAGAACGACTCGAACTGGGCCGCCAGGATCAGGAAGACGAAGATGACCGCCAGCAGGAGCGACTCCCCCATGTAGCCGAAGGACTCGGCCATGTCCTCCGCCTCGCCGGAGAGGTTGACGGAGTACCCCGGCGGCATGTCGATCCGTTTCGCCGCCGCCTCCACGTGCTTGACCGCCGTGCCGATGGGGAGGTTGTCCAGGTTTGCCGACACGGTCACCTGCCGGGCCAGGTCACGGCGGTTGATCTCCGTCGGCGAGGTGGCGACCCCCAGGGAGACCAGGCTGGAGAGGGGGATCAGCCTGCTCCCCCCGTCACCCTTCGGCACCGACACCTTCAGGTCCCCCACCTGGGACGGATTCTGCCGCAGCCCCTGGGGGAGGCGGACCCGCACGTCCACGGCGTCCCCGTCCTCGTCCTCGAAGGTGGAGATCGCCTCCCCCCCCACCAGCCGGCTCAGGGACGAGACCACGTCGGAGGTCGTCACCCCGGCGGAGAGGGCCTTTTCCCGGTCCACCTTCAGGCGGTACTCGGGGATGTCGTGCTCCAGGGTGACCGCCAGGTCGACGATGCCGGGTACCTTGTAAAGCTCTTCCTTCAGCTTCTGGCCCAGCACCTTCAGGGTCGCCAGGTCGTCACCCTTGAGGTTCACGTTGAGGGGCTTCTGGGCACCGCCGATCTGCCCCACCTCCTCGATGGAGATGGTGATGCCGGCCACCCGCCCCAGCCGCTCCCGCACCTCCCGCTGCAGCTGGAACTGACCCCGCTTCCTCTCGCTCCGCTCCTTCAGCTTCAGGTAGACCAGGCCGTCCCGCACGGTCCCGTTGTCCCCGGCGCCGATGGTGGCGTAGGTATGGTCGATCTCCGGGATCCCCTTCAGCTCCGCCAGGACCGCGTTCAGCCGGTTCTCGGTCTCCTCCAGGGAGGCGTCGGGGGCCGTCTTGAACGAGACCTGGAACTCCCCCTTGTCGTAGAGGGCCATGAAGGAGGACTCCAGGGTGGCGAACATGGCGAGACCGGCGACGAAGGCGCCGAACGCCGCCAGCATGACGGTCTTGCGGTGGTCCAGTGCCCAGCCGATCGCCCCCCGGTACCGGTCCGCGGAGGTGTCGAACCAGCTGTTGAACCGCTCCAGCCAGCGGGCCAGCCCCTTGCGCCGCCCCTGCAGGTGGATGGAGGGGTCGTGCCAGCGGGAGGAGAGCATCGGGTCGAGGGTGAAGGAGACGAAGAGGGAGACCAGCACGGCAAAGGCGACGCTGATGCCGAACTGGAAGAAGAACCGGCCGACGATCCCCCGCATGAAGGCCACCGGCACGAAGACGGCGACGATGGACATGGTGGTGGCGAAGACCGCCAGGCCGATCTCGCTGGTGCCGAAGCGGGAAGCCTCCACGTGGTCCTTCCCCATCTCCAGGTGGCGGACGATGTTCTCCCGCACGACGATGGCGTCGTCGATGAGCATGCCAATGGCCAGGGAGAGGGCCATGAGGGTCATGACGTTCAGGGTCATCCCCATGGCGTACATGATGATGTAGGCCGAGACCACGGAGATAGGGAGTGTCACCCCGGTGATGACCGTGGAGCGCCAGGAGTTGATGAAGCAGAAGACGATGAGGACCGTGAGGATGCCGCCGATGACCAAGGTATCCTCCACGTCGGCGAGGGATTCCCGGGTCATGATGGTGCCGTCCCGCACCATCTCCAGCTCGACCCCCGGGGGGAGCTCCTTCCGCACCTTGGCCATGGCCCTGGTGATGTTGTTCACCAGCTCGACCTCGTTGCCGCCGGACTGCTTGTACATGTCCAGACCGATGGCGGGCCGGCCGTTGACCAGGGCGAGCTTGCGTTTCTCCTCCACCACATCGGAGACCTGGGCGACCTCACCCAGGGTGATGGGGCGTCCCCCCTTGCGGGCGACGGTCATCTGCCGGTACTGGTCGGCCTGCTGGGGCTTGCCGTCGATCCGGAGGGGGTATTCGGCGGTCCCCCTGGTGATCCGCCCCAGGGGGGTGTTGGTGTTCTCCGAGCGGATGCCAGCGACCACGTCGTTCACCCCGAGCCCCAGGCTGTCCAGCCGGGTCGGGTCCAGGTCGACGCGGATCTCCCGCTTCTGGCCGCCGACCATCTCCACCTTGCCGACGCCGGCCACGCTCTCGAACCGCTTCTTGATCTTCTTCTCCACCAGGGTCGTCAGCTCCCGGGGGGAGAGGAGGTCGGAGCGGACCGCCAGGGAGGCCACCGGCGCGGCGTTGAAGTCCAGTTTCTGGATGATCGGCTCCTCGATCCCCTCCGGAAGGCTGCCACGGATGGAACCGATCTTGGCCCGCACCTCCTGGGCGCAATCGTTCACCTTCTGTTCCAGCTGGAACTGCACCATGACCGTGGAGACCCCCTCCCGGGAGGTGGAGAAGACATGCTTCACCCCGGCGATCTGGTTGACGGTCTCCTCGATCCGCTTGGAAAGCTCCCGCTCCACCGTCTCCGGGGACGCCCCGGGAAAGGTGGTGATGACCGAGATCATGGGGAACTCCACATTGGGGAACATCTCCACGCCGAGGCGCTTGAAGGAGAAGATCCCCAGGGTGACCAGGGTGAGCATCATCACCGCGGCGAAAATCGGGCGCTTGATGGAGAGGTCGGAAAGAATCATCGGCTCGTGTCCTTCTGTCAGGCCAGCCTGGCGGTGATGAGCGTCTTCAGGTCGGCGACGGAGCTGCAGGCATTGATCTCGCCGGCCGTGATCCACGGCTCCAGGGTATCCCCCTCCTTGAGGAAGACCGCCGGCAGGGGGGTGGCACGGTCAGGGTAGCGGGCGCTGAACTCGTCCCGGTGGAGGAATTCGAAACCGTACCCCAGCCCCTCCAGGAACTCCTTCCATTCGGCCCGCATGGCGAAGTTTCCGTAGGTGATCGCGCAGAGGTTGCACTCGTAGGTCTCAGGGGCGAAGATCTTGTGGGCGATGTCCGTCAGGGTGTTGAACAGGCCGCTGTCGGCGTTGTAGACGAACAGGATGGTCGTGGTCATCTGCCGGTCTCCTTTCCTTGGGGCGCCGCTGCCGGCGCTCCCCCTTTGGCAACGGTTACCCGGTCACCGTCCCTGAGGTTGAAGCCGCCCCGGGTGACGTACTCCTCCCCCGGCGTGAGCCCACCGGTGATCTCCAGCAGCTCACCGGTGGCGGCCCCCACCCGGACGGACCTCTTGTGCACCGTGCCACCAGTCACCACGAAGAGGGTGCCGGTGCCGGAGGCGACATCGATCCCGGCCACGGCGGCGCGGGGGACCTGCAGGACGCTGCTCCGGGTCCCGGTCACGATCCTCCCCTTGGCAAACAGCCCCCCCTTGAGGACCTCCCCGGGGTTGTTCACCTCGGCGATCACTTTCAGGGAGCGGTCCGCAGCGGAGAGCTCCGGGTTGATGAACATCACCCGGCCGGAAAAGGTCTTCCCCGGGAAGGAGTCGACGCTGAACTCCAGCACCTGCCCGACCTTCACCCTGGCCGAGTCGACGGAGGGGACCGTGACCGTCAGGTTCAGGAGGCGGTTGTCGACGATGCGGAAGATCGGCTTCCCCGCCGCCGCATCGCTGGCGAGGTCCCCCACGTTGACGTCACGCATCCCCACCACCCCGTCCATGGGGGAGGTAACCACCCCTTTCGCCTGGCGCGCCCGGGCCTGGCGGAGGTCCTCCTCCGCAACCCTGATCTGGGCCCGGGAGGCATCGAGCCGGGCCCGGGCGGCCTCGGTCTCGGTACGGGCATCGTCCAGGGCCTGCTGGGTGGCCAGCCCCGACTCCTTGAGCTTCTGCACCCGGGCCTGTTCCCGCTCACTCCGGTTGAGGGCCACCTGGGCCTGGATCTGGCCGGCTTTTGCCGACTCCACCGCCGCCTCCCCCCGCTTGACCAGCGCCTCGACCTCGGCGATATCGATGACCGCCAGCGGCGTCCCCTTGCGGACCCGTACCCACTCGGTGACATGGACCTTTTTGACCAGGCCGGGAATCTGGGTCTTCACGTCGGCCCAGAACTTGGGCTCCAGGCTGCCGGTCACCTCCACCGCCTCCACCAGGTCCATCGGCGCGGCCATGGCCGTTTCCACGGCAACCGGCGGCTTGACCGCCTGGGCCGACCTCTCCCTGCCGCTGCAGGCGACCAGGAGGGAGCATGCCGCCAGAACCCCTATCTGCTTGAACATTCCCATGGTACGGACTCCTTCTTCACCGGGACGGTCCCGCCACCGGGGCGACACCGTCGAGAATCATGTTGATGACCCCTGTCAGACCGTCACGGTCCACCCGGGGCGGGGTCCGGCAGACCTGCTCCTCCAGGATCGTATGATAACTCCCCACAAGGGCCCAGACGAGGGGACGGCGCTCTCCGGGGCGGATCTCCCCCCGCGCCATCCCCTCGGCAATGAGCAGATCGACCTTTTCCAGGGTGAGGTCGAAAAAGCGGTGGAAATCGATGAACGGCGCACCCTGGGGGGGACCGTAGTAGATGGAGAAGGCAAACCGGACCACGGGGAGGTTCTCCCGGGCAGCGGTAAACATGCCGGCAAAGAAGTGCACCAGCCGCTCCCGCACGGTCCCGTCCGCCATCTCCAGCTCCTCCACCCGCTGGTCGAACAGCCTGGAGATGCCGTTCATGATCTCCAGGTAGAGCCCCTCCTTGCTCCCGAAATAGTAGTAGAGCACCGGCTTGGTCACCCCGGCCGCCTCCACGATCTCCCGCACCGTCGTGGCCGCGTACCCCCTGGCCGTAAACAACCGCAGCGCCTCCCCGAGGAGACGCTCGCGCACGACGGGGTTCTCCCGGTTTTCCGTCACGACATCGTTGTTCATCACGCCCCGCATGTCTTGTATTTACCTACCGGTAAGTACAAAATCTTCCCTTTCCTGTCAAGAGATATCCCCGTTCAGGAAGAAATTGCAATTTAACCGGCGACTTTATATACTTGGGAAATTAGCCATACGATCAAGGAGCCTCATGGTACGCACAATACTCTCCTATCCCGACCCGGAACTGAAGAAAAAGTCCCAGCCGGTGACGGTCATTAATGATAAAATCCGGGAACTTGTCCGTGACATGGCCGACACCATGTACGACGCCCCCGGCGTTGGCCTGGCCGCGCCGCAGATCGGCGTCCACCAGCGGGTCATCGTCATCGACGTGGCCGGCAAGGACGAACCGCCCAACCTGATCGTAGCCATCAACCCGGTCATCATCCATGCCGAGGGGGAGTCCTACGAAGAAGAGGGGTGCCTGTCCGTCCCCACGTACGCCGCCAACGTGCGCCGTCACGCCCGGGTCGTGGTCAAGGGGCTCAACCTGGAGGGTGAGGAGGTCAACTGGAAGGCCGACGACCTGCTGGCGATCGCGTTCCAGCACGAGATCGACCACCTGGACGGCATCCTCTTCATCGACCATATCTCCCAGCTGAAGCGGGAGATCTTCCGCCGCAAATACCGCCGCAACTCCCTGGAGCAGGAGGGGAACGAGTGACCTCCCCCCTGAGAATCGTCTTCATGGGAACGCCGGAATTCGCCGTCCCCACCCTGCAGATGCTGATCGAGCGCGGCGAGAACGTCGTTGCCGTGGTCACCCAGCCGGACCGCCCCAAGGGGCGCGGCCAGCAGACCCAGCCGCCGCCGGTGAAGGAGCTGGCCCTGAAGCACGCCATCCCGGTCATCCAGCCCCTCAAGGTCAGGGCACCGGAGGTCATCGAGGAGATCCGGGGCTACGCTCCCGACCTGATCGTGGTGATCGCCTTCGGCCAGATCCTCCCCAAGGCGCTCCTGGAGATACCCCGCCACGGCTGCATCAACGTCCACGCCTCCCTCCTCCCCCGCTACCGGGGTGCGGCACCGATCAACTGGTGCATCATCAATGGCGAGAGCGAGACCGGCATCACCACCATGATGATGGACGTGGGGCTGGACACCGGCGACATGCTGGTGAAGATGGCCACCCCCATCGGCGGGGACGAGGATGCCAGCTCCCTCCACGACCGGCTCTCCCTCCTGGGAGCCGAGACCATGGCCGCCACCCTGGATCGCCTGGCGCGGGGGGAACTCGTCCCGGAACAGCAGGATGACGGCGCCAGCTGCTACGCCCCCATGCTGAAGAAGGAGTTGGGGGAGATCGACTGGCAGAGGGAGCCGCTAGCCATCAGGAACCTGATCCGGGGGGTCACCCCGTGGCCCGGGGCCTACACCTGGCTCGACGGCAAGATGCTCAAGATATTCAAGGCTCGGACGGCAGCGGGGAGCGGAGCGCCCGGAACGGTGCTCCAGGCGGGGAAAAACGGCCTGGAGATCGCCTGCAGCGGCGGCAGCCTGGTCATCGAGGAGCTGCAGCTGGAAGGGAAGAAGCGGATGCCTGCCGCCGATTTCCTCGCCGGCTACAAGATCGCCCCCGGCACCCTGCTGGTGCCACATGGACAGCCCCGTGCCGAATAAGACAACCGCCGTGCCGCGCAAGCGCCTCTTCGTCGCCCTCATGGGGGTCACCTGCCTCCTCATCGTCGGCATCATCTACCTCGGCTGGTGGATCCCGACCAAGGGGCTGACGAACATCCACCCCGACCTCCCGAGCTACGTCGGCTTCGTCTTTGCCGTGCTCTCCGGGCTGGCGATCCTGGGGACCTTCCTCCTCATCCTCACCACCGCCCTGGGGAAGGACATCTTCCTTACCCGCTTCATGCGGCTGGTGGTGATCAAGTTCCTCCTCCCGGCCATCGAGCTCCTGGGGCGCTGCCTGGGGATACCCAAGGACACCATCCGCCAGTCCTTCGTGGCCATGAACAACAGCCTGGTGGCCTCCCAGAAACTGGCGGTGCTCCCCGACCGGATCCTGATCCTCCTCCCCCACTGCCTGCAGCTGTTCGACTGCGACATCAAGGTCACCGGCGGCATAAACAAGTGCGTCCGCTGCGGCCGCTGCGACATCAAGGGGCTGGCGGAACTGGCGGAGCGCTACCACATCGACATCTCCGTCGCAACCGGCGGCACCCTGGCCCGCAAGGTCATTGTCGAGAAGCGCCCCAAGCTGGTCATTGCCGTTGCCTGCGAGCGCGACCTGACCTCGGGGATCAAGGACTGCTACCCCCTGCCGGTGATCGGCGTCCTCAACGACCGCCCCAACGGCCCCTGCATCAACACCGTCGTCGATACCGCCAAGATCGAGCAGGCCCTCCTCTCGGTACTCCCCTGAACCCTCCCATGGACCCCCTCGCCCTCCTCTACCGTGACGAGAGTATCGCCGTGTTCAACAAGCCCTCCGGCCTCCTCGTCCACCGGAGCTGGATCGACCGCCTCGAGACCCGCTTTGCCCTGCAGATGGCCAGGGATATCCTCGGGCAACGGGTCTACCCCGTGCACCGGCTGGACAAGCCGACCTCCGGGGTCCTCCTCTTCGCCCTCTCTCCCGGGGCTGCCGCCACCCTGACCGCTTCGTTCACCACCGGTGACGTACGGAAGAGATACCTGGCCGTGACCCGGGGGATCGTCCCGGAATCCGGCACCATCGACTACCCCTTGCTGGAGGAGCAGGACCGCCGCGACCCTTACCGCCAGGAGGGGAAGGAACCCCAGGAGGCGGTGACGACCTTCCGCCGCCGGGGGGAGGTGGAGCTCCCCTTTGCCGTGGGCCGCTACCCCACCGCCCGCTACTCCCTCGTGGAGGCACAGCCCCTCACCGGCCGGCGCCACCAGCTCCGCCGCCATTTCAAGCACATCTTCCACCCCCTCGTGGGGGACGTAAACTACGGGGAGGGGCGCCACAACCGCTTCTTCCGCGAGGAGCTGGCCGCACCCCGGCTGCTGCTCCACGCGGCGGAGCTGACCTTTCCCCATCCGGCCGGCGGCTCCGAGATGACGGTCACCGCCCCCCTGGACAGCTGCTTCACCCGCCTCCTCCGCCGCCTCGGCTGGGAAGAGGCCGTGCCGGCGGGGTGGCTTGCGATTTAATCCCCTCTCCCTGAGGGAGAGGGTTAGGGTGAGGGGAAAATAGTCGCTATTTCTCCTCCTGCTGCCCCTCATCCGTCCTTCGGCCACCTTCTCCCACCAGGAGAAGGGATCGAACGAAAGTCTATCGTATTGAGTTGACGTGGAGTTAGTTTATGGACTTTATCGACCTGCGCAGCGACACCGTTACCCGGCCGACGGCGGCCATGCGGGCGGCCATGGCACGGGCCCCGGTGGGGGACGACGTCTACGGCGAGGACCCCACGGTCAACCGCCTCCAGATGCTGGCGGCGGAGATGCTCGGCACGGAGGCGGCGCTGTTCGTTGCCAGCGGCACCCTGTCGAACCTGCTGGCACTCATGGCCCACTGTGGCAGGGGGGACGAGTACATCGCCGGCCAGACCTCCCACTGTTACCGCTTCGAAGGGGGGGGCGCCGCCGTGCTCGGCAGCATCCAGCCCCAGCCCCTGGAGTTCGAAGCGGACGGCACCCTCGACCTGGAAAGAGTCGCCGCCGCCATCAAGCCCGATGATCCCCATTTCGCCCGGACCCGTCTCCTCTGCCTGGAGAACACCCAGGGGGGGAAGGTCCTCCCCCTGGCCTACCTGGAGAAGGCGCGGGAGTTCACCCGGGAGAAGGGGCTCGCCCTCCACCTGGACGGAGCGCGCCTGGCCAATGCCGCCGTCTACCTGGGGGTGACGCTGGAGGAGATCAGCCGCCACGTCGATTCGGTCTCCCTCTGCCTCTCCAAGGGGCTCGGTGCGCCGGTGGGGTCGGTGCTGGGGGGGAGCAGGGAGCTGATCGCCGTGGCCCGCCGCTGGCGCAAGGTCCTCGGGGGAGGGATGCGCCAGGCGGGTGTGCTTGCCGCCGCCGGCATCCTCGCCCTGGAGGAGGGGATGGGACGGCTTGCCGAGGACCATGGCAACGCCAGGCGCCTGAGTGCCGGGCTCGCCGACCTGGGGCTGCCGGTGTCCCCCGGGGAGGTGCAGACCAACATGGTCTTTCTCCACCTCCCCCCGGCGGAAGCCGGCCGGCTGTGCGCCCATCTCCGCCAGCACAACATCCTCATCGCCGGCCGCGACTCCCTCCGACTGGTCACCCACCGGGACGTCTCGCGGGACGACATCGACACCGTGCTCGCCGCCATCGGGGAGTTCGTCCAGGCCGGCCGGAAAGGGTGACCCCGTCCATGGCCCCCCTCATCCCCCTGC
>CALMBF010000029.1 GCA_937860145.1 uncultured Geobacter sp.
CCTCCCCTCCCTTGACAGCACAAAATGCCGTGATTATTTTTCTATCGAACAGCAATCATCACGAAAGGAGGCAGTCATCATGGCAAACTGGGATGTATTCAAGGAACTGGACAACCTGCGCAGGGAGATCGATGAGGCATTCAGGGGTGTCGGAGCCGGACGGCCATTCGGCACACCGTTTCTCTCGCCGGTAAGCCGCCGTTTCCCCCTGGTGAACTTCAGCGAAGACGAGGGGCACATCTACGTGGAAGCCCTGGTACCCGGTGTCTCCCCGGCGGATACCGACCTGTCCGTGCTGCGCAACACCCTGACCATAAGCGGTGAACGCAAGCCGTTCGTGGAGGAGAAGGGACAGATCGTACACCGCAGCGAACTCGGGTCGGGCCGATTCTCGCGGACCCTCGAACTGCCGGCGGATATCGATCCCGACAAGGTAAGTGCCGAATACCGTGACGGCATCCTGACCATCACCCTGGCCAAGGCTGAACATGCAAAGCCGAAGAAGATAGCCATCAACCTCGGCTGATGTCCGAATGTTGCCCACAGACCATGGATGCAGAAAGGAGGAAACACCATGACCACCACCAACCTGACGGAAAGAACCGATGAACGGAACATGCCGGCCCGCGAGGAAACGCGGTCCAGTGAAAAATATGTCAAACCGGCGGTCAACATCATCGAAACAGAGCACGGACTCACGCTCACGGCTGACGTCCCCGGTGCATCACGGGAAAACCTTGACGTGAACGTGGAAAAGGGGATCCTCACCATCAGCGCCCCGGTCAGGAGGAGCGTGCCGGGTACTCCGCTGTACACGGAATTCGAACTCTCCAACTATTACCGCCAGTTCTCGATTCCGGAAAGTCTCGCCCATGACAAGGCGACCGCGGATCTCAGCAACGGCATCCTGACCCTCAAGGTGCCGAAAGCCGAGGCAGCGAAGCCGCGCAAGATCGAGATAACGGTTGCCAACCAGGGGTGATGACGGTCCATGCAGGGGTGAACGATGTCTCCCGCCCCTGCAGACCGTTCAACGGGCCGCCTCCTGGCGGCCCGGACCTCATCCCCACTCCCCTACACACAGGAAACCATAATAAGCCGGGCGCAATGAAATATAATTGAGCTGCGCAAGCTGTCACAACTATGCTAGATTCGCTATGATTTTATATTGTAATCCGACGTTGCGCCGGATGTTATGACGAACGTCCGCCGGGGAGATCTCCAGGTGAACGCACTTTTGCAGCAGTACCAGTTCCTCTTCGACAACATGACCCACGGGGCGTTCTTCCAGGACGCGGATGGAACGCTCGTGGACGTGAACCAGGCAGCCCTCGACATACTGGGGATCAGCCGCGACCAGTTCCTGGGCCGCATCTCATACCACCACGAGTGGCACATGATCGACGAGGACGGGACCCCTCTCAGGTCGGAACAGCGCCCCTCCATGGTGTCGCTCCGGAGCGGCACACGGCTGACGAACATCGTCACAGGGATATTCAATCCCCTCAAGCAGGGGTTCGTCTGGGTACAGATCAACTCGATCCCCATGTTCCGCCCCGGTGAATCCCTCCCCTTTCGTGTCTTCGTAACCTTCCACGACATCACCGAACTGAAACAAACCGCGGAAGCGCTGGCCACCAGCGAGGAGCGCTACCGGGCCATCGTCAACACCCAGCTCGACTTCGTCGACCGTTACCTCCCCGGCGGCATCCTGACCTTTGTCAACGACGCCCTCTGCCGCTACACCGGCATCCCCCGCGAAGAGCTGCTGGGGAAATCCTACTACGACTTCATCCACGAGTCCGACCGGCAGAGGGAGATGGACCGGATCAATGCGCTCACGGTCGACAATCCGATCTACCGCGCCAACGTGTACGCCGTTCTCCCCGACGGCAGCCGGCGCTGGCAGGAGTGGACCAACCACGCCCTCTTCGACAGGGACGGCAAGCTGCTAGAGTACCAGGCCGTGGGGAGGGACATCACGCGGCAGAAGCTAGCCGAGGAGGCGCTGGAGAAGAGCGAGCGGAAATACCGCCAGCTCCACGAATCGATGATCGACGGCTTCGCGCTGACCGACATGGAGGGGAAGATCCTGGAGTGGAACGAAGCCTTTCGCGCCATGATCGGCTACGCTCCCGAGGAGATCACCCGACTGACCTACCGGGACATCACCCCCGTGCAATGGCACGACTTCGAGAGCCGGATATACCAGGAGGAGGTACTGACCCGCGGTTTTTCCCGCGTGTACGAAAAGGAGTACATCCGCAAGGACGGTTCCATCATCCCGATAGAGCTGAGGACCCACCTCCTCAAGGATCGTGCCGGCCAGGCAAACGGCATCTGGGCGATCATCCGGGACATCAGCGAACGCAAGCAGATGGAGAACGCCCTGCGGGAGAGCGAGGAGAGGTATCGCCGCTTCCTCGACACCGCCAACGAGGGGATCGGCATAACGGACAAGGAGTACATCATCACCTATGCCAACGACCGGCTTGCCGAAATGCTCGGCTATAGCGTGGAGGAACTTGTCGGCATACCCGTATCCCGCCTTATCAGCCCGGAAGAGCGGGACGATTTCGCGCAGCGGATCGCCCAGCGCAGGCAGGGTATGAGAAGCTCGCGGGAATGCCGCCACCTGCGCAAGGATGGTTCCAAAGCCTGGCTGCTGACCTCGTCAACACCGGTCATCGATGACAAGGGGAGCTTCCAGGGGTGTTTCGCCATGTTCACCGACCTGTCCGGCCGCAAGAAAGCCGAAGAGGCCCTGCAGGATGCCCACGACGAACTGGAGATCCGCGTTGCGGAACGGACTGCCGACCTGGCGAGGGCGAACGAGCAGATCAAGCGGATGTCATTCCAGCTGGTCCAGGCTGAGGAGCAGGAACGGGCCCGCATCGCCGCCGAACTTCACGACCAGGTGGGGCAGTCCCTGCTGCTGGCGAAGATGAAACTGGACATGCTGGCCAGCGACCTTGCCGATGACCGGAAACGGGCCGATGCCGACGACATCTCCACCCTGGTGGAACACGCGATCCACGACATCCGCACCCTGACCTTCAGCATGCGCCCCCCCCTCCTGGATACGGCGGGTATCGAAGCCGCCCTCGAATGGCTCTGCACCGCGCTTCGCACCGACTACAACCTGCAGGTGGATCTTGCCTGCGCGTGCCGCCCCATCCCCCTGTCGAGAGAAACCCGCTATTCGCTCTTCCAGACAGTAAGGGAACTGCTGTTGAACGTCGCAAAGCATGCCGGGGTCAGCAGGGCGAGCGTTTCCCTCCGGAAGGAGGATAATGCCCTTCTCGTGCAGGTCAGCGACGACGGCACCGGCTTCACCATGCCCGCGCCCCCGCGCCAGACAACCACGAGCGGCGGCTTCGGGTTGTTCAACGTGCAGCAGCGCATCGAGCAGATGGGGGGGAGCGTCGATATCAGGACCTCTGCGGGGGAGGGAACCGTCGCGACCCTCCGCATACCCCTGGCAGAAAACACCCCGGGAGAATAGCCATGACACTGAGAGTCCTCTTGGTCGACGACCACACCATTCTGCGCGAAGGCCTCAAATCGCTCATCGAAAAAGACCCCCGGGCGATCGTGGCAGGGGAAGCGAGTGACGGCGTCCATGCGGTCCGCCTTGCCGATGAACTGCAGCCGGACCTGGTCATCATGGATCTCACCATGCCGACCATGAACGGCATCGACGCCACCCGGGAGATCACCAGGAAACATCCCGGCATCAAGGTACTGGCCCTCTCCATGGAAAGCGACCGTTTCTTTGTCGTCGAGGTGCTGAAGGCCGGAGCCACCGGCTACCTCCTCAAGGAGACCGCATTTGCCGAACTCCTCGACGCCGTCCATACGGTGGCCCGTGGTGAGACCTTCCTCCCCCGGAAGGTCGCCGCCCTCCTGGTGAAGGAGTTCCTGCAGTGCATCCCGGAAGAGGTCTCGCCGGTGTACGAGAACCTCACCCCCCGGGAACGGGAGATCCTGCAGCTGGTTGCCGACGGCAAGAACGCCAAGGAGATCTCCTACCAGCTCGGCATCAGCATCAAGACCGTGGAAAACCAGCGCCACGGGATCATGCAGAAGCTGCAGCTCTTCAGCATAGCCGAACTGACCAAGTACGCCATCCGCCACGGGTTATCCCCCCTCTCCCCGTAACTGCCCGTCCGCCGGCAGTCTACGGGCGCCGGGAATTTGCGCAATCCTCCCTTCCATTTGCCCTATGGCCTTGCGCATAAAAAATGCAATAACATACCGCTCGTTAAGGATTATCACGCACGAGCCGGGGTTCACGTGAAGAAGCGCCACCATGACAAAGACGTCCAGCCAACGGAACCGGCTTCCCTGCCCGGGATTGTAAACCTGCTGGAAAACGCCCCGGAGCACCTGCTTCCGGAGGGGTCGGAAGAACCCTGCAGGAAAGTCAGCGAACACATCTACCAATGCCTGTCGGACAGCACCTGCCGCCACAAGTTCCCCTACGAATCGATCCGCCTCTGCTCGTGGCCGAAAGCCGACACCCCGGAGCGTACGCTCCAGAACCTTCCCTGCAGCGGCATTGGCAGTAAAAAGGATTAACATTCACTCCATCCCCACCGCTGCACCCACCCCAGACACTTCAAACCGTTTCACCAGTTGGCAAAACCCTGAAAAACCTATACACTTCGACCCACACCTTGCCACTGTCCGGGAGCGGCCCAGCCTGCCGCCTCCCGCCAAAGCCTGTCTCCGGGAGCGTCATCCTGCAGATCTGCCCGACAGAGTCCCGCCAGCTGCCTCGGCAGCAGACCATTCACCCGGAGAGAGCCAATGCCCCCACAAATTGATGAGTTGATCCAGCGGATCAGGGAACTGGAAGAGGAACTCGAAGTCGAGTTCAGGAACAAGCGGGAAGAGTTCAAGTTCATCGTCGAAAAGAAACGTATCCGTTTCGCCGAAGAGGTCGCCAGGCAACAGCGCCGCCTCAAGACAGGGGTGCTCCGCTACATCGTCGAGGCAAAACCGCTCAACATCATCACCGCGCCGGTCATTTACTCAGGTTTCATCCCCTTTGCCATGATCGACCTGTTCCTCTTCGCCTACCAGACACTCTGCTTCCCCATCTACGGCATACCGAAGGTGAAACGCTCCGACTACCTGGTGTTCGACCGCGAAGACCTCCCCTACCTGAACCTCATCGAAAAATTCAACTGTTTCTACTGCTCCTACGGCAACGGCCTGGCCGCCTACCTGCGGGAGATCGCCGCCCGCACCGAGCAGTACTGGTGCCCCATCAAGCACGCCCGCCGGATCAAGGCCGCCCACGACAGGTATCCCCGCTTTTTCGAATACGGCGATGCCGAAAGCTACCGCAAGGGGCTGGAACGGCTGCAGCAGGAGTATAACGGGAAGGGTAAAAAGGCGAACGGGGCGTGAACAGTGCTGTGCCGGGCTCCTGCGAGGGGGGACGACCGGCGGCCTGCCGGACCTACACCCGGTTCCGCTTCAACTCGTCCAGGGGGTAGAAGGTCCCCCGCCAGCGGATCCCCCCCTGGGCTAGGTTGAGGACCATGGTGCGCAGGAGTATCCAGACGAAGAGGAGAGTGGCGAGGGGGAAGCCGGCCGCGTACAGGCGCCGTGAACCGTGGAACGTCGCGCAGTCCGCGACGAGCAGGGTCAGCAGCAGCACCACGAGGGCGTAGACACCCCGCGTCGCCCCGTGGGTCAGGAAGAGGGCGAGGTACGGCCAGACTGTCGCGGCAAGGTGAAACAGGACCCCGGCGAGCACGAACCAGACCCGGTAGTCGCACCCCGAAAATGCATTCTTCTCCAGCCCCCGCACCGCGTCGCCCAGGGAACGGTACCACTCCACGGAGAGGAAATCCGGTCCATAGGCCACGTCGCAGCGGCATCCCCCCCTTTTCAGGATCTTCCCCAGCTTCATGTCGTCGTCGGGGCGCAGGCGGATGGTCTCATGCCCACCGACCGCCCGGTAGGCGGATCCCCGTACCAGGTTGAAAGCCCCGATCCCCACGTGGCAGGGGCTCTTCGGGTCCCTGGCCTTCCAGGGGCGGGCGAACAGGGAGAAGAAGATGATGAAGGAAGCGCCGAACATCTGCAGAAAGAGCGTCGGCATGGTCATGGAGGGGGAGACGGCCAGGTGGTCGAGACGCTCGGCAAGGAGAAGGTGAACCGCCCGTGAGAGCACCGTAGGCTCCATGACGATGTCGGCATCGGTGAACAGCAGCAGCTCTCCCGACGCTGCCCCTGCACCCCGCCAGAGGGCGTGGTTCTTCCCCAGCCACCCCTGCGGCAGGCTGCCGACGTGAATGACCTGCAGGCGTGTATCGACCGTGGCCATGTCGTCGAGAATGGCACCGGTCCCGTCGTCGGAACGATCGTCGACGACAATCAGCTCGTAATCCGGATAGGAGAGCCGTAGCAGCGACGAGAGGGCCGTCCTGATATTGCGCGCTTCGTTGCGGGCGGCAACAATGACGGAGACCCGCGGCACGGTCTTGGGGAGCCGTGGTGAGAGCTCCCGCAGTCCCCTGACCCGGCGGTTACCGGTCATGATGTCCAGTGCCAGCACCGACCAGAGCAGCAGTGTCAACGCGGCGGACCAGGTCAGAATCGTCATCTCCTATTTCTTCATCCATGAAGCCTTGGTATCGGTCCTGACACCATCTTCCAGAGTCGCCTGGGTGAGGCTGCCGGTCTCTGCCTGGATACAGATGAAGTACAGGTCCTCATCCCCGGCCTTCCAGGCACGCTCGCCGTCTGGGGCAACGCGGACCAGGCTCCCCTCCCGGATGGGAAACTCCTCGCCATCAGCGTAAAAAACGCCGCTCCCCCTCAGGACAATGTACAGCTCCTCGTTCTTCCGGTGGCTGTGCACAAACGGCATCCCCTTCCCGGCCGGCAGGAGGTTGAGGGAAACTTCGCAACCGGTGAGTCCCAAGTCGCTGCCGGCAAAATACTTGCCGTGAAACCCCATGAAGTCCTTTTTCAACAGATCTTCCAGGGGGCCGATATGTTCGACGCTGTAGTTTTTCGTTTTCTCTGTCACCTGTCTCTCCTTTCTTCCACCAGTGACCGGATACTCGACGTCCGGCAGATTTTCGGCTGCCCGGGGTACCGGTCTGTTCATGGCCCCACGACTCACATTTCCCTACGGTCTCCTCTTACCGCTCAGGCGGTCGATGTCGATCCGGAAAACCCGTGTGCGACGGCCATCCGTGGCGATGTAACGCAGTCCTTCCGGCTGGTACCCCGGAGAATACTTGGCCACCAGCCCTTCCAGGGCGTGCTGTTTCTCGTCACCACCAACCTCGGTCACCATGCCGGAGACGATAACGCTCTCGTAACGGGTGGCAAACTGGTCCGGCAGGATCTCCGTCCTCCCCACCACGCAGAAGGAGACGCGGCTGCCCGGGGCGAGGTTTTCCAGCTTGTGCCCTTCGAGGGCGCAGTGGAAGTAGATGCCATTATCCAGAACGGAGTAGCTGAGGGGAACCCCGTAGGGCTCACCTGCGGCTGAGACGGTGGAGAGCACCCCGTACTCCCCTCGCTCCAGGAGCTCCCGGGCCTCATCATCCGCCATGGCACGCTCGGCGCGTCTCAGTTTTCTCACCATGCTCATCTCCTTACTCCCTGGGGTCAGCTCCCGCACAGCCTGAGGAGGACCATCCCCGAGGCGGGGTCCAGCTCCCGTACCGCCTCCACGTCCAGGATCTCGGTGATAACCGCCTCCAGCACCAGGAAGGCTGCGCTCTCCTGGCGCAGGCAGCCGGCCTTGACGCTGTCGTGCTTGCCGTAGGCGCCGTGGAAGTGGACCTTCGGCTGGTCCCCCTCCCAGAAGATGGTGCCGAAGCCGACCGCCTCGTGGCTCTCCTCCAGGGTGCGCCACACCGGCACCGGCGGCATGACCTCCGTTTCCGGCCCGACCACGTACCGGCCCCGCTTCATCCCCCCGACGAGGCTGAACCCTGCCCCCCTGATG
>CALMBF010000030.1 GCA_937860145.1 uncultured Geobacter sp.
ACACCTCTCTATTCGTCGGCAGCGTCAGATGTGTATAAGAGACAGATGCTGGAGGTGCTGGCAGGATGATCGACGATTTTTTCAGGCACCTGTTCCCCCGGGTCGTGCTTGAGCGGAACCTCCGCCTCACCTACACCTTCTGTCTCGGCGGACTGGCGTTCACCGCCTCCCTCTTCCTCCTGGCCAGCGGCGTGCTGCTCCTTTTCTACTACCAGCCGACGCCGGAGCGGGCATTCACCTCCATCCTCTTTCTCGAGTCAGCGGTCTGGGGGGGGGCGTATCTCCGCTCCCTGCACCGTCTCACCTCCCACTGTTTCCTGCTGCTCATCGTGCTGCACACCCTGCGGGTGATCCTCACCGGTGCCTACCGCCGGCCCCGGCACCTGAACTGGGTCATCGGGTGCGCTCTCCTGGTTCTCGCGGTGTGCGCCGCCTACACCGGCTACCTGCTCCCCATGGACCAGCTGGCCTACTGGGCGACCCAGACCGGCATGACCCTCATCTCCTCGCTCCCCGGCGGGGCGGTCATCCACGATCTCCTGGTGCCGGACGGGGTCGGCCTCTCCCTCTCCCTGCTCCGCTTCTATGCCCTCCACGCGGTGCTCCTGCCGGGGGCGATCTTTTCCCTTTCCTTGCTGCACTTCTACCGGGTGAGGAAAAACCGGGGGGTGCTCCCCTACCTATGAAAAACGGTTACCTGAAAAGCTCTCCCCCCTTTTTTCGCCTGATCAAGGGGGCGGCGCTCATTGCCGGGGCCCTGCTCCTGTTCGCGGCTGCACTGCTGCCGGCACCGTTGCAGGAGGCGGCCGATCCCGCGGTCACCCCCAACCCGGTCCGCTCCGCCTGGTTTCTGCTCTGGATCCAGGAGCTGGTCAGCTGGTCGACACTGGCGATGTACCCGGTCCTAGCCGGTGCGCTCCTGTTCCTCGTCCTCCCGTGGCTCCCGCCAGGGGTGAAGTCGCACCGGGCCCGCTGGTTTCCCCCGGAGCAGCGGTGGGTGAACATCTGGGTGCTCGTCGTCCTTGCCCTGGTGACGGGGCTGACGGTGGTCGCCGCCTTCTTCCGGGGGGCCGATTGGCAGCCGCTCTTCTGACACTGCTCCTCCTCCTGGCCCCCCTGGTCACGTTCGGCGGCGTGAGGGGCGAGCTCTGCCTCGCCTGCCATCCCCGCCATGGCGGCGGGGGGGAGCGCTGCAGTTCCTGCCACAGGGGGAACCCGGCCACGACCCGCCCCACCGTGGCCCACGCCGGGTTGGTCCGTGGCCGGCATCTCCGCTATACCCTGCGGGGAGACCCCGCGGCAGGTCAGGGAGAGCTGCTGGTGGAACGGTATGGCTGTCGCCGCTGCCACGTCATTGGCGGCCGGGGAAACCGGCTGGCGGTCACTCTCGATGCCGTCGTCCGCACGAGGAGCAGTGCTGCCCTGACGGCTGCCCTGGACCGGCCTGCGGCTGCCATGCCGGATTTCCGCCTGGACCGGGCAGGGATCGACCTGCTGCTCAATGCTCTCTACGCTGCCGGATCACGGGCGAATCCCGGCGGGTCACCCCCCCAGCCGGTCCATTTCCGCTCCGGAGCCGCCCGGGAGCGCGATCCGTTCTCCGTCAGGTGCGGCCCGTGCCACCGGGCCCTCACCCACGAGGGAGGTCTCCTCGGCACGGGGAGCATCGGGCCCAACCTCTCCGGGCTGTTGTCCCCCTTTTATCCCTCCGGTCCCTCGTCACCCCCGTGGAGTCCGCGGCGGCTGACCGCCTGGCTGCGGAATCCACGGTCGGTCCGCCCCTGGAGCACCATGGGGCCGGTTGCCGTCACCCCCGCGGAGCAGCGCCAGATCGTGACCATCCTCTCCATAAGCCCTCCGCACTCGGAACTCCCCGGTATTCACCCCTGACGGGATGGGTGCTCTCCCCGAATCCGGGCTTGTAAATTTTGTCACGTAGACATAATATCTGCTTATTAAATTATTCTTCGGTCTCGTCATGGGCAACCGGCAGCCAGCTTCGGGGGACAGGTTATGAAGTCATCGGTGCGAAAATGCAGCACTCTAGTGGCGCTCATTATATTCACCCTCTGTGTGCTCTGCTCCTGTGACAACAGGAAGGAGGCGGTCAATCTACAGCAGCCGGCGGCACCGGCCGCCTCCCCCCCGGCCAAGGATCTCCGTCCCCCCCTCACCATCGCGGTCGGGGCAATGCTGTCCCCCGAGACCACCCGGGTGTACTACGAGGACCTGCTGAGCCTGATCGCCGCCAAGATGGGGAGGCGGGCGGTTTTTACCCAGCGTCGCACCTACGCGGAGGTAAACGAAATGGTCAGGAAACGGGAGGTGGATCTTGCCTTTGTCTGTGCCGGCCCCTATACGGAGGGGAAACAGTCGTGCTGCATGGAAATGCTGGTGGTACCCGTTGCCAATGGCAAGACCGTCTACCATTCCTACATCATCGCTCCGAAGGGGAGCCCCGTCGGCTCGCTTGCCGACCTGCGCGGCAAAACGTTCGCCTTCACCGATCCCCAGTCAAATACCGGCTACCTGGTGCCGACCTACATGCTTGCCAGGCGGGGGGAGACCCCCACGTCGTTTTTTCACGGGTTCTTCTACAGTCACAGTCACGACAATTCCATCCAGGCGGTGGCCACCGGCCAGGCTGACGGGGCGGCCGTCGATTCGCTCATCTGGGAGTTCATCAACAGGGTCGACCCCGCCCTGACGGGAAAGACGAAGATCATCGAGAAATCGCCCCCCTATGGCATCCCACCCGTCGTGGTGCACCCGGACCTCGACCCGGCGATCAAGAAGCAGCTGAAGACAATATTCCTCACCCTGCACCAGGATCCCAAGGCAGTCCCCCTTCTGGAAAAGATCCAGATCGACCGGTTCGTTGAAGGGGACGACACCATGTATGAAACGGTCCGGGAGATGAGCCGCTGGCTCAAGGAGAGGGGGGCCAGGTAACCCATGCAGCTGAAGCAGCAGATATTCCTGCGGGTGACCGGTCTGCTTGCCCTGATGATCCTGATCATCAGCCTGCTGTATTGCGGGGACACACTGACCAGGCATCGGCAGATGGCCAGGAAGCTCTGGCTGACCAGGTCCCAGGTCCTTGCCGACGGCCTCAAGCAGCTGATCCTCTGGGATGACCGGGTCGGCGCCAAGCAGATGCTGCTGCGGGAGATGCAGGGGAGCGATGCCCTGCTCTACAGTTTCGTCGTCATGGACGGGGCCCCCTACGTGTTTACCTTCGAGCGGGGGGTCCCGCCTCCCCTCCTCCAGCGAGCCCTCCCGGGGGCGGTGCCTGATTTCTGGGAATACCGGGACCAGGACGGGACCGTTATTTACGATATTGCCACCAGGATCGACGAGTACGGCGCGGTCCTCAGGCTCGGCCTGAAACGGCCGGTCATCGACGCCGGCATCAGGCCGCTCCTGGTCTCCATCAGCCTGATCGGCTGCACGACGATCCTGCTCAGCAGCTTTTTCGCCTATCGCCTTGCCCGGCGCACGACCCGGGAGGTCGACACCCTGGTGGAGGCGATCAGCACCTACGGTGACCTCAACGAAGAGCGGCTGGCCGTGGCTGCGACCACCACGGAAGTGGGGGAACTGGCCAGAACCTTCAAGGAGCTGACCAAACGGCGCAAGGAGGCCGAGGACGAGTTGAACCGGATGAACGCCGAGCTGGAGCGGCGGGTTGCGGAGCGGACCTCCCAGCTGCTGGCGACCAACCAGGAGCTGGATTCCTTCGCCTACTCCGTGTCCCACGATCTGCGTGCTCCCCTGCGGGGAGTGGAGGGGTTCAGTCATGCGCTGCAGGAAGATTACGGCGAGCTGCTGGACGATACGGGCAAGGACTATCTGAAGAGGATCCGCCAGGGGTGTGTCCGGATGGGGAGGCTGATCGACGACCTGCTCAGGCTCTCCCGCCTGGCACGGGCCGAACTGGACCGCAGACCGGTCAGGCTGGGGGAGATGGCGGAGCAGATCATCGCTGACCTGAGGCACCATGAACCCGGCCGGCAGGTGACCGTGCGGGTCGAGGAGGGGCTTGTGGCCGTCGCCGATCCGACTCTGATCAGAACCGTGCTGGAAAACCTGCTGGGGAATGCCTGGAAATTTACCCGCAACACGGACGGGGCGGTCATCGAATTCGGCTCCCGCCACGTCGCCGGGGAGCGGGTCTTTCATGTGAGGGATAACGGTGCCGGTTTCAACATGGAATATGAAAACAAACTGTTCGCGGTATTCCAGCGGCTGCACCGTGCCGACGAATTCGAAGGGACCGGTGTGGGACTTGCGT
>CALMBF010000031.1 GCA_937860145.1 uncultured Geobacter sp.
CCTCCCCCCCCCTGAAGCGCCGCAGCGCCTCCCCGGCCTCGTCGATACCGGCAAGGACCCGTTCGGCATGCCTGGCCAGGAGCTTGCCCGCCTCAGTCAGCAAGGCCCCCTTGCCGGTCCGGTCGAAGAGGGGGAGTTCGAACTCCCGCTCCAGGGCGGAGATATGCTGGCTGACCGTCGACTGGGTGATGAAGGTGGCAATGGCCCCCTTGGAAAAGCTCCCCGTCCGGGCAACGGCGAGAAATACCTCAAGCTGCTTGATGTTCATACATGTCCTCATCGGAAATAACGATGGCCCTAATCGTTTATATTAAAATAATCAATTTGACGCTGCCTAGTCAAAACATTTAAGATTCCCGCCGGTTTCGAGCACCAGGGGGTGTCTGCCCATGTCTCCCCTGATTTCCGGCAAGAGGTGATATCCGTATGAGAAAATTCGTCACTGTGGCAGTGGTCGCTCTCCTGCTGGCAGCGGTAGCTTCGGCGCTGTGCGCCGAAAAGCAGAGCGAACCGTTTACCGTCGTCACCAGCGAAGAGGCCAGGGCGATGATCGACCGGCAGGAGCCGGGGCTCGTGGTCATCGATGCCCGCAGCCCCGGTGAGTACCAGGAGGTGCATATCAAGGGGGCAATCAACATCCCCTGGCAGATGCTGGAACACAATCCGTCAGCCCTCTCACTCCCCCTTGATTCCAGGCTCATTTTCTACTGCAACGGCTTCAAGTGCGGCAAAAGCCCCAAGGCAGCCCGTCTTGCGGCAAAGCTGGGGTACCGCAACCTGTTCGTGCTGAGCGAAGGGATGCCCGCCTGGGAGGAGAAGGGATTCGCCATCTATGCCGGCCCGGAGTATGAGAAAAAAGTGGAGACCAGCCGCATCCCGCCGAAAGAGCTGCAGAAACTTCTGTCCGCCGGAGGAGGCGACGTCACCCTGGTGGATGTGCGTGCCCCGCAGGAATATACCGACGGGCATATCCCCGGGGCCATCAACATCCCGGCAGAGAGGTTTGCCTCCCTCTCGGGAGGGCTGGTCAAGGAAAAGCGAATCATCGTTTACTGCAACTCGGGAGGACGCAGTTACAATGCCTATCGCAAGCTGCAGAAGATGGATTTCCGCAGCATCTCCCAGGCCATCTTCGCCGACTGGCAGGAGGCCGGCCTGCCGGTTGCCAAAGGCGCTGCTCCCTGATCCCCACGGGACGGCCAGCCTCACCAGGGCCCTACCCGCCGGGAATGTGTTACACTTGATGCCAGAGAGCCATCCGGCTCGATGGTGACATCATGGAACGGGTAGGACATACAACGGCGGCTGTTATCCTTGCAGTTCTCCTCCTGCTGGCGCTTGCCGCGCCGGCCTCTGCCGCCCCCCCTCCCCGGGAGTCAGGGGACACGGTCACCCTCCACTTCTTCTGGGGGGAGGGGTGTCCCCACTGCGCCAGGGCCAAGCCGTTTCTCGACGGGCTCGCGAAGAGATACCCCCCCCTGCGGATCGAGTCCCGCGAAGTCTACGACCATCCCGGGAACGTCGAGATGCTCATGGCCATGGCCCGGGAACGGGGGAGGGAAGCCACCAGCGTGCCGACCTTCATCATCGGCGCGGCGATGATAACGGGCTTCAACGAGGACAAGGCGGCAGCCATCGAGGCCGAAGTCCGCGCCCTCCTGTCCCCGCGCCGTCCCGACCGGGAAGCCGCCGGGACGGCGCCGACGGGAGGGGGGAGCGGCGCCCTCACACTCCCCCTGTTCGGCCGGGTCGACCCCGGGGCCACCTCCCTCCCCGTCTTCACCATCCTGGTCGCTGCCTGTGACAGCTTCAACCCCTGCGCCTTCTTCGTCCTCCTCTTCCTCCTGAGCCTCCTGATCCATGCCCATTCCCGCACCCGCATGGCCCTGGTCGGCGGCACCTTCGTCCTCTTCTCCGGTATCGTGTATTTCATCTTCATGGCCGCCTGGCTCAACATCTTCCTCCTTGCCGGGACCATGAAGGCTGTCACCGTCACCGCCGGGGTCGTGGCCCTGGTGGTCGCCGGCCTGAACATCAAGGACTTCTTCCTCTTCAAACGGGGGGTCACCCTCGCCATCCCCGAAGGGAAAAAACCGCGGCTCTTCGAACGGATGCGCAGGCTCGTCCGGTCCGACTCGCTCCCGGCCATGCTGGCGGGGACGGTGGTGCTCGCCGCCGCGGCCAACAGCTACGAACTCCTCTGCACCGCCGGCTTCCCCATGGTCTTCACCCGGGTGCTGACCCTGAAAGCCCTCCCCCCCTCCACCTCCTACCTCTACC
>CALMBF010000032.1 GCA_937860145.1 uncultured Geobacter sp.
GACGAGGTGTATGTCCTTGAAACCCACATCGACGACCTGTCACCGGAGATCGCCGGGTTTCTCATGGAGCGGCTCCTGGGTGCCGGGGCGCTGGACGTGGCTTTTTCCCCCCTGCAGATGAAGAAGAACCGTCCCGGGTTCCGCCTGACCCTGCTGGCCGAACCGGCCAGGCTGGAGGGGCTTGCCCGGCTGGTGGTGACCGAATCATCCGCCATCGGCGTCCGCTACTACCCGGTCCGCCGGCTGGTGCTGGGCCGGCGCTGCGAGAGCCGCACCACCTCCCTGGGGGAGGTGCGGGTCAAGGTGGTGAGCGACGGGGGGCGGACCGTCCGGGTCACCCCCGAGTTCGACGACTGCCGGAAGCTGGCCGTGGAGCTGGGCCTCCCCCTCCAGGAGGTCTACCGCCGGGTCGAGAAGGAGATCGGCGAACCATGAACCTTATCGTCAAGCTGCTCGCCACCTGGGGGGGGAGCGGATATGCCCCCGTCGCGTCCGGCACCTTCGGCACCCTGGCGGCAATCCCCTTTTACCTGCTCCTGGCTCCCCTCTCCCTGCCGCTCTATCTCCTCACCCTGGTCGCCTTCTTCTTCCTCGCCTGCTGGGTGTCGGGGCGTGCCGAGGTCATCTTCGGGGAGCAGGATTGCGGGAAGATCGTCATCGACGAGGTGGTCGGCTACCTGGTGACCATGGCTGCCATCCCTGTCGACTGGCGCTACGTGGTCGCAGGATTCTTCCTGTTCCGCTTCTTCGACATCGTCAAGGTCCCGCCGGCCCGCTGGTTCGACCGACAGCTCAAGAACGGCTACGGCGTGGTCCTGGACGATGTTGCGGCCGGTGCCTACTCCTGGCTGATTCTCTGGCTTCTGACGAGGGTATGGCGATGAGCGATGTGAAGGGACGGGGCAACGGAACCTGGAGAGCCGGGGAGCTTGACGCTCTTGTGGCAGCCCTGCTGCGCACGAGCGGACTGACCCTGGCCCTTGCCGAGTCGTGCAGCGGCGGCCTGATTTCCAAGCGGATCACCGATATTGCGGGCAGTTCGGACTACTTTATCCTCGGGGCGGTGACCTATGCGAACAGCGCCAAGATCCGGGTGCTCCACGTGCCGGAGGAGCTGCTGCTCCTCCACGGCGCGGTGAGCCAGGAGGTGGCGGTCGCCATGGCCACGGGTGCGCGGGAACTGGCCGGCAGCGACATTGCCCTGGCGACCACCGGCATCGCCGGCCCGGACGGGGGGAACAGGGAAAAACCCGTGGGGACCGTGTACATCGCCCTGGTGGACGGCGATGGCTGCCAGGTCCACCGTTTCCGGTTTGCCGGAGGCCGTGACGAGGTGCGGCAGATGACCGCCACCGTTGCCCTGGAGCTCCTCTGCTCCCGTCTCGAGGAGATCGCGAGAAACAATTCCGTCCGTTGCCGTGATTAGCTTGAAAGAGCCGCTACTTATGTGTTAAAACTCTGCCACTTGAGTTATTGCTGGGCCACTATGTATCCCGAGGAGAGATCCCCATGCAGGAAAGAGAAAAGGCCATTGACCTGGCGGTCAGCCAGATAGAAAAACAGTTCGGCAAAGGGGCGATCATGCGTCTGGGGAATGACCAGCCGCTTCCCGATGTTCCTGCCATCCCCACCGGTGCCCTCTCGCTGGACATGGCCCTGGGTGTGGGGGGCGTCCCCCGTGGCCGGGTCATCGAGGTTTTCGGGCCGGAGTCCTCCGGCAAGACGACCCTGGCCCTGCACATCGTCTCCGAAGCCCAGAAACTCGGCGGTATCGCCGCGTTCGTCGATGCCGAGCATGCCCTCGATATCGGCTATGCCCGCAAACTGGGGGTAAAGACCGATGACCTGCTCGTTTCCCAGCCGGATACGGGGGAGCAGGCCCTGGAGATCGCCGAGACCCTGGTGCGCAGCGGCGCCATCGACGTGCTGGTGATCGACTCGGTGGCAGCCCTGGTCCCCAAGGCGGAGATCGAGGGGGATATGGGGGATTCCCACATGGGGCTGCAGGCCCGTCTCATGTCCCAGGCGCTGCGCAAGCTCACCGGCATCATTGCCAAGTCCAACTGCTGCGTCATCTTCATCAACCAGATCAGGATGAAGATCGGCGTGATGTTCGGCAATCCCGAGACCACCACCGGCGGTAACGCCCTCAAGTTCTACGCCTCGGTACGGATGGACATCCGCAAGATCGCTTCCCTCAAGCAGGGGAACGACGTCATCGGCTCCCGCACCCGGGTGAAGGTGGTGAAGAACAAGGTGGCCCCGCCGTTCAAGGAGGTGGAATTCGACATCCTCTATGGCGAGGGGATCTCCAAGGAGGGGGACCTGCTCGACCTGGCGGTTGACAAGGGGATCGTCGACAAGAGCGGCGCCTGGTTCTCCTACGGCAAGGAGCGGATCGGCCAGGGGAGGGAAAATACGCGGATCTACCTGAAGGAACATCCCGACATGGCGGTGGAAATTCGTGAAAAGCTGTTGGCGACCCTGGGCCTTCCCGGCGCTGGCGCAGACGTCAAGGAGTAAGTCATGGAACTTGCCGAGATACTGACAATTGCCGTCAAGGCCAGGGCCTCGGATATTCACATCAAGACGGGTCTTCCGCCGGTGGTGCGGATAGACGGCAAGCTCCGCCCCATTCCCAATGCCCATCGCCTCTCCAGCGATGCCGTCATGGCCATGGCCCACTCCATGATGAACCCGCGCCAGAAGCAGCAGTTCGAGGAAAATTACGAGATCGACCTCTCCTACGGCGTCCCCGGTGTCTGCCGTTTCCGCGTCAGCGCCTACCACCAGCGGGGGAGCGTTGCCATTGTCTTCCGGGCCATCTCCTTCAACATCCCCAACCTGGATTCCCTCAACCTCCCGCCGATATTGAAGAAGATCGCCATGGAAGAGCGGGGGCTGATCCTGGTTACCGGCACGACCGGCAGCGGCAAGTCGTCCACCCTGGCGGCCATGGTCGACTACATCAACGAGAACCGGACCTGCAACATCATCACGGTCGAGGACCCGGTGGAGTTCCTGCACCGGGACAAGAAGAGCATCCTCAGCCAGCGGGAGGTCGGCTTCGATACCCTTTCCTTTGCCGCCGCCCTCAAGGGGGCGCTCCGCCAGGACCCGGATGTCATCCTCGTCGGCGAGATGCGTGACCTTGAGACCATCGAGACGGCCCTGACCGCCTCGGAGACCGGCCACCTGGTCATGTCCACCCTCCACACCCTGGATGCGGCAGAGACCATCAACCGGATCATCTCCGTCTTCCCCCCGTTCCACCAGCGCCAGGTTCGGATGCAGCTCTCCAGCGTCATCAAGGGGGTCATCTCCCAGCGACTGGTGCCGCGCATCGACGGCAAGGGGCGGGTCCCCGCCGTTGAGGTCATGGTCGGCACGGCCCGGGTGAGGGAGTGCATCGACGACAAGGAGAAGACCAAGCAGATTCCCGAGGCCATTTCCCAGGGGTTCACCACCTACGGCATGCAGACCTTCGACCAGTCGCTCATGCAGCTCTACTCCAGCAAGCTGATCAGCTATGAAGAGGCCCTGCGCCAGTCGTCCAACCCGGATGATTTCGCCCTGAAGATTTCCGGTATATCCTCCACGTCCAACAGCACCTGGGACCAGTTCGCCGCCGAACCGACGGAGGAGACCACGGAGGGGAACACCGGCATTGAGCGGTTCTGACGCACCAGGAGCCGACGAGACCTATCTGCGGGGGGTGAACCTCCTGACACGGAGGGATCACTCCCGGGCGGAACTGAAGAGGAAGCTGCTTGCCAAGGGGTGTTCGTCCCCCTGTGTCGAGGAGGCCCTGGAACGTCTGGCCCGCCAGGGGTATCTGGATGACGGCCGCTTTGCCAGACGCTGGGCCGAGTCGGCCCTGGCCGGTGGCAGATGTGTCGGGGCACGCCTCCTGCTCGAACTGCAGCGGCGCGGAGTGTCCCGGGAGGTCGCCTCGGAGGCGGTCGCCGCGGTCTCAGCCGAGCAGAGCGAGCGGCAGGTGCTCGCCGGGGTGGTGGCGAAACGCTATGCCGGTTTCGACCCGCGGAAGGCGCCCCTGCAGGAGCGTCGCCGGGTGTACGGCTATCTGCTGCGCCGCGGATTTTCCCCGGCCGTTGTCAGCGAATACTTCAGGGAATGGGAAGAGGGGGAGTGAGCCTCTGGCAGCAGAGGCAGCCACTTCTCCACGGATGACCCAGCGATATTCTGCCACATTTTCCATACACGAATATATCAATGAATCACGAGGGACCAATGACAGGTACAGAGCTGCGCGCAAAATTTCTCGACTATTTCCGGCAGAACGGCCACACGATCGTGGCCAGTTCCGGGCTGATTCCCCATAACGATCCGACCCTGCTCTTCACCAATGCGGGGATGAACCAGTTCAAGGACTGCTTCCTCGGCATGGAAAAGCGTGAGTACGTGCGTGCCGCCTCCTCCCAGAAGTGCGTCCGTGCCGGCGGCAAGCACAACGACCTGGAGAATGTCGGTCGCACCGCCCGCCACCATACATTCTTCGAGATGCTGGGGAACTTCTCCTTCGGCGACTACTTCAAGAACGAGGCGATCGCCCTTGCCTGGCGCTTCCTGACCGAGGAGCTGAAACTGGATAAGGACCGTCTCTACGTGACCGTCTTTACCGATGATGACGAGGCGGCCGACATCTGGCACGACCAGGAGGGGGTCCCCCGGGAGCGGATCTACCGCTTCGGCGAGAAGGACAACTTCTGGTCCATGGGTGATACGGGCCCCTGCGGTCCCTGCACGGAAATCTTCTGGGACAACGGCCCGGAAGTCGGCTGCGGCAGCCCGACCTGCGCCGTCGGCTGCGACTGCGACCGGTACATGGAGATCTGGAACAACGTCTTCATGCAGTTCAACCGTTCGAGCGACGGTACCCTGACCCCCCTCCCCAAGCCGGCCGTGGACACCGGCATGGGGCTGGAGCGTATCTGCACGGTCATGCAGGGGGTGAAGTCCAACTACGACACCGACCTGCTCCAGGGGATCATCCAGTTCGTGGCCGGGCTTGCCGGCAAGAAGTACCGCCAGGACGAGAAGGATGACGTCTCCATGCGGGTCATTGCCGACCATTCCCGGGCGGTGACCTTCCTCATCTGCGACGGCGTCCTCCCCTCCAACGAGGGACGCGGCTACGTGCTGCGCCGCATCATGCGCCGGGCCGCCCGCCATGCCAAGATGCTCGGCTTTGCCGAGCCGGTCCTCTACCGCACGGTGGACGCGGTCAACGCCATCATGGGGGAGGCGTTCCCCGAGCTGCTGGAGCGGGAAGCCTACATCAAGAAAGTGATCCTGGCCGAAGAGGAGCGTTTCGCCGAAACCCTCGACCGTGGCCTGGCAATTCTCAACGATGAGATCGAGACGCTGAAGAAGTCCGGCGGCACGGTGCTCCCCGGGGAGGCCGTGTTCCGGCTCTACGACACCTATGGCTTTCCGGTCGACCTGACGGCGGACATCATGGCCGCCGAGGGGATGACCGTTGACGAGGACGGGTTCGCGGTCTGCATGGAGCGCCAGCGCAACCAGGCCCGGGAGCACTGGAAAGGCTCGGGGGAGGAGGGGATTGCCGACATCTTCAAGACCCTGCACAACGATGGCCTGCGCACCCGGTTTACCGGTTACGAAGGGCTGACCGGATACTCCGTGGTCAAGGCACTGGTGGTCAAGGGTGCGGCGGCCGGCGAGGCCGCGGCCGGCGACACCGTCGACCTGGTGACCGATGCCACCCCGTTCTACGGTGCATCCGGCGGCCAGGCCGGTGATACCGGGACCATCTCCACCGGCAGTGCCCACCTGCGGGTGGTGGAGACGACCCGGCCGTTCCCCGACCTCATCGTCCACCGCTGCCTGGTGGAGAACGGCGTCATCCGTACCGGCGAGGCCGTCGACCTGAAGGTTGATACGCCGGAGCGGCTGGCAACGGCACGCAACCACACCGCTACCCACCTGCTCCAGTCGGCCCTCAGGGCCGTCCTCGGCGAGCATGTGAAGCAGGCGGGCTCCCTCGTCGAGCCGGAGCGGCTCCGTTTCGACTTCACCCATTTCTCGGCACCGACCGCCGAGGAGCTTGCCAGGATCGAGGAGCTGGTCAACACCTTCATCATGGCCAATACCCGCGTGGATTCCCGGGAGATGGCGGCGACCGATGCCATTGCCAGCGGCGCGACGGCCCTGTTCGGGGAGAAGTACGGCGATACCGTGCGCGTGGTCCGGGTCGGCGACGTGAGCATGGAGTTGTGCGGCGGAACCCACGTGGCTGCTGCCGGTGACATAGGCTTTTTCAAGGTCACCGGTGAGGCGGGGATTGCCGCCGGGGTGAGGCGTATCGAGGCGGTGACCGGCAGCGGTGCCCTCGGCTTCGTCCGCCAGCTGGAGGAGGAGCAGCGGAAGGTGGCCGCACTTGTAAGGGCCGAGGGTGGTGCTATACTTGACAAAGTCGAGCGCCTGCTTGCCCGGCAGAAGGAGCTGCAGCGCGAGGTGGATACCCTGCGCAGCCAGCTGAACGCGGGCAAGTCAGCCGATCTTCTCGCCGACGTGCGGGAGATCGGCGGGGTGAAGGTGCTGGCGACACAGGTCGCGGCGGACGATGTGAAGAAACTGCGCGAACTGGCAGACACCCTCAGGGACCGGCTCGGTTCGGGAGTTCTCGCCCTGGGGGCGGACATCGGCGGCAAGGCGACGCTGCTGGTGGCGGTGAGCGGTGACCTGACCGGCCGTTTCAAGGCCGGCGACCTCGTCAGGGAGATGGCACCCGAGGTCGGCGGCAGCGGCGGCGGCAAGCCCGAACTGGCCCAGGCCGGGGGGAGCAGGCCTGAAGGGATTGCCGCTGCGCTGGAAAAACTTTACTCACTCATGGGCGACTAGCCTGTCACAGGCATGACGCCGGAGAAGACGCCCTGTTATGTTCGAGCTGGCGCAACAACCACACGCTGCCCTGATACAGGAAAAGCCCGAGAAAAGCATCCTCATCGTCGATGATGAAGCGATCATCCGGGACCTCTGCATCCGTGCCCTCAAGGGGTACCGGATTCTGGAGGCGCACAACGGCGAGGAGGCGCTGTCAGTCTTCTCCAAGGGAGGGGTGGATGTCATCCTGACCGACGTGATGATGCCGGGGATGGACGGTATCGAGCTTCTCCGGCGCCTGAAGGAGATCGAGCCGACCGTCGTCGTCATCGTTATGACCGGTTTTGCCGAGAAGGATGTCATCCTCAACGCGCTCAAGGCGGATGCGGACGATTTTATCTCCAAGCCGGTCAACCTGCTCCAGTTGAAAACCGCGGTGGACAAGGCCCTGGTGAAGAAGGCGCTCAAGGAGGAGATCGCCAGCCTCAGGGCGATCGACCGCTTCAAGTCCAATTTCCTCTCCATCATTTCCCACAAGTTCAGGACGCCCCTGACCGCCATCTCCCTGTTTATGCAGAATCTGTCCACCGGGATCTTCTCCCCGGAGGAACCGTCATTCAGGATGAATCTGCGACTGATCTCGGACGAAGCGATCTACCTGGAGCGCCTGGTGGACGACCTGCTCATGTTCAGCAGGATGATGAATACCGGCGAAGGGCTCAGGCTGGAGCCCTGTGCGCTCCACAAGGTCATACAGGGGGTCCTGGCCGAATCCCGTGAAATAGCAACGCACCCGGCAATCGAGGCCATCCTCGATCTGCAGCCGGTCCCCTCGGTTTCCGCTGACCGGGAAAAGATCAGTTTTGCCATCAAGCAGGTCATCGACAATGCCTTCAAGTTTTCCGGCGAAGAGGGGGAGGTGACCATCTCGTTGCGCCAGGAGAATGACACAATCCTCCTGGTGGTCAGGGACACCGGGTGCGGGATCCCCCACGACGACCTCCCCAGGGTTTTCGAAAAGTTTTACCAGGTCGATCCCCACAATACCGGCCAGGTGAGGGGATTCGGCCTCGGGCTCTACTATGCCCATGAATTCGTCAGGATGCATGCAGGTTCGATCAGCCTGGTCAGTGAGCCGGCCCGGGGGACGACGGCGACGATCATGCTGCCGATTAGCCAGGTGCCGAGCGTCTGACTCCTCTGTGCTTGATTTTTTCCCCGGCATGACTATAGTGGATGAAACATTTATTGAACGGCCCGGTCGTAATGGACCCGCTTGGCAGGCCGTGTCCAAAGGAGAAGTTGATTATGGCAAGTGATAAGGTTCTTACCCTTGGTGACAGTAATTTTGATGCCGATGTCCTGCAGTCATCGGTACCGGTGCTGGTTGATTTCTGGGCAACCTGGTGTGCTCCCTGCAAGGCAATCGCACCGACCATCGATGCCCTTGCCGATGAATATGACGGCAAGATCAAGGTCGGAAAGGTGAACGTGGACGAAAACCCCGGCACTCCGGCCAAATACGGCGTACGTGGGATTCCCACCGTGATCCTCTTCAAGGACGGCACGGTTGTCGATCAGCTTGTCGGTGCGGTGCCCAAGAGCCAGCTGGAGGCGCTGATCAGCAAGGCCCTGTAGCGTCCTGTGATCACGGGCGGAAAAGGCGGCTCATGGGGCCGCCTTTTTTGTTGAGGCCACTTGCATGGTTTCTCATGAATGGTAGAGTTTTAACAGCTGATTCAGTCGGGTTTCAGGTCGGGGAGAGGGTGTGAAAAGGGTTTGTGCCTGGTGCAACAAAGGTATGGAGAGTGAGGATGACCGCACCCTCGATGAGGATGTGCCCGTTACCCATGGGATATGCAGCGACTGTGCTGACAACATGGAGTTCCAGCTCGGTGTCTCCATACGGAAATTTCTCAACAGTTTCAGCGTGCCGGTGGTTCTGGTGGACGGCGAGCGCAGGACGATCAGTGCCAACAGCCGTGCCCTGCAGCTGGTTGCAAAAGAGCTGAGCAGCATCAACCATGAGCAGTTGGGGACCGTGTTCGAATGCGCCTATTCGCGGCTTCCCGGGGGGTGCGGCAAGAGCGTGCACTGCAGCGGCTGCGTGATCCGCAACGCCATCACGACCACCTATGCTACCGGGGAGCCGGTCTTCGAACTCCCTGCCAGCATCGAGACCGACCGGAGCGCAGCGGAGAAGACCCTGTCGTTCCTGATTTCCACGGAAAAGGTGCTCAACTACGTCCTGCTGCGGATCGCACGCACTGCACCTGCCTGAGCCAACCGGCAGGTGCAGGGGCACCGAAGACAAAAAAAGGGAGCGGCCATCTGGCCGCTCCCTTTCTCGTTGTGGTCAGGCAGTGGGGGTGACCTACATCATGCCGCCCATGCCGCCCATGCCACCCATGCCGCCCGGCATTGCCGGCATGGCTGCCTCATCTTTCGGCTTCTCGGCGATGAGGGCTTCGGTGGTCAGCATGAGGCCGGCCACGGAAGCGGCGTTCTGCAGGGCGCAGCGGGAGACCTTGGTCGGGTCGATGATGCCTGCGACCAGCATGTCGACGTACTCGTCGTCGGCGGCGTTGTAGCCGTAGGCGTCCTTGCCCCGCTTCACCTTGTCGACGACGATGGATGCGTCGATGCCGGCATTGTCGGCGATCTGGCGGATCGGCGCCTCGAGGGCGGCCTTGATGACGTTGACGCCGAACTGCTGCTCGGCATCGAGCTTCAGGTTGTTCAGCACCTTCAGGGCGCGGATGTAGGCGACGCCGCCGCCCGGGACGATCCCCTCGTCAACGGCGGCGCGGGTTGCGTGGAGTGCATCCTCGACGCGGGCCTTCTTCTCTTTCATCTCGGTTTCGGTGGCGGCACCGACCTTGATGACGGCCACGCCGCCGACGAGCTTGGCGAGGCGCTCCTGGAGCTTCTCCCGGTCGTAATCGGAGGTGGTCTCCTCGATCTGGGCGCGGATCTGCTTGACGCGCCCCTGGATCGCGTCTTCCTTGCCGTCGCCGTCGATGATGGTGGTGTTGTCCTTGTCGACGGTGATCTTCTTGGCGCGGCCCAGCATGTCCATGGTGGTCTGGTCGAGTTTGAAGCCGACCTCTTCGGAGATCACCTGGCCGCCGGTCAGGATGGCGATGTCTTCCAGCATGGCCTTGCGGCGGTCGCCGAAGCCCGGGGCCTTGACGGCACAGATGTTGAGCACGCCGCGGAGCTTGTTGACCACGAGGGTGGCCAGTGCCTCACCCTCGATGTCCTCGGCGATGATGAGGAGGGGACGACCGGATTTGGCGGTCTGCTCAAGAACCGGGAGGAGGTCCTTCATGTTGGAGATCTTCTTGTCGTGGATCAGGATGAGAGCGTTTTCCAGGGAGCACTCCATCCGCTCCGGATCGGTGACGAAGTAGGGAGAGAGGTACCCGCGGTCGAACTGCATCCCTTCCACGGTCTCAAGGGTGGTCTCCATGGCCTTGGCCTCTTCCACGGTGATGACCCCTTCCTTGCCGACCTTCTCCATGGCCTGGGCGATGATGTCGCCGATGGTCTTGTCGTTGTTTGCGGAGATGGTGCCGACTTGGGCGATCTCCTTGTGATCCTTGATCGGCTTGGAGATGTTCTTCAGCTCGGCCACGAGGTTCTCGACGGCCTTGTCGATACCGCGCTTGATCTCCATCGGGTTGTGACCGGCGGCAACGAGCTTGGAGCCCTGGCGGTAGATGGCCTGGGCGAGGACGGTGGCGGTGGTGGTGCCGTCACCGGCGACGTCGGACGTCTTGGACGCGACTTCCTTCACCAGCTGGGCGCCCATGTTCTCGAACTTGTCTTCCAGTTCGATCTCCTTGGCAACGGAAACGCCGTCCTTGGTGATGAGGGGGGAGCCGAAGGACTTGTCGATGATGACGTTGCGCCCTTTGGGGCCGAGGGTTACTTTTACCGCATCAGCGAGGGTGTTGACGCCTTTGAGGATGGCGTTACGACCTTCCTGGTCGAATTTGATGAGTTTTGCTGCCATGAGATATTTCCTCCACTGTGATTGGATTGAGAATCTATTCTTGCCTGGCCTGTTGCCTACATCGTTCGGCGAGGAACGAGGTCCGAGGAGTTCACGACCTCGCTCCCCGTTCCGCGAACCTGTGTCCTATTCCATGATGCCGAGGATGTCGTCCTCGCGCATGATCAGGTACTCCTGGCCTTCGATCTTGATCTCGGTGCCGGCGTACTTGCCGAAGAGAACCTTGTCGCCTGCCTTGACGTCGATGGGGATGACCTTCCCGTCTTCGGTCTTCTTGCCGTTGCCCACGGCTATGACTTCACCTTTCTGGGGTTTTTCCTTGGCTGTTTCCGGGATGAAGATACCACCAGCGGTCTTGGTCTCTTCTTCCAGTCTCTTGACAATGATACGGTCCTGCAACGGTCTGAGGTTCATGTGTTTGTTTCTCCTTTCCTTGAGTGAAATAAATTGGTTAGCGGGAAAAAATTAGCACTCATGACATCTGAGTGCTAACTGTTCTGCAATATAAACAGCCTCTGGTAAAAAATCAAGGGGGGGAGGGAAAAAATTACACGAGTCCCTGCAGAAAGTTGAAGGGCGAGGTTTCGGGGAGTTCCCGGCCGGTGGCATAGGCGGCGAGGACCTGCTCCTGCTCCCTCTGGTCCGCGTGGGCGAGGTCTAGGATGAAGTGGCCGCACCCCATGGCGTGCAGCTTTTCCCGGAACTGGGTGAGGGAGAATTTCTTCAGGGGGGTGATGTGGGTAAGACCGTCCCGGACGGTGACCCGGTACCCTTCACCCCGGTCCGAGAGGAGCGGGGCATCGCTTTTCACCCCCCTGATGGCAATCTTCGAGGTGATGGCGGGCACCTCCCCGTAGAGCAGGACCCGTCTCTGGAGGGGGAGGTCCGCGGCCAGCAGGGGGGCGAGATTGTCGGCATCGTCCTCGATGTACAGTGTCGCCGCGGTTGCCCCCAGGTGGTGCCATGCCAGCAGGGCCTGGCTGTTGAGAGAGAAGAGGCGGTAGTCGCAGGAGATCTCCAGCGGGGCTGCGGTCCCGGTCTCGAGTTCGCGCAGGAGGGGGAAGTGGGAGATGTTTGCCGCCTCGAAACGGCGAAAACCGGCAGCGCGCAGGTAGGCGAGGGCGTCCCGGTACCAGGGGAGATCGTCTTCGAAGATGATGAAGGGGAGTCGCCAGGTCAGGGCGTCCTCCCGGCCGCGGAGACGGCGGCAGAGCTGGTTGATCTGGTGCATGTTGGCGCGGGAGACGGGGAGGGCGACATGGTCCACCCCCTCCCGCTGCAGCAGGTGCAGGTCGACGGCACGATCGATGCGGATGGTGAGCTCGGCGCGCTTCCCGGGCCTGGGCCCCCGCTTTGGCGATATGCCGGCCCTGGCCTCCTCCCTCTTCTCGCGCCGCTCCCCTGCGATGAGGGGAAACAGCCATTCCGTCAACCTGCGGTAAAATTCGCGGCGGATCTCCTTCAGGAGCGCCGGCGGGATCATCACCGGTGGAAACCCGTCAGCGGCAAGGGTGCCGAGGACGAACCGGGTTTCCCCCGCCTTGGCGAACTGCCCCCTGAGGACGGCGGCCATGTCGCTGGTGTGGGACGGTTCCAGGGGAGGCAGGGGGAACGGGATCGTCGTGGACTTTCCCGCTGCCCGGGCGTCGATGCTCAGCTCCCTGCCATGGAGGGAGAAGCTCAGGTCGCAGACGATCCTCCCCGGGCTGACCGAGTCGAGGCGCTTGATACAGGCGGTTTCGCTCAGGGTGAAAGCTGTTTCGGAAGAGACCTTGAAGACCGCGTCGCCGGCAACGGCCGGAAAGGGGGACGCTACGGCTACCCGTGATCTTTCCGCGGCGCTCTTCACCGGCCGGTTGTCGATAAAAATCTCCCTGACGGTGAATGCTTTGCCGGCCATGTCGCTTTTCGGCTGGATCCTGATCCGGTCCCCCACGTGGAGCCGGTCCCGGCTCTCGAAGTGGATCCTCCCCCCCTTGATCGCCCTGATCTCGCCGAGGAACCTCCCCGTGGCCCCCCGCAGGGAAGGGGTGGCGATATCGACGGGTGCGTGGGAGGCGAGGAACCCTTTTGTCGGTACCCTGCCGAAGGAGAGCTTGATCAGCTCCTTTGCCTCGCCGACGGCCGCGGAAATGCCGTCGGGGGGGGCGTCAAGGACCTTGCGGTAGGCGCCGACGATGGCAGCCACGTATTCGGCCGATTTCATCCGCCCCTCAATCTTGAGGGACTCCACCCCGGCTGCCACCATCTGGGGGATCAGGTCGATGCTGGAAAAATCGTTGGTGGAGAAGTAGTACCCCTCCTTCCCCCGGTAGGTGTACTGGCGGCGGCAGGGCTGGGCGCATCGTCCCCGGTTGCCGCTGTGGCCGCCGAGGAACGAGGAGAAGTAACACTGCCCCGAGAGGGAGAAGCAGAGGGCGCCATGGACGAAGCACTCGATCCCGATGGGACTGTTCCGGACAATCCGGCTGATTTCATCCAGGTGCAGCTCGCGGGAGAGGACGACACGCTCGAACCCCAGGTCGGCAAGCTGTTGTACGCCGGGTGAGTTATGCACGGTCATCTGGGTCGAGGCGTGCAGGGGGATGGCAGGGAAAAAGCGGCGGGCGATGCGGGCCACGGCCAGGTCCTGGATGATGATCCCGTCCACACCCATTGCCTCGAGGGAGGAGAGGGTGTCCACCAGCTGTGGCAGCTCGCTCTCCTTTACCAGGGTGTTGAGGGTGACGTAAATTTTCTTGTCCATGCCATGGGCATAGGCGAGCATCCGCTCCATCTGCTGCAGGGTGAAGTTTTTCGCCTTCGCCCGGGCGGAAAACTCCTTCAGCCCGGCATACACCGCGTCGGCTCCCTTTTCCATGGCGGCGAAAAACGCCTCGAGGGAGCCGGCCGGGGCAAGGAGTTCCGCTTTTTTCGGGGGGGTGTTTTTTCCGATCATGATATGCAGGGTAACGGAAACGCTTTCGAACCGTCAAGTTCCATAATCTGGTGGGGATAATTCATCCGCGTTTCACTTGTTGCGGCGACAATTTGTTGCTACACTTGCAGCAGTGAAACCACCTGAAAGCGGGTTGTCATGGCAAACCCCCTCAACATCCTGATTGTAGAGGATTCCGAAGACGATCTCTTCCTCCTGCTGCACGAACTCCGCAAGGGGGGGTATGCGCCGGACTACGTCTCCGTCTGCACGGCTGATACCATGCGGAGCGCCCTTACCGAGCGGCAGTGGGATGTGATCACCTCCGATTACAACATGCCCGGGTTCAACGCACTGGCGGCTCTCAAGCTGCTGCAGGAGAGCGGCCTGGACCTGCCGTTCATCGTCGTGTCGGGGAAGATCGGCGAGGACCAGGCGGTTGCGGCGATGAAGGCCGGTGCCCATGACTATGTCATGAAGCAGAACCTGTCCCGCCTCGTTCCGGCCATCGAACGGGAGATACGGGAGGCTGACGAGAGGCGGCGGCGGCGCGAGGCTGAAATAGCCCTCAACCGGCAGTTTGCCCAGTTCAAGACGATCTTCGACGCCATGAACGCGGTCGTGTATGTTGCCGACTGGAGTTCATGCGAAGTGCTGTACATGAACCAGTACGCCGAGGCGGTGTTCGGTGCCGCCTGGCGCGAGACGGACGGCTACAGGCTGTTCCGGTGCGGCCAGGACGAAAGCGGTACCCTGTGCAACAGCGACCAACCGCCCAAGGACGCGCAAGCACAGGACGTGGTTACCTGCGAGAATCTCAACGGCAGGAACGGCAGGTGGTACCAGTGGACCGAGCGCCCCATCGAATGGACCGACGGCCGCAGGGTGAGGCTGCAGATCGCGGTCGATATTACCGACATCAAGGAGATGGAGCGGCTGAAGGACGAGATGATCTCCGCGGTGAGCCACGAAATGCGTACGCCGCTCACCGCGATGCTGGGGTTCACCGAGTTCCTTCTGGAAAACGACATCGACCAGCAGAAGATGAAGGGGATCCTGCAGACGATTCACAAGGAGACCGAGCGGCTCAACGAACTGATCGGCAATTTCCTCGACATGCAGCGGCTCAAGGGGCAGGTGGGGGCCGGCAGCGTGGAGAAGGTGTCAGTTGCCGACCTGCTCCAGCAGGGGGTGAAGCTGTTCACCATCAACAGGGGGATGCATCGCGTGACCGTCGACTGCCCGCCGGACCTCCCTCCGGTCAGGGGGGACAGCGAGAAGCTTCACCAGGTGATGATCAATCTCCTCTCCAATGCCTGCAAGTACTCCCCCCCGGGCTCGGCGGTCGTTGTCGGTGCCTCCCGCTCCGAGGACCGGATCATCATAACCGTCATGGACGAGGGTATCGGCATCCCGGCGGAGATGCGGGAAAAGGTTTTCGAAAAGTTCTTCCGCGTGGACAACTCGGATCGCCGCATGGTAGGGGGGACCGGTCTCGGGCTTGCCCTGGTGAAGGATATCGTCGACGCCCATGGCGGCAGGATCTGGATCGAACCGCGGGCGCCGAAAGGGAGCACCTTTTTCATCTCCCTCCCCATCCACAGGGGGGAGTGACCCCCCCCTCCCTCTCTTCGTTCCCGTCAGTGGGAGGTCCTGCCGCTGCGGGCTCTCTTCCCTTTTTTCTTCTTCGCCTCGGCCAGAGCCAGGATGTCGCTCCGGGCGATGCGCCAGACGCCATCCTCCTTGGACAGTTTGAACGCTTTTGTCTTGTACTCCATCTCCCCCGGCGCATCCAGTCCCAGCTTAGCCCTCACGACCACGCTGGACGGGGTCCTGACGCTTACGCCGACCTCCTGCATCTTCTCCCAGCAGCAGGAGGGCTTCAACCGGGCGGTCGACAGCCTTTTGGCGAACGACTCCTTCGTGTCCTTGCCGCTGATCAGCGTCCGGTTGTAGAGTTCGTCAAAGTTCCCGTCACGCCACAGGTTCAGAATCTCCTCGAAGCCCCTGACGGCCTCGCTCCGTACGGCTTCCGCATCGGCAACCTCCTGCCTCCCCCAGAGGGGGAGGGCAACCAGCAGGCAGGCCAGTGTCATAACAAGCATGGTCAGGCGTTTCATGGTCCCTCCGGATAACATGATCACGGGCCGGCAGACCCGTCAGATGGTTTTGTCCACCGCTGCGGCCACCCGGCGCATCTTTTCCATCAGGTCGGCAAACTTCGCCGGCTTGAGGGACTGGGGGCCGTCGCTGGAGGCGTGCTCGGGGTCGGGGTGGACCTCGATGATCAGGCCGTCCGCGCCCGCGGCGACCGCCGCCAGGGACATCGAGGCGACGTAGTGGTGGTTGCCGGTGGCATGGGACGGATCGATGACAACGGGGAGATGGGTCTTGCTCCGCAGGACCGGAACGGCCGCGAGGTCGAGGGTGTTGCGCGTCGCTGTCTCGAAGGTGCGGATACCCCGTTCGCAGAGGATGACCGACTGGTTCCCCTCGGAAAGGATGTACTCGGCGCTCATGAGCAGTTCCTGGATGGTCATGGCCATCCCCCGCTTGAGGAGGACCGGTTTGCGAAGCTGGCCCACCTTCTTCAGCAGGGCGAAGTTCTGGGAGTTGCGGGCGCCTATCTGCAGCATGTCGGCATACTCGGCCACCAGGTCGGCGGTCTCAGGGTTGATGACCTCGGTGACAAAGGGGAGGCCGGTGATCTCCCGGGCCTTGGCCAGCAGCTTCAGCCCCTCTTCCTCCAGTCCCTGGAAGGAGTAGGGTGAGGTCCGGGGCTTGAAGGCTCCCCCCCGCAGCATGTCCGCCCCGGCTTTTTTGACCGCCTCGGCACTTTCGATGATCTGCTTTTCGCTCTCCACCGAACAGGGGCCGGCCATGACGACGATCTTGGAGCCGCCGATGCTGACGCTGTCGCTGATACGGATGATGCTGGACTCCTTCATGACCTCCTTGGATGCCAGCTTGTAGGGTTGCAGGATCGGCACGACGCTTTCCACACCGTGCATGGGTTCAATGGTCTGGAGCACAAGTTTTCCCCTTTCATCGCCGATGGCGCCGATAACGTCCCTGGTCGTGCCGTGGATGACGTGGGGGGTGTAGCCAAGTTCGCGGATCCGCTTCAGTACTTCGTCTTTTTCCTTTTTCGTTGCGCCTGCCTTCATGACAATGATCATCTACCTACCTCCCGGTTGTGCGAAAGCCATGCAAAAGGGCCGGAGGAATGACTCTCCCGGCCCTTTTGTGGTGCACACACGAAAAAAGCCGAGGGAGCTGTTGCGTCCACCCTCGGCTTTCGGTTTGTTGATGGTCACTTCCTTTCTCAGGACAAACCTTGCACCCGGGCAGACGGCCGAAAATAAAAGCCGCACCAAAAGTAAAAGTTTGCAGAGTAAAAGAAGCTGTTGAGTGACATGTCTAGCTATATGGCAGAAGCCCCACGGCGCTGTCAAGGGAAAAGTTGCCGGTTGCTTCGTGGCGGCAAACCGGTATAATGGCGCCACTGGAGAAAAAAGCATGCACGTCAAGACCACCACGTTCATAAAAAGTGCAACCAAACCGGCACATTACCCGGAAAGCGACCTCCCGGAGATCGCCTTCGCCGGCCGTTCCAACGTGGGTAAATCATCTCTCATCAATGTGCTGGTAAACCGGAAGAACCTGGTCCGGACCAGTTCGACGCCGGGGCGTACCCAGCTGATCAACTTCTTCGACGTGAACGGGACCTTCACCCTGGTCGACCTCCCGGGGTACGGCTTCGCCAAGGTCCCCCTGGCGGTGAAGAAGCAGTGGGGGCCGATGATGGAGACCTACCTCTCCTTGCGGAACAACCTGTGCGGGGTGGTGCTGATCCTGGACGTGCGCCGCACCCCCGGGGACGAGGACCTGCAGATGCTCTCCTGGCTCCGTGCCTATGGGGTGACCCCCATCCTGGTGGTTACCAAGTGCGACAAGGTCTCGAAGAACGAGCGGGGGCGGCATCTGGCGACCATCGCCAGGGAGTTGGGGGTGGAAAAGAGCGAGCTCAGCTGTTTCTCTGCCCTGTCCCGAGAAGGGGTGGAGGGGGTATGGCAGCGGATAGAGTCGGTGCTCTCCACGGTTGAAGCGGCGGATTCTCCCGCGGACGCGCCGCCACAATCCGATTGACATTACCCCTCCTCTCTGCTAGAAAGTAGCGTACAATTGAATAGTTAATCGATCAGGTGCCGGAGCGGGGATGTCCCGTGCCCCGGTCAAAAGGGAAGGGGGTGCAAATCCTTCATCATGGGATTCGCACGGCTAATTCCCCTTTACTTTATATGTAAATTAGTTTCAATAATCGCCGCACAATAAATTCAACTCTCCGATACTAGCAAACCGGAAGCGATTCCGGGACGCAAAGCCACGGGCCCCTATGCGGGTAGCCGGGTTGCCGAAGAGGGTAAAAACACCAATCTTGATTCAGAGTGTTTAGCCTGTCTTCTACTGTAATGGAGACAGGCTTTTTTTATACGCAATAGATTTGGATCAGGTAGAGGGAAAGAATGAAGGCAATAATTTTGATGGTGTTTTTCGGGGGCATCCCAGCTATTTCATGGCTTCCGGCGAGACTCTGGACTGTTTGCGGTGACCCATGGTGTTTAAAAGTTTATCCCGCATGGCTTGATAGAATGACTTATTCAATAGCGCGTCCATATTTGGATCAAGATATTAGTGTCGCAGCGGAGCAGATGGAATTTATTGAAGTATGGATTGCCTCAGTCGTTATTATTCAAGTATTCACATTGTTAATATTGCTTTTATTTAAAAATACTTTCACTGAAAAAGAAAGAGTATGTGAAGCAAGCTGGCAGGGAAATCATTGAGGTGGCTGTCGCTCTGTTAGAAAATATCGTATAATTCAAAAATTAATCTAATACATGCCAAGTTTTGATATTTCTTGACGTTAAGTTAGGTTGAGCGTTCATAAAAAATAAAATAAAGACTCTCCGATACTAGCAAACCGGAAGCGATTCCGGGACGCAAAGCCACGGGCCCCAAGCGGGTAGCCGGGTTGCCGAAGAGGGTAAAAACACCATTGCTGCGCCTCTGTTGTTTAGCCTGTCTTCTGTTGGTAAGGAGACAGGCTTTTTCTTTTTTCTGGGACCTTAAGGGACGATGGAGATTCGATTTTGTGTCTGATGTGTGAATCGGCATGCAAAAATGACCCACCTATAGCCTAAATCGGCGTCCAAAT
>CALMBF010000033.1 GCA_937860145.1 uncultured Geobacter sp.
CTCTGGGACAACGGCGGGTACGCGCCGCCGCCCCCCGGGAGATCGTAGGATCTGCTGAAAAAAGTACGCCCCGTTCCGGAATGCTGGAACGGGGCGTTTTCGTTTCTGTGGTACCACTGTCGCTGTTACACGATCTCCACCAGCTTCAGGTCGAACACCAGTTCCCGGCCTGCCAGGGGGTGGTTGGCGTCCAGGGTGATCTCCGCGTCGGTCGCCTCGGTGATGACCACGGTGAAGGTCTGGCCGTTCTCCTGGGTCATCTGCAGGTGGTTGCCCGGGGTGGTATCGATGTGGGCCGGCACCTCTCCCCGAGGCACCTGGATCACCAGTTCCGGGTTATGGGGGCCGTAGGCCTGCTCCACCGGGATGGTGATCGTCCTCGACTCACCCGGGGCAAGCCCGATCACCCCCGCCTCGAAGCCGGGGATCACCTGCTGGGAGCCGATGGTGAACTCCAGCGGCTTGCCGTCGCTGCAGCCGCAGCCGTCGTCGGTGCACTCGGAGGAGTCGAATATCTCGCCGTCGGTCAGCCGGCCGGTGTAGTGAACGCGAACCGTGTCGCCCTGTTTTGCCTGTTGCATGGGGTTCCCTTTCCTGGCGTCTCGCGCCGTATGCAAATTTCCCCGACTATAGCAGAGGAGGGGGGCAGGCGCCACTGGAGATTCGATCCGCAGGGAGCAAATGAACGGTTTCGTGCAGGTTAAGCTCCTCTTGTTCATGTTGCCGTAGGAGAATAAGGGAGGGAGTGGTCGAACTCCGGGGACGTTTCCCTCCTGGAGGGGGAGGCGAACGAAGCGTAGCGTCATATGGTTGCGGCGGTGTCCAGTAACCTTTACGCTGAGACGGCTGTGCAGATTATTATTGACACGACCGGGCTGTTCCGTCTATAAAGTGAAAACGAATATCAAAATCAGATGCCGTCGCGGTTGTGGAGGCATGTTGCAAAGCATGCTTTTTTTGATGTCTTGTAATTGAAAACGAATATCAATATCCACGTGTTTCTGTTGCGTGTGTCTGAACAAAAGGACAGAAAGGAAAAGAGGATGAACAGAAGGGTCGGTTTGGTGGTTATGCTCCTTGTGGCAGCGGTCACGACGGCGAGGGTCAGCCGGGCAGCGTCGGTGGATGATGGGGGGGCGGGGGCATCAGCTCCTGCACGCAGTGACAGCACGAACCCCGGTGGCGGCCGGGTCGTGCTGTCCGGCAAAGCGGAGGATGGTGACCGGTATTTCTTCAACCTGCTGACGCGTCGCTCCCGCTACGGGACCGGGTTCTTTCCGGAACATTTTCGCCAGACGTCCCTCGACCGCGAGCATGAGCTGCGCCTGGATTATTTCCAGGGCGGCCATACGGGTCGACACGAGCAGGAGATCGAGGGGGAAATCGAATGGGCCATCAAGGACCTTACCCTGACGGTGGAGGCGGAGTGGGAGTCGGAGCACGAGATCGACGAGGAGACGGGGGGGTGGAAACGTGACGAAGGGTGGCAGACGGTCAAGTTCAAGGCGCACCACCCCCTGTACCAGTATGTCTCGGCCGATGATTCCTTCGACTATACCCTGGTGGGGAAGGTGAGCGTTGGGGTGCCGCTGTCCGGAAGCCTCCGCCACGATTCCTACGAAATTTACCCCCTCCTGGGACAGTTGCTCCGCCTTGGGGGACATTTCACGACCCAGACGTGGACCGGCGTGAACTTCGTCACCGGCGGAGACGAGAGGGGAACGCGGGAGCTGCGCTACGGAGCCCTTTTCGGCTGGAACCTCAGCCGCACGGAGGTGGCCATCCCCGGAGTTCAGGCGCTGACGCCGCTGCTGGAACTGGACGGCCAGAGCTCTCTATCCGGTGAAGAGCATGTGCATCGCCTTTTCGGCGTTGCCGGTGCCAGGTTCGATCTGACCCCCATCGGCCCGCTCCAGCCGAGGTTCGGCCTGGGCTACCTCTTTCCGATCGATACGGGAGCGCGCAGGGAGCTGAGCTGGGGGGTGCAGAGCAGCCTGATCTTTGAGTTCTGACCAGTCGGTAACCGCTCGGGATGTCAGTGGGCCCCCTCAGCGCCCTTCCCAAGGGAGGGGCGTTTCAGGAGGAGGAGCATGGGGATGATGGCGAGGAATGCGAGCCCCACGTACCAGAAGATGTGGTTGTAGGCGAGCATGGCCGCATGCTTGCGGACGGTGCCGTAGATGGCCGCCATGGCCTGGTTCTCCGCGGTGAGGGGGTCGGCTCCCCGGGAGAGGAACGCCCCCCTGAGGGCGTGGTAGTTGCGCTGGAAGGCCATGCCATAGCTGTTCACGTTGGCCGCGAGCTGGGTCTGGAAGAACTGGCTGTCCCGGGCGAGGAAGGTGGTGGCGAGGGCGATGCCGAAGCTCCCGCCGATGTTGCGCATCAGGTTGTACATCCCCGTGGCGTTCCCCATCTCCTCCCGGGGGATGGTCGCCAGGGTGATGGTGGTCAGGGGGACGAAGGTCATGGCCAGGCCGATCCCCAGCACCACCCGGGGCCAGACGAAGTCGAAGTAGGCGGCATCGAGGGTGAACCCCCGCATGATGAACATGGAGACGGCGCCGATGGTCAGGCCGCAGAGGACGATCTTGCGGCCGTCGTACTTCTGCAGCATCGCCCCCACGAAGGGCATGGTGATCAGGGTGGCCACCCCGCCCGGGGCCAGGACCATCCCCGCCTTGGTGGCGGTGTACCCCATGAGGGTCTGGAGGAAGAGGGGGATGAGCATGATGGAGCTGTAGAGGCAGAAGCCGACCACGAACATGATGGTGACCCCGGCGGCATAGGAGACGTTTTTGAACAGCCGCAGGTTGACGATGGGGTGGGGGTGGCGCAGCTCGACCCAGAGCATCATGATCAGGGAGAGGACCGAGACGGTTGTGAAGGCGACGATGAAGGGGGAGTTGAACCAGTCGTCCTGGTGCCCCTTGTCCAGCACCACCTGGAGGGCGCCGAAGCCGAGGGAGAGGAAGACCAGCCCCCAGTAGTCGATGGACATCTGCACCCGCTTCAGGTAGGGGGGGTCGACGATGTAGACCCCGGCCATGATGACGGCGATGACCCCGATGGGGATGTTGATGTAGAAGATCCAGCGCCAGGTGAGGTTGTCGGTGATCCACCCCCCCAGGGCCGGTCCGATGATCGGGCCGAACATGGCGCCGATGCCGAAGATGGCCATGGCCATCCCCCGCTGGTGGGGGGGGAAGGTCTCCATCATGATCGCCTGGCTGATGGGGATGAGCGCCCCCCCGGCTGCCCCCTGGAGGACGCGGAAGAAGATCAGGGTCCCCAGGTTGGGGGCGGCGCCGCAGAGGAGGGAGGAGAGGGTGAAGAGGACGATGCAGGTGATGAGGAACCGCTTGCGGCCGAAGAGGCGGGCGAGCCAGCCGGTCATGGGGAGGACCACGGCGTTGCTCACCAGGTAGCTGGTCAGGACCCAGGTCACCTCGTCCGTGCCGGCATTGAGGTTCCCCTGCATGTGGGGGAGCGCCACGTTGGCCACGGAGGTGTCGATGATCTCCATGATGGTGGGGAGCATGACGGTGACCGTGATGAGCCATTTGTTGATCGTCTGTCGGGTATCGTCCATGGTCGTGGATGGCCGAGGATGTTCCGCAATCACGGCGTTGGATTGCGAAAACTTCTCGGCCAGTCGGTTAGGGGTTAGTCGCGGGCAAAAAGGTCATGGATGACATCCCGTACCGTCCGGCCGGTGATGATGGTCGGCACCACGCTCATTCCGACCCGCAGCAGGTGCTCCGGGTCGCTCTGCCGGTCGATGGCGATCCGTACCGGAATCCGCTGCACGACCTTCACGTAGTTGCCCGTGGCGTTCTCCGGGGGGAGGAGGGAGAAGGCGGCGCCGGTGCCGGACATGATGCTCTCCACCGTGCCAGCGAACTTCCTGCCCGGGTAGGCATCCACCGTGAATTCGACCTGTTGCCCGGGCCGGACGTGGGAGAGCTGGCTCTCTTTGTAGTTGGCCGTCACCCAGGCATGCTCCAGGGCGACGACCGCCATGAGGGGCTGCCCCGGCTGGATGTAGTTCCCCGGTTCCACCGCCTTGCGGGTGACGTAGCCGTCCACCGGCGCGGTGAGCCGGGTGTAGGAGAGGTTCAGCCGGGCCTCCTCCAGCTGGGCCCGGCGCTGGGCCGCCTTGGCCTCCCTGCCGCCTCTGGCCGACAGTCCGGCCTCCGCGGCGTAGCGCCGCAGGTTCTCCTCTTTCTCCGCCACCTGGGCGGCGGCGATGCTCCGGCTGGTCTCCAGCCGCTCCAGCTGCTCCCTGGGGATCACCTCCTTGGCGAACAGGGCGCTCCCCCGCTTCAGGTCGCTCTCGGCCTGGGCCAGCCGGGCCCGGCTCTGCTGCAGTTCCGCCCGGCTCTGCTCCACCCGTGCATAGTCGCCCGACGTCTCGTTCCGGGTGACTTCGAGGGCCGCCTCCGCGCCGGCAACCCTGACCCGGTAGTCCGCCGGGTCGATCTCCGCCAGCAGGTCACCCTGTCGCACCGCCTGGTTGTCGCGCACCGCCACGGTGCGGACCATGCCGCCGACCCGGGCGGCGATGGAGTGGATGTGGCTCTCCACGAAGGCGTTGTCGGTGGTTATCCTGCTGCTCCCGATGAGCCACCACCGCACGCCGGCAATGGCCGACAGGGCGACGAGCAGGAAGAGGATCACCCCCACGCGTTTGCGCTTGCCGTTACCGGCAGGTGGAGCGTCTTTTGTTTCAGTTTCGGTGTCGGTGTCTTGCACGGAGATACTCCTGTTTACGTGTGAGCCGGTCAGCCCGGCTTCCCTGGTTCTTTCCCCGGTCCGTTATCTTCGGTCCGTTGGTCACAGCTCGCCCGCTGCCCGCAGCACCCGTGCCCGGGCCACCTGGTAGTCGAACTGCGCCTGGTAATAGTCGCTCCTGACCTGGCTCAGGAGGGTCTGGGCATCCACTACGTCGGTGGCCGTCCCCACCTGGGCCTGGTAGCGGTCCTGGTTGATCCTCAGGTTTTCCTCCCCCTGGCGGATGGCGTCCCTCGCCGTCTCGATCCGTTCCCGCGCCACGTCCATGTCGTTGCGGGCCGTCTGCATCTCCAGCACCACCGCCGTCTCCAGTTCCCGCAGCCGGTCCTTCTCCCGCTGCAGCTGGTCGACCGCCTGCCGCTGGCGGCCCGTGGTGGCCATGCCGTCGTACAGGTTCATCTTCAGCCCCACGGTTGCCCCCGCGATGGCCTGCTCCGCCACCTTGTCGTTCTGCAGGTAGTCGATGCCGGCCTTCAGGTAGATCTCGGGGTAGAAGCCGCTCCGCACCTCGTTGACCGCTGCCTCGCCGGCCCGGATGACCGCGCGCTGTGCCTTGAGGTCGTGGCGCCCTTCCAGGAGGGAGGCGCTGCCAGCGTCGGGGAGCGGTTCGCTGCCGGTCTGCTCCTCCACCAGGGTCGCCCGGCGGGTGGGGGCGGCCCCGGTAAGGTAGTTGAGGAGGAGCCAGGCATTGGTCAGGCTGTTCCTGGCTGCCAGGAGCTTCTGGCGGCTGCCCGAGAGCTTCACCTCGGCCTGGAGCAGGTCGTTGCGGGTGGTCACCCCCTCCCCGTACAGGTTCCTGGCCACTTGCAGGTGTTGTTCCCGCTGGGTCACCTCGTCGCTGGCGACCTGGACCATGCTCTCATCCTGGAGGATGGCGTAGTAGCCCCTGATGACCTGGAGGGCCACGTCCTGCTCCATGTTGCCGTAGCGGGACGACACCGCCTTGACCTGGGCGGCTGCCTGGTCACGCCGGCTCCCCGTGCGACCGAAGTCGTAGAGGGTCTGGTAGACGCTCACCCCGGCAAAGGCGTAGTCAGCCTGCTGGGTCTGGGCGGTTGTCCCCCCCAGTTTCACCCCCTGGGGCTCCAGTTGGGCGGTGTACCCCCCCTGGAGGTCGATGCGGGGGAGCCGGGTGCTGCCGGCGATCTTCACCTCTGCGGCGGCAACGGCTCTGTCGTGGGTCGCCACCTTGAGGGACGGGTTGTCGCGCCGTGCCTGCTCCAGGCAGTCGCGGAGGGAGAGCTGTTCGGCTCCGGCAGCGGACGCGACGAGCAGTGCCAGCAGCGTCGTGAGCATGGCAGTTCGGAAGACCATGGGACACTCCTTAGTCAGTAGCGAAGTTTCTGCAGGATAGACAGCAGCGCCTGCACCTCGTCCGGGGTGAGGGGGGCGAGGATCCGCCGCTGCACCTCGTCACCCAGCGGCATCAGCTCCTGTTCCAGCTTCCTGCCGGCCTCGGTCAGGCAGATAAGATAGGCACGGCGGTCGTCGGGGTGGGGACGGCGCTTGAGCAGCCCCGACTGCTCCAGCCGGTCGATCAGCCCGCCGATGGTGGTCCGGTCGATCTGGCTGCGGTTGGAGAGCTCCACCTGGGTGATGCCGTCCTCCTCCCAGAGGAAACGGAGCAGCCCGAACTGCGGGGGGGTGATGTCGTAGCCTTCGAACTCCTCCTTGTACAGGGCGCAGGCCCGCTGGTAGGCCTTTGCAAGGAGGAATCCGACGCTTGTGTCAATATCTGGCATAGGGGCTTTCCTGGAGAAAGTGGGGGGGAAACGGGTGAAGGTGATTATACCGATAATCAGTATGCTGTCAATCTGGGTGATTGCAACAACGGAATCCAACTCTTCGCCGGATATCCAGTCACAGCAGGGGGGGAGGGGTGCAGGTTTTTTTACAACTGTAAAAAAACTTTACACATCCTGTAATGCCGCTCTGTACGGGAGGTTGCGGGGGGATGAATGCTGAGGTGTAAAGTTTCTTTACACCTTGTGACGTATTGCTGCTGGGGCTGAAACAGCGACAGACCTGGCTTCATCAAAGATAACTTTCCGATTTTACATGATTAACGAGGTTTGTTGAGGGCCTTGTCGGAATTGGTGCGCAACGTGCTATACAAGTGCTGTTTAGGACCTCAACTGTTTGCTGTCATAGGTCTTCCGGTGGGAGCTACTTTTGTGGGCGTCGTTTCAGTAAAACGTACAAGAAAGGGGTGGGTATGGCAGGCTACGAAAAGGGGAAATTATACCAAATCGATTTGTCCAGACTGGTACCCGATCCGGAGCAGCCTCGCAAATACTTGGATGAACAGGCACTGGATGAGCTGACAGCATCAATTCGCACTCACGGGGTACTCCAACCGATCCTGGTTCGGGAAGACGAGAGCGGTAACCTGTTCATCGTCTCGGGCGAGCGGCGTTTCCAGGCGGCCAAGCTGGCGGAACTCGTCGACATTCCCGCCATCATCACCGACGGGGAGCCGGCGGAGATCGCCATCATCGAAAATCTCCTGAGGGAGAACCTCACCGCCATCGAGGAGGCCGAGGCCATCGAGCGTCTGCGGGCGGTGCACGACTACGGCCTGGCGGAACTGGCCCAGGCGCTGGGGAAGTCGGATTCAACCATCTCCGAAATCCTTTCCCTCAACCGCCTGCCGGCGGAGGTGAAGGACGACTGCCGCAGCGACCCGAAAACCGCCCGGGGGATCCTGGTTGCCATCGCTCGTGAGAAGACATCGGAGCGGATGACCGCCCTTTATACCCGTTACAAGGAGAGCGGCTTAACCCGCGGAGAGATCATCAAGAAAACAGCACCCAAAACAATCAAGAAGCCCCTTGCCGCAGACGATGTTGCCGGTTGGGCACAGAAGCTGGACACCGTCGTCATTGCCGATATGACCGCCGAGCAGAAAACCGCCCTGCGGCTGGAGTTGGAGAAGTTGCGAAGTGTGGCGTATCAGAAGGTAAAGTTGCTGAAGATGTGAGACAGAGGCGGAAATTTGGTGGCAAAGTTGAATAATGACGGGATGTTGTAAAAATCCGGCATGCCGGAATGCAGATCAAACCATCCTTGAAAGGAACGTATTATGAAAGTCAAAAACCTGAATGGAACAAGTCAGAACACATGCAAATGCCCAAGCTGGTATGCCCATTGGCAAAAGTTCAGCAATCAGAGAGCCAACAAATGCGTCGTTGTTGGCTGTAACGGTAACCCGGAAGTCGGCGCACATGTACAAAAAGTTTCAGCTACTGATGCTTCCTGGTACGTGATTCCAGTATGTTCATCGTGTAATGGGAAGCACGGTCAAACACTCGAAATAGTAGATGAAGTTAATCTTGTGCCGGCTAATGTGGCATCAACGTGCGGACGCTAAACAATAATTCCATCAAAAAGATTTGTCACAGCATGACTGCTGTTGTTGTAAGATGCTGTCGGTTTGATTGATCCTAAGTCCATACGAGGTTTTCATGTCTGACGTACTCCATACTTTTGCAGCAATTTTCCGCGACGAAAAAACAGCCCACGCCCTTTCCCAGTTCAGTGACGACGCCATCAAAGAGATCGAGGCGGCGCTGTTCGATAAAAACGACAAGGCGTATCTCAAGTGTCTCGTCACCGGCAAGGAGCGGCAGGCCAAACCTGAGGAGATTGTCCGGCAACTCTGGATTCAGCGGCTCACGAAGCATTACAACTACCCGGTCTCCCGTCTGAACATCGAATACCCCATCACTTTTGGTCGCGACACCAGCAAGCGGGCCGACATCGTGGTATTCGACAAGGATCGCCCCACGGTGCCATACCTGATCGTCGAGGTCAAAAAGATCAAGGAGAAGGAAGGCAAGGAACAGCTCAAGTCCTACTGCCACGCAACCGGCGCCCCCCTGGCGCTCTGGTCGAACGGCGCGGATACTCTTGTCTGGCACCGCAAGAACCCCAACTACTTTGTGGAAATCCCGGAACTGCCCACTGCAAGCCAGACCATAGAAGATGTTGCCGGGCAGCCGTGGGACATCAGCACCCTTGTCAAGCTGGAGAAAGAGCGGGAAGCGAAGGGGAGCCGTGCCCGCTCCCTCAAATACATCATTACCGACATGGAGGACGAGGTCCTCGCCAACGCCGGGGTGGATGTGTTCGAGGAGGTTTTCAAACTGATCTTCACCAAGCTCTATGACGAGCTTTCGGTCTATTCCGGCCGGTACAAGCATCTCCGATTCCGCAACACCAATACCGCCGCCGAGCTGCGCGACCGTATCCAGACCCTGTTTGAAGAGGCCAGCCAGAAGTGGGAAGGGGTTTTCCCCGTTGGCGACCGGATCAAGCTCACCCCCGACCATCTGCAGGTCTGCATCGGCTCCCTGGAAGAGTACAAGCTGTTCAACTCCAACCTGGATATCATCGACGAAGCCTTTGAATATCTGGTGAACAAGTCGTCCAAAGGGGAAAAGGGGCAGTACTTCACCCCGCGCTGGGTCATCGACATGTGCGTGAAGATGCTGAGCCCCCAGGAGGATGAGAGCCTGATCGACACCGCATGCGGCTCGGCCGGCTTCACCATGCACGCCATTTTCAAGGTTTGGCGGGACATTCTCGACGATGAGGGGCTGGAGGCTTCCCACCTTTTCACCCTGGAGAAGAAGCCGGAGCGCTGCTACGACTACGTGCGGGACAAGGTCTTTGCCATCGACTTTGATGAAAAATCAGTGCGGGTCGCCCGCTGTCTCAACCTCATCGCTGGGGACGGCCAGACCAACGTGCTTCACCTCAATACGCTCGATTGGAACAAATGGGGGGAAACCCTCAAGGAAGAGACCTGGCAGGCAACCTACTTTGCCGGCTGGAACAAGATGCGCAAGCTCCTGACCGATCAGAAGATGAAGGATTATCGCTCCTTCGGTTTCGACGTGCTCATGGCTAATCCCCCCTTTGCTGGGGATATCAAACAGACCGACCTGCTTTCAGCCTATGAACTGGGCCACAAGGAGAACGGCAAGTATGAAAGCAAGGTGGGGCGCGACCTGCTCTTTATCGAGCGTAACCTCGACTTCCTCAAGCCGGGCGGTCGGATGGCGATTGTCCTGCCGCAAGGGCGGTTTAACAACGCCTCGGACAAGCGGGTGCGCCAGTACATCGCCGAGCGCTGTCGCATTTTGGCCGTTGTTGGGCTGCATCCCAATACCTTCAAGCCCCACACCGGAACCAAGACCAGCGTGCTCTTTGTGCAGAAGTGGAACGACAATCCCAAATCCGGGCCGCTCTGCCCCAAGTCGGATGATTACAATATCTTCTTTGCAACGCAGAAATTGGAGTCCAAGGATACCTCCGGCGACAAGGTTTTTGTCACGAAAGATGTCGTTTCTATCATAGAAAAGAATACTGAAGGGCTGCTGGAAATGATCAAGTACGACCGGGACGATTTTCTGGCCAAGTACGGCAGCATCAAGGCGGCAACCATCTACCAGTTCAAGCGGGATGGGAAGCTGGTCCGCATGAGCCTGGAGCAGATCGAAGAGCAGTTCGGTGGGCTGGACAAGGTGGACAACCCCCTCAACATGGTTATGCCGATCGAGTCAAAGGAGCTGGTTCGCGATACCCACGGCCACTGGATCGTGCAGCACGATCTTTTCAACCACGATGGCATGACAAAGGACGGCGTTGCCGAAGCGTTTGTTGAGTTTGCCAAGAAGGAGAAGCTCAGTTTTTTTCCCTGAGCCCCTTTGATGAGGCCCGGTATCGGGCGTTGTTGGAGGGGCTGGAAGTGAGTGTTATCAAGCTGTCGGAAGTTCTGAAAAGTGAGCGAACTGGAAGGATTGACAGCTCGTTTTTTACAAAAGAACAACTTATAGTCAGAAAGCTATCAGTCGACTGGCCTAAACTCGGTAGTTATTGCAAACGAATTGTCTGTGGTCCTTTTGGCTCAAATGTGTTGGATACTAATTACGTGGATAGCGGCGTACCAATGCTGCGCCCGTTCAATCTTCGGGGATTGCGTTCCGATGCTGCGGAAATAGTTTATTTGTCCCCAGACTTCATCGCCCGGCAAGGGTTGAAGACCTTCAAAAGGGGGGACTTAGCTTTTGCACGTGTCGGTGATGTCGGTTGTGGGGTGGTGATTCAAGCTGAAGTTACTATCAGCCCGAATGTGATAATTGCTTCGTTGAAGCAAGGAACAATTAATCCCTTCTTTGCAACAGTATTCTTCAATACCCGTTTCGGTAGGCTTCAATTGGAAGGGGCTATCAAGGCAGTAGCACAACCCACAATATCAACTGAGATTATCAAGGAACTACGGTTACCTGTTTTTTCTGATGCGTTCCAAATGGCAATCCAGCAGTCTTTTATCAATAGTGAGCAACTGCAAAATGAGTCGAAAAGATTAAGTACTCAAGCCGAACAAACCCTGCTCCGTGCTCTTGACCTCGTAGGCTGGCAGCCGCCAGAACCGCTGACTTACCAGCGCAAGGCCAGTGATGCGTTTGCAGCGGAACGGTTCGACGCAGAATATTTTCATCCCAGCAAGCAGGCGGCCCTTAATCTCTTGGCGAGCTTCCCAGGGATAACAGTCGGCGAAATGTTCCGCCCCATACGCGATCTGTGGCAACCAGATACAGCTTGTGCAACTCAGTTAGTGCGAAACTATGACCTTACAGACGCACTTTCGCCATTCATAGACGCGACCAAACATCCAATTTTACCGGAAGAGATATCCAGCACCAAAAAACGATTTCAGAAAGGCGATATCATTGTCTCTCGCCTGCGTTCATATCTGAAGGAAATTGCCGTTGTTCTGGATGAAAGCGACTTGCCTATGGTTGGTTCGACGGAGTTCATCGTATTGCGTCCGAAACGGCAATCAATACGTATCGAGGTGTTATTGGTCTACCTCCGTTCAATGCTGCCGCAGTTGATATTTAAATGGTCGCAGGATGGCTCAAACCATCCCCGTTTTGACGAGAAGGAGCTATTGAATCTTCGGGTTCCTGATGTTATCAGAAGCCATGAAGAAGAAATTTTTGCAATGGTGCACTCAGCCATTGGTGCTCGGAAACAGGCTCACGCGTTGCTTGAGCGGGCAAAGCAGGCGGTGGAGGTTGCGATTGAGGAGTGCGAAGCGGCGGGACTTGAAATATTGAATGGAGGAATTTGACGGTGCCGAATACATTTATTGATAATCGTGACGCTTGGCTTCGTATGTCTGACATTGATTACCTCGGACAGTTTGTTAAGGTCTGGCTTGCCTTCAATGCCTGGTATCGGAGCGCTTACACTGAGAATCAAGATCGAAAAATAATCAACGAGATTAAGTGGCAGGGGAACCCTATTCTAAGCAGACTTCGGCCGCTGCTGGAACGTGACAGCGACGATGCTGCACAGTTTCGTGCAGAAATCGCATTGTTGCATCATCGGCTTGAAGGTTATGAGTTGTTTAGTGGGAAAGGAGTGGAAAAGACACGTATATCATTTGCAAATATTTTTCTCCGCGAACGCCCTCCTTTAGCCAAGACAAATAATTATTATGGGTATGAATTTAAAGTTGAGCGCCTTGCCAATAAGCAAGTAAACACGGAGGTCAAAAGAAACAGTAGCGGTGTCGTTGTGTTTCAGCACAATCAAGCAAACTATACCCTTGCCGACCTCGAAGCCCAAGCTGGTTTCTCTCAGACATTGTCTCCAACCCAACAAGGGGTGCTACGGCAGTTGTATGCAGAAGTTTCTCCGAATTGGGTTGAAAATCTTCTTACCTATCAAGACCCAGCAACCGCAGTAGATATCGAATGCGGAGCCTATAGGTTTAAATGCGGGAAGAACGCACTATTTGCCGGTATGGTCGAAGTGCTTTATCAAATGCGTTGCATTTTGTTCCATGGAGAGCTGGCTCCGTCGAAAGATGCGATTGCTTGCTATGAGCCGGCGTACCGACTAGTCCGGAGATTTTTGGATTGTGTAACATGATAAGACGGAGGAATGGATGAAACTACTTATTCTTGGTGCAGGTGCTGACAGAACAACTGGAATCGAATTCCCCATGGCGAACACCTTGTTGCCAGCCATCACGCAATATCTTGATGGTGACGGAAAGGCTGTAGATGCTGCACTACGCGATGCCTTGCCGGGGCTGAGATTTACTTTCGTTCGCCTGATCAATAATGCCGTTGACAATCTTACCAATCGGGAAATTGGAGAGTTAAAATCTGTTATCAAGCGCGTTCAAGTAGTTGTGGATAGCATCGCTGACGACAGCAGTATCGTAAAAAAACAAGGGATGTTGATTGTTCGGCTTTTCAATAAACTGGTCGGGGTAGCAACAGAAAGCCAGATTGATGACGAAACTTATAATTTGATCAAGGAGGTTTTCCCTGAGGATGCACAGGATATTGACAGCCACGACTCGATAGTCGACATCCACAAACTGCCACTTTCTGAGACGTTCAAAACAATTTTCAAAACAACCCTCAAGCAGAGCCTTACCACGAGCAGTAACGATGTTGCGACTGCATTGGGCATGGATATGCTCGATGTAGAAAAGCTCTTGATTGATAAGTTCTTAGGCTTCTACAACAACAAGAGCAGCGAAATCAAAAACTACATCTACATTTCATGGTGTCTCTGGGCATTTCTGGTTCACCGGCAAGAAAAAGTTCTCAGTACGTATAATGGTTCCCCTCTCCCGTTCTACGGGAATATTCCTGCAGGGATTAAAGCAATCACCCTCAATTACACATCATTTCTTGAAAAGACTCTCGGCCGCGAAAACTGCGTTTATTTTCATGGAGGACTGGCGGAGTACGTCCGTATGGATACCCGCGACCTGATTCCGATTGAGAATATTGCAGGATGCAACCCGGCTCAACTTATTACGGACGAGGTTGCCCCCAACATCGTAGTGACCGACGAAAATACAGAAAACCAGCGCCATGTGATTCCGGCTCTAGTACCACCATTACGGCTGAAGCCGATCCTGTCTCACAAATACATTGAGCTTTGGCATAAAGCGTCTGAATGGGTGCAACAGGCGGATAAGATTGTGGTTGTCGGGTATTCATTTAATGCGGCTGACGAGCACTTCAACGACATCATGCGAGTCAATCACGGCAAGAAATTCGATGTCGTTGGGCCTTGCGTGCATGATCAGGCATTTATCGTGAGAATTGAAAAGGTGCTTGGCGTGCCTACCGGTAACTGGACAAATTGCAATGTCCAAAATTTGCCTGCGAAGAAAGCTGGGAGTGTTCGGTTGATAAAGGCGAATGCTGACGAGGTGAATTTGTCAGAACTGTTTGAGCAATAGTTTAAACCGGAGAGAATCATGGACCCATTAACGGCGGCAACGTCATTTGCTTCAATTGTCGGACTTATTTGCAACTATATGTCTGAGGTAAGGGCTGCTTCCACAGACAAGCATAATGACTTCATCCTTTGGCTCGAAGAAAATCATCATAACGAAATCAAACAGTTGATTCTTGGTAATCGTCAGATTGCTGCAGGACTTGAATCGATGTTTCGACAAAGCAGTGAGAGCATCATGAGCAGGCTTGATAGCCTTGACAGGGCTCTTACAGCAATTGCGACTCAGTTTGATGGGTTTAAAGACATTGCCACCGCACTTAACCCAACTGAATCACTCTCGCAAGAGTCCATCAAGATTATTGAAGAGCTCCACGAATCCGGCGGTTCCACCTTGCTTGAGATGCATTTTCGAGGGCAAACATATTTCCAGATTATGGATGGCAGAGGTGGCAATATAGTTGTTGAGGATGAGCGATTTCTCGAGGATGACCTTAAAAGATTATGTGACTTGGAATTTTTGCTACAAAGCACGAATAAGAGCGGAAATAGGGTATTCATAATTACTAGGCAAGCAGCAAGATTCATTGAAAACATGAAACGGAATAAGGATTAATTTCCATGCCCGGACGACCGAAACCCACCCCACAACTGCCGCTCTTTCAAGAGGAAGAAGAGGTCCGTTCGCTGCTCAACCAGCTTTTCCGCGATAGCCTGCTGTACCAGACCTCGGAAGAGTTTTACGGGTTGCTCCGCTTCATCCAGCGACTGCGGGGCTTTGCCCCGTTCAACGCCATGCTCCTGCAGATCCAGAAACCGGGCTTGCAATATGCGGCATCCCGTTACGACTGGAAGCGCCGCTTCAATCGCGAGGTCAAGGACGGAGCCCGGCCGCTGGTGATTCTCTGGCCGTTCAGCCCGGTGGCGTTTGTCTACGATGTTGCGGATACCGAAGGCGATCCGCTCCCTGTCGAGGCAACCGATCCATTCCGGGCTTTCGGTGACATGCAGGAAGAGAGCATTGAGCAGTTCGGCTTGTTGTTGTCGCGATCCGGCATTGTTCTTCTCTGCATCGACTGCGGAGCCGGACTGGCGGGCAACGTGCAGCGCAACGAGCCTGAGGGGCTCGAAATAATAAACCGCTCCAAGGATAAGAAGGAAAAATCAAGTTACATCGTCAGACTCAACAAGTCCCATAACCCGAATGTCCAGTTTGTCACGCTCGTTCACGAACTCGCCCACCTGTACCTGGGCCATTTAGGCCCCGACAAGGCGCTCGCCATACCTGAACGCTGGATACCGGACCATGACACTGCCGAACTGGAAGCAGAGTCGGTGTCCTTTCTTGTTTGTACCCGGCGGGGTATTCATTCGAACGCCGAGCAGTATCTTGCCGAATTCGTGAAGCACAACAAAACCGTTGAACGGCTTGATATCTACGCCGTGCTCAAGGCCGCCGGCAAGATCGAAACAGTGCTGGGGTTGGCCGAGACACCGCAGTTCAGGCCTAACTAATGGAGTTTACATGTCTGACATCAAATTCTTTGGTCTTTCCTACGACATAGACGAAGTGGCATTTTCATTATGAAAAATACTTCTTTAGTGACGAGTGAACCCGTGAAATCCAAAGACCGGTGGGATAAATTTCATGTCATTGCCAATAGCGTAGCAATCCTGCTTGTCCCAATCCTTGTTGGTTATTTCGGCTATCAGATAAATGCTGCGATAAAGGATAAGGAAATAAGCCAAAAATATGTGGAGCTTGCCATTGGAATTTTAAGAGGTGATCCAGACAAGGAATCACCGGCGCTTAGAGAGTGGGCAATCAATATCATAAATGTTAACTCACCAGTAAAACTTGATCCAAAGGTCCGTGAAGAGTTGAAGCATAAACCGCTACGACCTGTTCGGCTGACTCAGCCGCTGACACCAAATGCCGTTACTTCTTCTGCTCCTCTAAAGTACCTGATTGACGAGAAGGGGCAGGTTCTGGCTGATGAAAACGGCAATCTTTTGACTACTGAATCTAGGCCATTAACAGCTAGTAGTGAGCCCCATAAATTCAAAGGCCCTTTACCGCCTGGTGGCATACCTGTAGTAGTGCGGCCGGATCGCAAGGACACCGGTGTAACACTAAATAGAAAGGCTGACAAATGAGTGACATCAAAATCTTCCGCCTCTCCGGTGACAGCGTCATCGAGCTTGAAGGCCACTCTTCCAGCATCGAGAAATCCCTCCAGACCCTTATCGAAAAACACCTGGAATCCTTCCTCGGCGTCCGCTTTCTTGCCACCGAATACTCAACCGGCAAGACCCACGGCGGCCGGATCGACACCCTCGGTATCGACGAAAACGGCTGCCCGGTGATCATCGAGTACAAGCGGGCCATGAACGAGAACGTCATCAACCAGGGGCTCTTCTACCTCGACTGGCTCATGGATCACAAGGCCGAGTTCAAACTGTTGGTTTTGGAAAAGTTCGGCAAGGCTGCTGCTGACGGCATCGAGTGGTCCAGCACCCGCTTGCTTTGCATTGCAGGCGATTTCACTAAGTACGATTGTCACGCTGTCCAGCAGATCAACCGCAACATCGAACTGATTCGGTATAAACATTACGGTTCTGATTTACTTTTGCTGGACTTGGTGAATGCCACCACAGCCCAGACAATTTCCGAATCTGATGAAAAGAAGACCGTTAAAGGCATTAACAAGTACAAGACGGTGACGGAATTCTATGAGCAGGCCGACACCGAACTTAAGGACCGCTACGAAGCCCTTCACGCGTACCTGTTGGCGTTAGGCGACGACGTCCAGCTCACTCCGACGAAGAACTACTTCGCGTATAAACGGATAAAAAACTTTGCCTGTGTTGAGATTCACCCGCAGACCCGGAACCTGCTGGTTTTTGTGAAGGTTAATCCTGACAGTGTTGATTTGGAAAAGGAGAAGGGGTTTTTGCGCGATATGCGTAAGATCGGCCATTTCGGTACCGGTGATCTGGAAATTACCATTAAATCCCCGGAAGATTTTGAGCAGGCAAAACCCTACATAATCAAAAGTTACGAAGCAAGCTGACACCTGCAGAGAATTTTCGCTGAATATCAGGGAAATCCCCTTCGCCAAGATCTGGCAGAAAGGGCGGGGGAGCTGCACCAATGAATGCTATCCCCGCTTACCCCGTCGTTGGAGCCGGCCGATGATGACCATTGCCTGACCGGAGTGCGGCTTCTCCGCCGCGATCGACCCGGCTCCCCCCCTTGTTACCGTCAGCGGCAGCGCCGGCGTGACCGTCACCCTCGACGCCACCTCCCCGGCGGTGAGCCTCACCCCTCCGGCGGAAGCCGCCGCCGGAGCCAACATCGCCATAGCCGTGAGCGCCGGCGACAACAGGCAACTCGCCCTGGCTGAGCTCAGGGTCGACGGCGTCCCCATCTGGTCCGGGGGGGCGACGGCGGCGGTTGCCGAAAAGGTCTCCTACCGTCTCTCCCCGACCCTGAGCGCCGGCAGCGACGTCCTCTTCCAGCTGAAAGCCGTTGACACCGCAGGCAACAGCGCCGTTGCCACGGCCACCACCCGTATCACCCAGGCGGCCATGGGGCCGGGCTATCTCCAGGGGAAGGTGCTGGATGACGGCCGGGGCCTCCTCCTTGCCGGCGCGACTGTCACCGTCACCGACGCCAAGGGGGGGACCGCTCTCCTCGGCGCCAGCGATGACGGCGGCTACTTCAAGGAGACCGCCGCCGGAGCAGCCCTGGCGACCGTCGCCAAGCCTGGTTTCACCACCGTCGAACGCTCCGTGGCGATCATGCCGGAAAAGAGGAGCATCGCCATCGACGCCCGCCTGACAAGGATCAGCGAGACGAAGAACATCATCGGCCCTGACGGCGGCACGGCGAAGGTCGGGCTCCTTTCCCCGGACCCCGATCCACGGTCCTCGCACCTCGTCGAACTGAACCTCCCCCCGGGGGCACTGGGAAGCTCGTCCGACCTCCGCCTCACCCCGGTCTCCAACCAGGGGCTCGCGGGGCTCCTCCCGGCCGGCTGGTCCCCCCTTGCTGCCGTGGACATCCGCCTCCTCGACCCGGCAACCGGCGCTGCCCTCGACACCCCCTTAGCCGATCCGGCTACCCTCAAACTACCGCTCCCCGCCGGCTTCTCCCCCGATCCGGCCGCTCTGCCGCAGCTTGCCCGCTACGACAGCACTACCCACCAGTGGCTCGCCGCAGGCAGCGTCCAGCTCGAAGGCCCTCAGACGTCAGCCCTCAGCCAGATCAACTCGTTTGGCCAGTACGCCCTGGTCCTTGCCGATCCGGCGCCCAATGCGCCGCCGGTCCTGGCAGCCGGCCAGCCGCTGTCAGCAGCACCCCTTCAGCCTGCCCCACTCAGCCTTCAGCCCGATCTCGTCACCGCCACCGGCAAAGTCGTCCCCCAGGCAGCGCCACCCAAAACAGGGCTCAAAGCCGTCGGTGAACTGCTCGTGGCGCCGAAGGCCGATGCCGCCGCCCCGCCGCAGCTTGTCTCCGGACTGCGCGTCAGCGGCCGGGTCACCGAACGCTACGACCTCAAAGCAGGCGACAGGGTGGAGCCCCAGGTCTACACCCAGGACATCCTCCTCTACCGCCACCCCTGCAGCACCAGCATCGGCGGCGGGGCGCTCCCGGCTGCGGACACGGGGAGCCTGACAGCCGGCCTGCGCACCACCTTCCCGGTCGCACCGTCGCGGGAGTTCACCGTCGTCGACCTGCTCCTCGGCAAGGTGAGTGTGGAGATCACCCCGCCCGACGCCGGCGACAGCGGGGTCATGGTCGGCATTGACGGCGGCCGCCTGGTGGACAATGGCGGCAACATCCTCACTATACCGCAAGGGGCGCTCGGCAGCGCCACCCCGGTGGCCACGAGGACGGTCCCCCCGGCGGCCACCATCGGCCCTGATTTCACCCTGGTCAGGGGGGTGGAGATCAACCTCACCGGCCAGAGCCTGACGGGCGGCGCCACCCTCTCCGTCCCCGCCCCCCCGGGGCTCAACCCGTC